>CP127080.1:0-202500 GCA_030252795.1 Porticoccaceae bacterium LTM1
TTGTCTCAGGCACTTTGGGATAAATGTCTCGGCTACTTAAGAGATGAGTTGCCAGATCAGCAGTTCAACACCTGGATTCGACCACTGCAGATTGAAGAGTCAACTGATGATGAAGCGATTCGATTGATCGCTCCCAACCGATTCGTTCAGGACTGGGTCTCCGACAAGTTTCTCAACCGTATCCACGAGCTCATCGGCCAATTGGCAGATGACAGTTTTGATGTTGTGGTTGAATCCCGTAATGTCAGGCAGCCGGCATTTTCAAAACCGGCCGTCACTATGCCTGCCAAAAAAGAGTCAGCCAGCCAGGCACCAGCCCAAACATTAAGAGTTGAGACTCAAATGGTTTCAACTCCACAGCCGAGAATTGAAGTTCCCTCCAGCACTATTGTTACACCAACACCCGAGCAGGTTGCCGAGGTGGAAGGTGGCTTGCGTCACCAGAGTAATCTCAACGCTACCTTTACATTCGACTCGTTTGTGGAAGGTAAATCGAACCAGTTGGCTCTGGCCGCTGCTCGTCAGGTTGCTGAAAATCCCGGTGGCTCCTATAACCCGCTGTTCATTTACGGTGGAGTTGGCCTTGGTAAAACCCACTTGATGCACGCCGTGGGTAATGCCTTGCGCCAACAAAAAGCCAATGCCAAGGTTATTTACCTTCATTCCGAGCGATTTGTAGCGGATATGGTGAAGGCATTGCAACTCAACGCTATTAACGATTTCAAGCGCTTCTACCGCTCAGTTGATGCCCTGCTGATTGACGATATTCAATTTTTTGCCGGTAAGGAGCGCTCCCAGGAGGAGTTCTTCCACACGTTCAATGCGCTGTTGGAAGGTGGTCAGCAGATGATTCTCACCTGTGACCGCTACCCGAAAGAGATCGACGGAGTAGAGGAGCGGCTTAAGTCCCGCTTTGGCTGGGGGCTCACTGTGGCAGTTGAGCCACCTGAGCTGGAAACCCGTGTTGCGATTTTGATGAAAAAAGCAGATCAGGCAAAAATGAAATTACCCTCTGAGGCGGCCTTTTTCCTTGCACAAAGAGTGCGTTCAAATGTGCGAGAGTTAGAGGGTGCACTGAAAAGAGTGATAGCGAGCGCTCACTTCACGGGGCGTCCAATCGACATCGAGTTGATCAGGGAATCTCTCAAAGACCTGTTGGCGCTGCAGGATAAGCTGGTTACTATAGACAATATTCAGCGGGTGGTTGCCGAGTACTACAAACTCAAAATGTCCGACCTGTTATCCAAGCGTCGCAGCCGCTCTGTGGCGCGTCCAAGACAGGTGGCCATGGCTCTCGCCAAAGAGCTCACTAACCACAGCCTGCCGGAAATTGGTGAAGCATTCAGTGGTCGTGACCACACTACAGTACTTCACGCTTGCCGCAAGGTGAAAGAGCTGGAAGAGCTGGATAGGGACGTTAAGGAAGATTTGAAAAACCTTCGCCGCTCCCTGTCTACCTGATTGTGATATCGGGGCAGCATAATAAAAAACAGCTGTTGAAGTTAGAAATCAAGACAATAAACAGAATTCACAACTGACTATATATAAAGAAGAACGCCATGAAATTTACCGTATCTCGCGAAACGCTTCTCAAACCTCTGCAATTGGTTTTGGGTGTGGTGGAACGTCGCCAGACTCTGCCGATTCTGTCCAATGTGCTGATGGTGCTGGACAATAATCGTCTCTCCCTGACCGGTACCGACCTGGAAGTTGAAATTGTCGGCCATGTCGAGCTGGAGCAAGCGGGCGAGGGTGGTGAATTGACTGTTCCGGCGCGAAAGCTGATGGATATCGTGCGCTCTTTGCCTGACAACGCAATTATCGACTTCTCGGAAAAAGATGGTCGGGTGGTAGTTAAAAGCGGCCGCAGCCGATTCACCCTGTCTACCTTGCCTGCCAGTGACTTCCCTAATGTGGATGAAGGCCCGGGTCGACTGGAGTTCAATATCGCCCAGCCGGAACTTAAATACCTGATTAACAGCACCGCTTTTGCTATGGCGCAACAAGACGTGCGCTACTACCTGAACGGTATGTTGTGGGAGGCCAGCCAGGGGCAATTGAGAGCGGTTGCTACCGATGGTCACCGTCTGGCAATGTCCACCCGTTCGCTGGCGATCAATGTTGATGAAAAGATTTCTGCCATCATTCCCCGCAAAGGTGTGATGGAGCTGTCCCGCCTGTTGGCAGAAGATGGTGATATCGCGGTTGTATTGGGCAATAACCATATTCGGGTTCTGGGCTCTGACTTCCGCTTCACCTCCAAGTTGGTAGACGGCTCTTACCCAGACTACGAACGTGTACTGCCACGCGGTGGTAACAAAGAGGTGATTGGTGACCGCGCTGAAATGCGTCAAGCCTTCTCCCGTGCTGCTATTCTCTCCAACGAGAAATACCGTGGTGTGCGCCTGACTTTGAGTGATAATCAGCTCAAGATCGTGGCCAACAACCCGGAACAGGAAGAGGCGGAAGAAGAAATCGCAGTTAATTATCAGGGCGAAGGCCTGGAGATTGGCTTTAACGTCAGCTACTTGCTGGATGTTCTGAATGTACTGCCTGGTGAGTCTACCCAGATTACCCTGTCTGATGCTAACAGCTCGGCGCTGGTTACAGACAGCCAGAACAAAGACAGCGTATACGTTGTAATGCCGATGCGCCTCTAAAGGCATGAGTGATTGCTTCGCCCAGTACTTGTCATTATGAGTGCAACGAAGCAATCCAGCGTCTTACTAAGTTAGTCAGTCTATGTATATCAAAAAGCTGGACGTGCACAGGTTACGAAACCTGGAACACGTCCAGCTTTCTTTTTGCCCTTCCGCAAATCTGTTCTATGGAATAAACGGCAGTGGCAAAACATCCCTTCTTGAATCTATCTATCTACTAGGGCGGGGCCGTTCTTTTCGCAGTCGCAATATTCGCAGTGTCATACAACATGAAGCGGGCGACTGTGTTGTGTTTGGGGTGCTGCATGCGCCAGAGGATAAGCGCGATATTCCTGTAGGTGTGCAGCGCACAAGTAAAGGAGAGTTTCGCTTCAAGGTGGATGGTACTCCAGTGGCTTCCGCTTCTGAGTTGGTGGAAGAGTTGCCATTACAGCTGCTCAACAGCGACAGTTTTGGCTTGTTGGAGGGTGGTCCGCTTAATCGGAGGCAGTTTCTCGATTGGGGTGTGTTCCACGTGGAACATACCTATCCGGCACTGTGGAAAGCCTATCAACGCTGCCTAAAACACCGCAACTCCCTGCTGCGACGTGATAGAATAGATGGCTCTGAATTGGCCTTGTGGGACTCGGAATTCGCTAGGCTTGGTGAGCAGGTTCATGAGGCCAGAAAGCGTTATTTAGGGGCCTTTAAGCCGGTTTTCGAGCAGGTGCTCGCACAACTCAGTGATGTGCCGGGGATCAGCTTTGGCTACCAGCCGGGATGGGACCACCAGACACCATTGCTGGATGTGTTGAAGGCTGGAATAGAGCGGGATCAGCGAACCCGCACCAGTAATTACGGTGCTCACCGTGCTGACCTGAGAATAAAGGCCAACGGGCGATCAGCCAGTGAAGTGTTGTCCCGAGGGCAGATAAAAACAGTAGTCTGTGCCATGCGAATTGCGCAGGGCTATCTCTACCACCAGACAACTGGTAAGCAATGTGTCTATCTGTTGGATGATTTGCCATCCGAACTGGATGCTGAACATCGCCGCAGGGTGGGCCAATTGCTACAGGAATTAGGGGCGCAGGTGTTTATCACCGGTGTCTTCCAGGATGACCTTCGGGCGTCCTGGCCAAATGAGGGGGAAGTTGCCATGTTCCACGTGGAACACGGTGTGGTAACACCACAGTAAAACAAACCAAAGGTGTTGCCAACTTCAGCCATAAAGAGCGAGGAATGCGCTCAATAACAAGCCCGTAAGGGCCAATCAGTACGACGCAAGCGAGGCATTCAGCCCACGCAGTGCGATATGGAACACTTGGAAGGTCTACAGATGAGTGAAGAACAGGAATACGGCTCCGACAGTATTAAGGTATTGAAAGGTTTGGATGCAGTTCGCAAGCGCCCGGGCATGTATATCGGTGATACTGACGACGGCACCGGTTTGCACCATATGGTGTTTGAAATTGTCGATAACTCTATTGATGAGGCACTGGCCGGCCACTGCTCCGAGATTCGCGTGGTTATTCACCCCGATGAATCCATCACCGTATCTGACAACGGCCGTGGTATTCCCACCGATGTTCACGAAGAAGGTGTATCCGCAGCTGAAGTGATCATGACCGTACTGCACGCAGGCGGTAAGTTTGACGATAACAGCTACAAAGTATCCGGTGGTCTGCACGGCGTGGGTGTTTCAGTTGTAAATGCCCTGTCAAAGAAACTGCGCCTGACTATCCGTCGCAAAGGTCAGGTACATGAGCAGATCTACCGCCACGGTGTCCCTGATGAGCCGCTGAAAGTGATTGGTGAAACCTCTGATTCCGGTACCGAAGTGCAGTTCTGGGCCTCGGAAGACACCTTCAGCAACATCAATTTCCACTACGACATCCTCGCCAAGCGCCTGCGTGAGCTCTCCTTCCTGAACTCCGGCGTCCGCATTGTGCTAAAAGACGAGCGCAGCGGTAAGGAAGAGGTATATCAGTATGAGGGCGGCCTGAGTGCGTTTGTGGGCTATCTCAACAAGAACAAGAACCAGATCAATGAAGTGTTCCATTTCAACAACCAACGCGAAGACGGCATTGGTGTTGAGGTGGCACTGCAGTGGAATGACAGCTTCCAGGAAAACGTCTACTGCTATACCAATAATATTCCCCAGCGCGATGGTGGCACCCACTTGGCGGGCTTCCGCGCTGCGCTGACCCGGGGACTGAACAACTACATTGAGAAGGAAGGTTTGGGTGCCAAGAGCAAGGTAGCCACAACCGGTGATGACGCTCGTGAAGGCCTCACTGCCATTATCTCCGTGAAAGTTCCAGACCCGAAGTTCAGCTCCCAGACCAAGGACAAACTGGTCAGCTCTGAGGTGAAAACTGCGGTAGAGCAGGAGATGGGTGAGAAATTCTCCGATTATCTGCTGGAAAACCCGGCGGAAGCCAAGTCGGTTGTTACCAAGATGATCGAAGCCGCCCGTGCCCGCGATGCTGCCCGCAAAGCCCGCGAAATGACCCGCCGTAAAGGCGCGCTGGATATTGCCGGCCTGCCCGGTAAACTGGCCGACTGTCAGGAAAAAGACCCGGCACTCTCCGAACTGTACCTGGTGGAGGGTGACTCCGCCGGTGGATCGGCCAAACAAGGCCGTGACCGTCGTACACAGGCGATTTTGCCGTTGAAAGGTAAGATCCTGAACGTTGAAAAAGCCCGTTTTGACAAAATGCTCTCCAGCGCCGAGGTGGGCACCCTGATCACCGCGCTGGGTTGCGGTATTGGTAACCATGATTTCAATCCGGAAAAGATCAGATACCACAACATCGTTATCATGACGGATGCCGACGTGGACGGTTCCCACATTCGAACTCTGCTGCTGACCTTCTTCTTCCGTCAAATGCGCGAATTGATTGAGCGCGGCTATATCTATATTGCCCAACCACCACTCTATAAGGTGACTAAAGGCAAGCAGGAACAATATCTGAAGGATGAAGCGGCATTGCAGGGATTTCTCACCAACTCTGCTCTGGACGGCGCCAGCCTGCATGTAAACACTGATGCGCCAGGTATTTCCGGTACCGCACTGGAAACCATGGTTAACGACTTCCGTCGCGTTATGAACATTATCGACCGCATGTCTCGCGTGTTACCGGAAGAAGTGCTCCATGCAATGGTTGATTTGCCGACCATTTCTGAGGAGATGTTGAAGGATGGCGACTCAATCGCGGCATGGTGTCAGAAGTTGGCAGAGACCCTTGGCGTAGACAACAGTGCAGGTAGCCACCGTTACCGCGTGGAAGCAGTCAAAGATACAGAGCGCCACCTGTTTATCCCGACCATTGAAATCGTTGCCCACGGTGTACCTCACACCTACCGGATCACCCAGGATTTCATCATCTCTGCCGAGTATGCAGCGATTGTAGATCTGGGCACCAAGCTGCAAGGCTTGCTGGAGGACGGGGCTTACATCAAACGCGGTGAACGCACACAGGAAATCAGCAGCTTTGACAATGCCCTGACCTGGTTGATGAAAGAGTCCAGCCGCGGTTACAACATTCAGCGCTATAAAGGTCTGGGTGAAATGAACCCGGAACAGCTCTGGGAAACCACCATGGACAAAGAAAACCGTCGCCTGCTACAGGTCACCATCGAAGACGCCATCGCCGCCGATCAGATGTTTACCTGCCTGATGGGTGATCAGGTAGAACCGCGCAGGGACTTTATTGAAACCAATGCGTTAGCGGTTACTAACCTGGATGTGTAAAGGTTGAATAAAGTAGCGATGGATAGCGGACCTAAATAGCTTGCCATGGATGGTGGCGAATCTAGAAGGCCACCCAGTAGGGTGGCCTTTTTATTTGTTGGGAATTTATGAACAACAGATAAATGGTTAATTAATTAAATAAATAAATAAAAGGTGGCATCCATAAAGTTACGTTAAATCTGAAAAAACTTGCCAGATGTTATTGAGTCCAATTTAACAGGAAAAAGTAAGGAAAAAATCAAAAGTTCTCACTTAGATAGTTAAGCTAACTCTTAGCAAGTTGAGCTGTAAGGTTTAATCTGTATAAGAAGATTAAAAACTTTTAGAGATATAAGAGATTTTTTAATAAATAAAGAATAGTTTTTCAAAAAGTTTAGTAGGCTAATAAAAATTACTAAGTAATGGATGTTTTGAGTTTGGTTTACTAATAAAAGAGAGCGAAAAGTGTTTCGATTAAAAGTTAATACAGAAATTAATCTTATTTTTATACAAGACTCTTTAGCTGATAGATTATTTGAAATAGTAGATAGCAATCGTGATCATCTGGGTAAATGGTTTCCATGGGTTTCTAATACTGATTCTCCTGAGCCTATCCGAAAATTTATAAAGCAAGCTATTGTTGAGTTTTCGGAAGGTGTCTCGATTGTATGTGCTATTGAATATCAGGGAAATGTTATTGGCATTACCAGTCTTCACCGAATAAATCGGGATTTGAAGAAAGCAGAGTTAGGCTATTGGTTGGCGCTGGAGTGTCAAGGTAAGGGAATAATCAACAAAGTAAGTAAGCGATTGGTCAAATATGCATTTGAAGACTTAAATCTTGAGAAGGTGCAAATACACGCTGCCGAGGGAAACACCAGAAGTCGAAAAGTTTGTGAGCGACTGGGCGCAAAGCTGGAAGGCGTGATAACCAATGCGGAAAAGATTGATGATCGAATAGTGGATCATGCTGTATATGGAATACACATTTCTGATAATCAAGATTTCATAAGTAAAGAAAAAATTAAGGATTAATAATGTCCTCTCTTGGTATTAAGCATGACAATAGTAGCCTGGTTCACCTAAAACAAAATCACGTTCTTGGTTGGATTTTCGCCCTGATGGGGGCCGGCCTCTGTTACCTCCCCCAGACCAATATTGAAAGCAATGGCCCTGTCTGGGTAGCTTATGTGGTAGGTGGCATGTTTGCGCTTATCGGGTTGGGTGTGGCGTTTTATCGTCTGGAAGTAAAACTGTTTTTGACTCAGCGTCGCTTCGAGGTTATCAAAGGCTATTGGCCAAATCCAAATAAATACAACGGCTCTTTTGATCAGCTTGAGGGATTGTTTTACGAAAAAAAGTGGCAGTCCAGTGGTGGTAAAAGCAATACCAAATATCTGGTGTGGCGAACCGGCCTTAAGCTGAAAGAACTTAAACGTGCTATTACCCTTTTTGAGAGCAAGGATGAACAACAGGGGCGGGCCTATTTTGAAAAGCGTGCCAAGCAGTTGCGAATCCCGACTTTTGATCACACTGGTGAATCTGTGGTTTCCCGAAACTGGGATCAACTGGATCAGTCTGTAAGTGAGCAGGTACAGGAAAAGGTTTTTGATGTTGTTTCGGATATTTCTCCTCCAGCTGGTTTGGAATATAAGGCATCAAGTCGTGGAATCAGTTACTGGACCAGAGAGCCTGGTTTAAATGCGATCAGTGTGATCGGTACCTTGTTTGGCTTGCCATTTTTTCTGATGGGTATTGCCGCTATGTTAATCGGCCTGGATCTGGATCAGGCATTGGGCTGGAACATACAAAAATCAGGATCGATGACTGCTGCTGTAATCACGGGGGCAGTTTTTACCTTGATTGGTGGATTTATTATCAAGGTATCTATCGGCTATGCATTTACCAGGCACGGTTTTACTTTTGGTTCTCGTGAGTTTATTCACGAGACTTACCAGTACGGAAAGCCAAGTAAAAAAACTTCTTTCAAGCTTTCTGAAATTGAGGATTTTGGTGTTAGAGAGAGCACTGCTAGCCGTGGAAACAATAACATTAAAATTGGTGGCACCGAAGTAAGGCGTCACAATAAACCCAGGAAGCCGGAACTGTTTATTCGCACTGATAAAAAAGTCACTACGATTCGTGATATGGATCTTGAGTGTGCGGAATATATAAACAACCTTTTTTATCAAAGGTTGAGAAAACAGCAATTCTGAAACAAGAAAGAGAGAGAAGTCGTGATTAGCCTGTGGAAAATTATCAATCTCAGGACTTTGCTGGTTACCGGAACTTCCGTTCTGGCGACCTGGTTCTGTATTAAAAATAATATCACTGCAGAATTCCCACTTACATTAGTGGCGACAGCGGTAGTATTCCCTGTGGTGTTTTCGATTAACGGTGCCTACAAACGCCGTGAACGTGCCTTGACCGAATACAGCTCAATCAAGTCCCATGGTCGGGCTATCTTTTTTGCTGCACGCGATTGGCTTGAAAACCCGACCCCGGAAATATTGAGTCATGCCCGTGATCATCTGGAGAGGGTTCTGGTAACCACTCGAGACTTGCTCTCGGATAAAGACAAAAACCTTAGAGTCAACGAAGAGGCTGTATATAAAGCCTTTTCAGATTTATCCAGATTTGTAAAAGAAGAGTTGCGTGGTAACGGTTTGGCCAGCGGAGAAGTGTCCCGCTGCAACCAATATATGAGCAAAATGTTTTTTGCATTTGAAAATATCAAGCACATCTATCAGTACCGAACCCCAAAAACCCTGCGTACATTCAGTGCGGTTTTTATCAGTTTGCTGCCTATTATTTACGGTCCCTATTTCGCCGCAGAAGCAGCCAATTACTCACACTATGTTACCTATGCAATGCCGGTTTTGTTTTCACTGGTATTAGTGAGCTTGGCGAATATCCAGAGTCATCTGGAAAATCCGTTTGACCAGATCGGTGAGGATGATATCCAGTTTAATGTGGATGCTTTTGTGAATCGTTTATACGATTAGGATTAAAATTGTCACCCTGTGAGCAGGGAAGGATCTCTCTGTTAATTTAGGGTATGAGGTCCTTCGCTGCGCTCAGGATGACAAAGGTAATGATCAGGATGACGGTGATAAGAATTAATTTACCGCTAAAGCAGCTTCAATTGCTTTAATCATCTCATCGCTTTCCGGTTTTACCCGACTACCGAATTGGGCGATCAGTTTGCCATCCTTGCCGACCAGATACTTGGTGAAATTCCATTTAGGGGCGCCTTCACCTTCAGCGGCGAGGGTTTTGTAAAGAGGGTGGGCATCGTCGCCTTTCACATCAATCTTTTCAAACATCGGGAATTTGACCCCGTAGGTGGATTCGCAAAATTGCTGAATCTCTGCTTCGGTACCCGGCT
This sequence comes from Porticoccaceae bacterium LTM1, assembly GCA_030252795.1. NCBI lineage: Bacteria > Pseudomonadati > Pseudomonadota > Gammaproteobacteria > Cellvibrionales > Porticoccaceae > Porticoccaceae bacterium LTM1. The sequence continues at coordinate 9,761 of CP127080.1, forward strand.
CCTGTCCCAGGAACTGGTTGCAGGGAAAGCCAAGTACTTCAAACCCCTGGTCGTGGTATTTCTGGTAGATGTTTTCCAGCCCTTCGTACTGCTTGGTAAAACCACATTTACTGGCGACGTTTACAATCAGCAGTACTTTGCCCTGATAGGTCTGCTTCAGGTTGACTGTTTCTTTGCCAAGTAGTGGGCGAATATCTACATCCAGAAGATCTTCTGTACCTGCTGAAACAGTTGCGGTAGCGAACAGTGAGGCGATTAACGGAATTGATTTCCAAAGTTTCATAGCTGTGTCCTTTCTTTCAGTATTGATTCAAAACGATGTAAACAGTACCCATTTAGGACCAAGTAAACCGGTGCAGAGTTCGAATTATTACTTGCCTAAGTAGCGTTGCTCGTCAAAGCTTCGCATCCAGTGGGGTAAATAGACGGTTATTGCAGTAATTACCATCCCGTTTACAAAACCTTCCGGGAAGGAGATTAACAGCATCCATGGCAAGTAGACGTCCGCGGTATCGGCCAGAGAGATATCCCCAGAGTTGTGCCACAAAAGGTAGATCAGCAGTGTAGTGACCAGCCGGGTGGCAATCGCACCGGCAAAACCGGCCCCAAGCATATAGGCAAACAGGTTTTTTTGCGGCAGACGGGAAATCAGTCCAATGCAGGCAGCGCTAATTGCGGTGGGTAATAAAACACCGATGACAAAATTCACCGCAAAGGCTGCCCAGCCGATGGCGGTAGAGATCAGTGTCTGCAGTATTAACGCGAGGGCACCGGCGATCAGCGCCGGACCGCTGCCAATCAGCATTACCACCGCTGTCATGCCAAACAGGTGCAGTTCAAAATCCAGCCCTTTGAGGTTAGCGGCTATTTTCCAGGTAAGTAGCAGGGCAATGGCTGAGCCCAAAATCAGGTGTTGGCGCAGTGGCACAGCCAGCACCGAACGAAGCGGAAAGCTCCACGTCGCATAAAATAGTGAAAAGATCAGCACGGGCCAGCAGAACCAGTGCCAGGCAGACGGAATCAGATCAACATAAAAAGTCACAGCACACTCGATCACCTGTTCAGTTACCGGTATTGTAGTGGTCGCCGCTCCAAGTGGTAAGCAGGTTAGTTATCAACCTTTATTTAAAGCAGGAAAAAGCTATTAATACGCTGGTTTTACAATCTCATCGCACACCATTGCCATCCCCTTGGCTGGATGCCTGCATCGAGTCCGTTCTTTCGTGGTCCGTGCTAAACGACTTTGAATATCGGTTTATGGGTGACGAATTTTTTGATGTGGTACCAGCGGCTTTGCTGGAGAAAACTGCTCATCTAAAAGTGATAGCCACGGATCTGGCTCGACTTAAGTGGCTGCAGCACTTTCTGGTGCAAGGGTATGACCGGGTGTTGTGGTGCGATGCGGATTTTCTGGTTTTTAATCCGGCCATGTTTCAATTGCCAAACCTGCCCTATGCATTGGGGCGAGAAGTGTGGGTGCAGCAGAAAGCCGATAGTGGGGCGCTAAAAGCCTATAAAAAAGTCCACAACGCTTTTCTGATGTTTCAGCAGGGAAATGCCTTTCTTGATTTTTATGCCGACAGCGCGGAGCGCCTATTGGCCGAAACCACCGGACCGATGCCACCACAATTTATCGGTCCTAAGCTGCTTACAGCCATTCACAACGTGGTGCAGTGCCCTGTTTTAGAGAATGCGGGAATGCTGAGTCCGCTGGTGATTCGTGATTTGGTGGCTGGAGGTGGGCGAGCGCTGGATCTGTTCAGGCAGAAGTCGCCGGAGCGGTTAGCTGCAGCCAACCTTTGTACCTCAATGACGGCGGCAGGGGAGTTGAGTGACGATGAAGTGACGGCGGTGATTGAAGTGCTGGTTACTAACAGGGCTTGTTAGTGTTACGTCACACTCGCGCAGTCGGGAGTCCATTGGTTGTGGATCCCCGCATGCGCGGGGATGACAATTGAAAGTGAGGGATGAAGAGAGACAAAGGTAGTTACCGAAGTATGTTCAAAGCACCAGCATAGCCACACCGGGTACCCCCAGCACTAGTCCAAACCACTGCTTCGGTGACAGTCGCTCACCTTTAAAAGCGGCAATCAAGGCAGCCATTAGCGCACAGGTAACAATCAGGGTCTGGGCGATGCCTGCGGGAAGTAATTTAAAGGATAATTGAAGCGCCCAGATGGCGATAAAGGTGCCTATCACAATGGCGGCAAGCAGCGATCCCCATTGGTATTTGGTCAGGGCGCTTTTGGGTTTCAGGGAGTGCCTGTTAATAATAAGTAAAATCAGTGCCAGGGATAACCCGCCCAAAAGGCGCCACAGGGCGCTGGCTTCGGCGCTGATATCTGAACTGGTAAATACGGCTCTCGAGATAACAGCACCAGTCGCTTGGCAGCAAGCCGCTAGCATTGCCCAGAGCAATCCTTTGTAGTTGAGGCTGTTATTTCGGCGACCACTGCGAAAGCTGATCACCATATCCACAGCAAAAATAATCACCACTACACCAAAAAGCTGTAGCCAACTGAGCTGCTCAGACAGTGCCAGCCAGGCGATAACAACAACCAGTATTGGGGCCAGGGTTTCCGCCACCATCAGGGTACGCGCTTCACCCAGGGTGTTTAGTGCTTTAAAAAGGGAAACATCGCCAATGCCAATACCAATGGCGCCACTGAGTATTAGCCACCAGACGGCCTCGGATGAGCCGCTGACAAAGTCACCACTGGATAAAAAAATCGCCAATCCAAACAGGCCAATCGCGATGAAATTTTTAATAAAGGTAAGTGAAAGCGGCGACCAGAAGGCACCCATGCCGCGATAAATTCGAGTAGCCAATGCCCAACAGAGGGCTGCGGTCAATGCAGCAATTACGCCCATGGATAGAAGTCCGGTCAAGTAGAGAAAGGCGCATTGTAAGGAGCTGAGGAGAGACTGGAAAGTGCGCTTTCAGAGGTTAAGAAATGATGGGAGACAAGAGTAAGTTAGTAAGCACTTACTCTTCGTGCTGCCTCCACAGATCACCGTCAGTTTTGCGGCGCCCTGGGCCTTTGCGGCGATCTTCCTTGCCTGGTTCAAAGCGAATGTCCTGACGGCGGTCACCCCCTTTACGACGCTGCTGGCGGCGGGAGTCAGGGCCGGTGTAAGACTGCTCTTTGTCATCCATAATTTACCCCCATTCAAAAGCGTTATTCTGAACTGAGTGTAGCAGCCTGTTTGTGTCCGGGTTAACAGATCACCGATGTGCGGCTGACAATCAGCGCTGATCGATCTCGGCTTGCTGGGCTTCAATCCACTGTTCCACCTGTTCGGTCAATACCTTGCTATTGCCGTCGGTGGTGTTGATTGGCTCACCGATAACCACCGTAATGGTGCCCGGGAACTTCAGAAACCGGCGACCTGGCCAGTGCAGGCCGGCGTTATGAGCCAGTGGCACGATGGGTACACCGGCTTCAATGGCCAGCGCTGCACCACTGCGGGCGTACTTGCCCTTGGTGCCGGGGTCGACGCGAGTGCCTTCCGGGTAGATCACCACATTGTTACCTTCCGCCAGGCGCTCTTTACCCTGAGTCATGATCTGCTTCATGGCGGCGCGCGGGTTGCTGCGGTCAATGCCGATCGGGTGCAATTTGTTGAGGCCCCAGCCAAATACCGGTATGTCCAGCAGCTCTTTTTTCAGGATAGTGCTCACCGGTCGAAACAGGCGTTGCAGATGGTAGGTTTCCCAAGTGGACTGGTGCTTGGCGAGGATCACCATGGGACCCTCGGGAATGTTTTCCTTGCCAATCACCTTGATTCTGACTCCACACCAGAGCCACAGCCAAAAGTTGGTGGAGCTGGCACCGAGGCTGACGATATCGTGACGGGTTTTGTAGGGCACCAACTGGCCAATGGTAAAACCACAGCTTGAGAAGAACGCCATGCAGGGCACATAGGTTATGTAAAACAGCAATGAGCGAATTGCACAGATGGCTTTGGTCACCGGGTTGAGCTTGGGGTAGGTCATGGTTTGTCTCTTTATTAGTACCAACAGGCCCTAGTTGGCCAACAGGTAGTCGGCCACGGCGGCCAGATCATCAAATACCGGCGCATTGCTGATACGAGGATCACTGTGTGCTTTTAGTTTGGCTTCGGATTTCTCACCCTTGCCGGTACGCACCAGGATCGGTTTGCAGCCGCGGGCAACGCCCGCTTCCAGATCGCGCAGACTGTCGCCGACAATCGGGGCATCGATAACCGACACGCCAAGCGTCTGTTCAATATCGTCAACCAGCCCCGGCAGTGGCTTGCGGCACTGACAGTTGTCTTCCGGTGCATGGGGACAGAAAAAGATGCCCGCCAGTTCTCCGCCAGCACCGGATAGCAGGGACAGAAGCTTATTGTGCATGGCTTCTAAATCCGCAGGCTGAAAATAGCCTCGCCCCAGTCCAGACTGGTTGGTGGCAATGGCTATCTGGTAGCCCGCCTGAGACAGCCGGGCGATAGCCTCGATACTGCCGGGTAGTGGAATCCACTCCTCGACGGATTTTACGTAGGCGTCGGAGTCTTCGTTAATGACGCCGTCGCGGTCGAGAATGATTAGTTTGGTCATGAGCGATCTTTTGTCAGTAGTCTGTCATCCTTCGCTGTGCTCAGGATGACAAATTGCTATTTGGCCGGAACCAGCAGTGAAATGTCGGCAACTTCCAAAAACAGGCTGCGAAGTTGTGACAACAGCGCAATCCTGTTGTTGCGCAATGCTTCATCTTCGGCCATTACCATCACATCGTCAAAGAAGGTATCCACCGGAGCGCGTAGCGCCGCCAGGGCTTTCATGCCAGCTGTGTAGTCGCGTGCCTGAAGTTGCGGGCGCACTGTGCTGTCCAGTTCGTTCAAGGTAGTGGCCAGGGCTTTTTCAGCGGCTTCTTGAAGCAACACATCATTCACCTGCCCGGCCTCGTAGTTTTCATCCAGCTTGGCCAGGATATTGGAAACCCGCTTGTTGGCAGCAGCCAGTGCAGCGGCTTCTTCCAACAGGGTAAAACTCTGCACTGCATTCACACGCTGGTCGATATCCAGCGGGTTGCTGAGCTGTTTGGCGGCTACCGCCATAAACACTTCGGTAGCGATACCCTGATCGGAATACATAGCGCGGAAGCGTTCTGTCATGTAAGTAAGTACTTGCTTAACAACAGTGCTGGCTTGCGGCAGATCTCTATACAGGTTGGCTGCGGTAGTCAGTACGTCACGCAGATCCAAATCGATTTTGTTTTCGATCAGCAGGCGCAGTACGCCGAGGCTGGCGCGACGCAGGGCAAACGGATCTTTGGAGCCGGTCGGTGTCATGCCGATACCGAAGATGCCCACCAGAGTATCTATGCGGTCGGCGAGAGCCAGGGTGGTGCCGGTAGCTGTGGTCGGGAGGCTGTCACCGGCAAAGCGCGGCAGGTATTGCTCGTACATGGCTTGGGCGACTTCGTCGTGCTCGCCATCGTGCTGGGCGTAGTAGCGACCCATCAGGCCCTGCAGGTCGGTAAACTCCAGCACCATTTCCGATACCAGATCGGACTTGCTCAGTTCGCCGGCGCGACGAGCATTAGCCGGTTCGGCGTTGACGTGCGGTGCCAGCCACTCGGCAAGCTTTGCGACGCGCTCGGTTTTATCGAAGATCGTGCCCAATTGCGCCTGGAAGACGATTTTTTGCAACTGTTTACGACGACTTTCCAGAGAGTTCTTTTTGTCGGTTTCGTAGAAGAAGGCGGCATCGGCAAGACGCGGGCGAATCACTTTTTCGTTACCGGCAACAACTTGTGCGGGATCTTTGGACTCGATATTTGCCACGGTAATAAACAGAGGCATCAATTTACCGTTGTCATCGAGAACGTGGAAATACTTCTGGTGCTCCTTCATGGAGGAGATCAGGGCCTCGGCGGGCACATCCAGGAAGCGTTCCTCGAATCGACCCAGCAGCGCGGTTGGCCATTCGTTGAGAGCGGTTACCTCGTCCAGAAGATCGGCATCAATTACCGCGTGGCCACCGGCATCTTTAGCGGCGGCTTCTACCTGCTGGCGAATCAGTTCGCGGCGCTCGGCAAAGTCGGCCATAACATAACCGGATTTGAGTTGTTCCAGATAGCTGGCAGGCGCTGTGATAGTAATGTCACCGGCGCTGTGAATGCGGTGGCCGCGAGTAGTGCGGCCGGATTGAATGCCCATCACATTGGCATCAATGACATTGTCGCCGTGAATTACTACCAGCCAGTGCATCGGGCGCACAAACTCAGTACGTGCCGCACCCCAGCGCATGCGCTTGGCAATAGGCAGAGACTTGAGTGCATCATCGATGATTTTTTCTACACAATCGGCGGCTTTCGCACCCTCTTGGTTGGCGCGATAGCACAATTTGTCCTGTTTGCCGTCATTCTCGACTTTCAGCTCATCTGTAGAAATGCCATTCTTTGCAGCAAAGGCTTCGGCGGCCTTGGCGGGTTTGCCTTCGGCGTCAAAAGCAATCTTGGCGGGTGGACCCCAGGCAACGATTTCCTGGGTGGGCGCCTGTTCAGCGAGGCTGCTGACCAGTACCGCCAAGCGACGTGGAGAGGCATAGGCCTTTGAGCCTTCGAAACTTAGTTGGGCGTCGGCTAAACCTTTGACTACCGCGTCGTGAAATGCTGTGGAGAGTTGCAGCAGGGATTTGGGCGGCAGCTCTTCGGTTCCGATTTCGACCAGAAAATCTGCGCTCATGACCTCTTTATTTGCGCTCATTGCTGCTTCTCCCCAGACTCGGCAGGTTTGTTGGCAGCGATGACTTCGTCCGCCAGAGCTTTTGGCGCCAATGGAAAGCCCAGCGCCATACGTTTGTTGAAGTAACTGGTAGCGGCCTCGCGGGACAGGGTGCGCACACGCAGAATGTAGCCCTGGCGCTCGGTCACCGAAATGGCGTGGCGAGCGTCGAGCAAGTTAAAGATATGCGAGGCCTTCATCACCATCTCGTAGGCTGGCAGTGGCAGGTCGGCGGCTACCAGCTTGGCGCTCTCTTTTTCGTAGTGGTCGAACTGCTGGAACAGGAAGTCCACGTCGGCTTGCTCAAAGTTGTAAGTGGACATCTCCACTTCGTTCTGGTGGAAGATATCACCGTAGGTCACCGGTGTACCGTCCGGTCCATGGGTCCAGATCAGGTCGTAGATGCTGTCCACACCCTGCAGGTACATGGCGATGCGCTCAAGACCGTAGGTGATTTCGCCGGTTACCGGATAGCACTCAAGGCCGCCGGCTTGCTGGAAGTAAGTAAACTGGGTCACTTCCATGCCGTTGAGCCAGACTTCCCAGCCTAGACCCCAGGCACCGAGAGTGGGGGATTCCCAGTTGTCTTCCACAAAACGGATATCGTGAACCTCGGGGTCGACACCCATCGCTTTCAGGGAGCCGAGGTACAGTTCCTGAATGTTGGCTGGTGACGGCTTCATTACTACCTGAAACTGATAGTAGTGCTGCAGGCGGTTGGGGTTTTCCCCGTAGCGACCATCGGTAGGGCGGCGGCAGGGTTGAACGTATGCGGCGTTCCAGGATTCTGGACCGACAGCGCGCAAAAAGGTGGCGGGGTGAAAGGTGCCGGCACCCACTTCCATATCCAGTGGCTGCATAATGACGCAGCCTTGCTCGCTCCAGTAGTTTTGAAGGGCGCTGATCAGGCCCTGGAAGGTCTTGGTATTTGCCACGGGTTCAACCTTAAAGTTACCAATACGTAAGAAACCGGCCATTATACGGGGCGCAAGTGTCGGAAGTAAGTGATTCCTTGGGCATAATGGCCAATTCCGGTAAGCTTCCGGCCAAAATCACCAATTACTTTATTGATTACTAGAGTTTGCATGAAAACAAAACTGGCGTTGGCACTGTTTCGCTGGGTTGGCCGCTGGCCTTTGGGTGTTACCCGCACCGTTGGTTCCGGTCTTGGTCGCCTGATGTGGTGGTGCCAGATTCGTGAAGCCAAAACTACCCGAATCAATATTGAGCACTGCTTTCCGGAACTGTCCGCAGCGGAGCAAAAAGACCTCGCTCGGCGCAGTGTGATTGAACTCGGTAAAGCCTTCTTTGAAGTACCGATGACGATGCAGCGCTCTGCCGAGTGGGTGCATGGCAAAGTGCTGAAGGTACACAATCAGGAGTTGCTGGATCAGGCGCTGGCAGATGAGCGCGGAGTGGTGCTGGTGATTCCGCATCTCGGCAACTGGGAAGTGATTGGAATGGAAGTGGGTCGCCAGACCAAAATGACATCACTATACGAACCTTCCCGCTACCCGGAGATGGATGACATTGTTAAAGAGTCGCGCAGCAAGCTTGGTGCAGATTTGGTACCCACTGACAAGCGCGGCGTCATGGCGCTGATCAAAGCGTTGCGCGCCGGTGGAACTGCGGCGATCTTGCCAGACCAGGAACCAGCGCTGGACAGTGGCGAGTTCGCGCCGTTTTTTGGCATGTCGGCACTGACCATGACTCTGCTCAGTAAACTGTTGCAGCGCTCCGGCGCCCAGGCACTGCTCAATTATGTGGTACGAGTGCCTGGCGGCTTTGAGGTGTTTTACCAAAAACCGGATCAGGCCATTTACGATGCGGATGTCTCAGTCTCACTGGCAGCGCTGAATGGGGATATCGAGAAAATCGTCCGTACCGCACCAGCCCAGTACCAGTGGGAGTACAAACGTTTCAAACGCCGCCCCCAGGGAATGGAGAGGATCTACCCGTAGGGTGCGCCATGCGCACCGCGAGTTGAGGAGCCAACAATGTTGAAGGTAAAACACATTGCACTGATCACTATCTGTGCGCTGTTCGCCGGTTGTGAAACCGCCTACTACAACGCCTGGGAAAAGGTCGGCGTTCATAAGCGCGATATTCTGGTGGATCGAATAGAGGATACCCAGGAGGCTCAGGAAGATACCCAGGAGCAGTTCAAAGATGCGCTGGAGCAGTACCGTGCTGTAGTTAACTTTGACGGTGGCAACCTGGAGCGACTTTACAACAAACTGAATGCAGAGTTTGAAGACAGTGAAGAGGCGGCAGGGGAAATTGCCGAGCGCATAGCTGCGGTGGAGGATGTTGCCGAGGATCTGTTTGATGAGTGGCGAGAGGAGCTGAAGCTCTACAAAAATGAACGTCTGCGCCGCGACAGTGAGCGCAAGCTAAATGCCACCAAAACCCAGTATCGAGAGTTGTTGGCCAGCATGCGCAGGGCAGAGAAAAGTGTTCACCCGGTACTGGATACCCTGCGCGACCAGACGCTTTATTTGAAACACAACCTCAATGCGCGAGCGATAGACAGCCTGAAGGGTGAGCTGACCCGCATCGATGCCGACGTCAATCGCTTGATCGCAGAAATGCAGCGTTCCATTGACGAGGCCAACCGGTTTATCAACAAAATCAAAGAAGGGTGAATTCGACCTGGATCACCGTTTCCACATTAATGGATCTACTACACTGAGCACACCTGAAAACAACTCTTGAGACTAAAAGGGAAGGATCATGAATACACGGGTTTGGGCTTTATCACTGCTGTTATCAGGTTCGGCGTTCGCCGACCATCACGACCAGTTTGCTGACGTCACCATTGAAACCATTCCGGTGGCAGAAGGGATTTACATGATGACCGGCTCCGGGGGAAATCTCGGGGTATCCATTGGTGAGGATGGCACTTTTCTGATCGATGACCAGTTTGCGCCACTGACCGAAAAAATCATGGCGGCGATACACCAGGCTGGCGGTGAAACGCCGCGATTCCTGCTCAACACTCACTGGCACGGCGACCACACTGGCGGGAATGAACACTTTGGCAATGCCGGCGCGATCATTGTCGCTCATGACAATGTCCGCGAGCGGTTGACCAAAGAGCAGTTTGTTAAGGCCTTCAACATGAAGTCAGATCCTCAGCCCAAGGCGGCCCTGCCGGTGATCACTTTTGCCGAGTCGATGACCCTGCACTGGAATAACGATGAACTTAGCCTGCAGCATCAGGCGAATGCCCATACCGATGGTGATGCCTGGGTGCATTTCCAAAAGGCCAATGTGATTCATGCAGGTGATATCTACTTTGCTGGTATGTACCCGTTTATTGATCCTGACAGTGGCGGCTCCATCAAAGGCATGATCGAAGCTGTGGGCGAACTGCTGGCAGTGGCAGACGACGAAACAAAAATCATTCCCGGCCACGGCCCGCTCTCAAACAAACTGTCTTTGAGCAACTACCGGGAGATGCTCAAGCTCGCCTACCAGCGCATCAAAAAAATGAAAGACGACGGCTTGTCACAAGAGCAAGTAGTTGCTGCCAAGCCCACCGCTGATCTGGATGAGGAGTGGGGCAATGGTTTTCTAAAACCTGATCAATGGGTCGGGATCGTTTATCAGGGGATTTAATTGACGGGAGATGGGAGAAGAGATGTGAGACGGAGGAAAACACCGGCACACTAACCATCTCCCATCTCCCATCTCTCATCTCTCGCCCTACACCTCCCGCTTAATATGCACATCCCGTTGCGGGAACGGAATGGTAATTCCTTCGCGATCAAAGGCCAGTTTCACAGCCTCCATAGTGCCAAAATAAACTTTCCAGTAATTCTCTGAAGCGCACCAGGGGCGCACCAGAATATTTATCGAGCTGTCGGCGTGGGCGCTGATAAAAATATCCGGCGTGGGTTCTGGCAAGACCTGGCTATCTGCCGATAGCACATCTGCGATTACCTGCTTGGCCTTGACTAGGTCATCCTCGTAGCTGATACCAAAAGTCATATCCACGCGACGGGTTGGCTCGCAGAAAATGTTCTTTAAGCATCCGTTGGAGAGATTTCCGTTGGGGATCACAATCTTCTCGTTGTCGCGAGTGAGCAGGATGGTGTTGAAGATCTGGATCTCCTGAACTACGCCGCGATAACCCTGGGCCTCAATCTCGTCACCAGCTTTGAATGGTTTGAACAGCAAAATCAGAACACCACCGGCAAAATTCGCCAGACTGCCTTGCAGTGCCAACCCTACAGCCAAACCTGCAGCACCCATGACCGCGATCAGCGAGGTCATTTCCACACCGACCATGGAGGCAAAAATCACCAGCAGAATCAGTTTGAGGGTGATGTTGATGATGCTGTGCAGGAATTTAACCAATGTGGGTTCGGCGTGACTTTTGGCCAACCCCTTGTCTACAACTTTAACGACACGTCCTACCAGCCACCAGCCAACCCAAAGCACGATCAAGGCGAGCAGGAACTTGGGAGCGTATTGCATCGCAAGTTCTGTCGCCGTTTCCAGATATTGCTCACTGTTTTCCATCATCTCGCTCCATTTTTCTAATTAGCCCTAATAACGTTTAGAAGAGAGATATCAGGGGCGTCAAATTAATAGTCCGCTGCCGTGATAGGATAATGGACAAGTTTCTTCTTATATTTGGTACCTCTGATTGATGAAAAAAGTCGCCATCTTTGTCGATGTTCAAAACATCTACTACACCACCCGCGAAGCCCATGGCCGCAATTTCGATTACAACCGCTTCTGGGCTCAGGCGACTGAAAACCGCGAAGTCGTTGCCGCCTATGCATACGCCATTGATCGCGGTGACGAGAAGCAGCGCCAGTTCCAGAATATCCTTCGCGCTATAGGCTTTGAAGTTAAGCTGAAGCCCTTTATTCAGCGGTCTGACGGCTCTGCCAAAGGTGACTGGGATGTGGGGATTACAATTGATGTAATGGAGCAGGCGGCTGATGTGGATACTGTGATTCTGGTGTCCGGTGATGGCGACTTTGCCATATTGATGGATAAAGTCGGGCAGGGTATGGGTAAGCAGACCGAGGTGTACGGCGTACCGGCGTTAACCGCTGATGCGCTGATCAATTCTTCCGGAAAGTTTGTGCCCATTGAAGGAGAGCTGCTGCTATGAGCGAGCAAATGATTACCAGTTCAGGAGGCTGCCACTGTGGAGCGGTTCAGTTTGAGGTGCAGACGCCGGACTCTGTTGTGGTTCACGAATGTAATTGCTCTATGTGCCAGATGGTCGGGTTTCAGCACCTGATTGTCCCCAAGTCCAGATTTAAACTGCTGCAAGGTGAAGCGGATATCACCACCTACACCTTCAATACGGGTGTAGCCAAGCACACCTTTTGCAAACATTGCGGGGTAAAGCCGTTTTATATTCCCCGCTCCAACCCGGATGGTTTCAGCATCAATCTGCGATGTCTGGACCAGAGTGGTTTTCAGAAAATTACGCTTGAGCCTTTTGACGGCCAGAACTGGGAGCAATCGGCGGGCGAGTTGGCGCACTTGTCCAAAGAATCCTGACGTTGCGCACGAAGCCCCACTGTGCAGCATGTAGAGCGTGCCGTGCGCACCACTAAAAAGGATCAACGAACAAACTTGGTTTCCAGAATGACCGAGGAGTTAGTGCGTACAATTCCATCAAGATCACCGATACGGTCGATCACCTGACTCAGCTCCTCAGCTGACTCGGCTCGCACTACGGCGATCATGTCGTACTCTCCGCTGATGGAGTAGAGTGCACTGACCTGGGTAATTTTGTTCAGGGCAACATAGGTAGCACCAGTCAGTTTCTGCTGTACCTGCATCATCACATGGGCCTTAAGCAGGCGCTTTTCGAATTCCTCATTGAATTCGATGGTGTAACCTTTAATGATGTTGTTATCTTCAAGTCGCTTGAGACGGTTTTGAATGGTCGAGCGACTGATATCCAGCTTGCGCGCCAGATCCGAGGTAGACATACGGGCATTAACCCGCAGCAACGACAACAGTTTACGATCCGTATTATCAATCATATTGATGATTCTTTATGTTAATTTGATTAAATCGATGGTGAATTTGTAAATTTTAGCGCTTTATTTTGACGTTGCAAATGGCGACCCTATTAGGCTGTTAGATAATCTACGCAACGCGGGCTCAACCTGAGTCGAATCCACGCAGAATAGAAGACATAGAGAGAGAAGTATGAGCGTTCAAAACCAACTGAACAGTGCCCTGGAAGCGATGGGCATCAATGCCGCTGCAATCAGCGGCGGCGATCTGGATGTATTTTCCCCCACCGACGGCTCCAAGCTGGGCAGTGTTAAACAGGACAACGCCTCAGAAGTTGACGCCAAAATCGCCAGCGCAACCGCAGCGTTCAAAGAGTGGCGCAAGGTTCCGGCTCCGCGTCGCGGTGAGTTGATTCGCCTGTTCGGTGAAGAGCTGCGCACTCACAAAGAAGCGCTCGGCTCTTTGGTGACTCTGGAGTGTGGCAAGATTTATCAGGAAGGTCTGGGTGAAGTCCAGGAGATGATCGACATCTGTGACTTCGCTGTCGGCCTGTCCCGCCAGCTGTACGGCCTGACCATCGCCTCCGAGCGCCCGGGCCATAAAATGAGTGAGTACTGGCACCCGATCGGCCCAGTGGGCATTATCTCCGCCTTTAACTTCCCGGTAGCGGTTTGGGCCTGGAACACCGCGTTGGCACTGGTGTGTGGCGACAGCGTAATCTGGAAACCGTCCGAGAAAACCCCGATCACCGCCATCGCTTGTCAGCAACTGCTGGCTCGCGCTATCGACAAATTTGGCAAAGACGCGCCGCAAGGCCTATCTGAACTGATCATCGGGCACGCCGACATCGGTGAACAGCTGGTAGACGACAAGCGCGTTCCGGTTATCTCTGCTACCGGTTCCTGCGCCATGGGCCGCAAAGTGGGCCCACGTGTTGCACAGCGTTTCGGTCGTTCCATTCTGGAGCTGGGCGGCAACAACGCCATTATCGTTGCACCGAGTGCCGACCTGGATATGGCCGTTCGCGCCATTCTGTTTGGTGCCGTGGGTACCTGTGGCCAGCGCTGCACCTCTACCCGTCGCATCTTTGTACACGATGACATTTACGACACCCTCGTTCCAGCCCTGAAAACCGCTTACGGCAAAATCTCCCTGGGTGACCCGATGGATGCTAAAACCCTGGTTGGTCCGCTGATCGACGAGCAGTCGTTCAACAACATGGAAGCGGCTATCGAGCTGGCCAAGCAGAACGGCGGCGATGTTATCGGTGGTGGTCGCGCCCTGGCCGACCAGTACCCGAAGGCTTACTACGTGAATCCAGCCATCGTTGAGATGAAAGGCGACATGAACAACGTGAAGGAAGAGACCTTCGCGCCAATCCTGTACGTATTCCGCTACAGCGATCTGGAAGATGCCATCGAGCGTCAGAATGACGTACCGCAAGGCCTGTCCTCTGCGATCTTCACCCTGAATGTTCAGGAAGCCGAAACCTTCGTTACTTCCGTTGGTTCTGACTGCGGTATCGCCAACGTCAACATCGGCACCAGCGGTGCGGAAATTGGTGGCGCGTTCGGCGGTGAGAAAGAGACTGGTGGCGGTCGTGAGTCCGGCTCCGATGCCTGGAAGGCGTACATGCGTCGCCAGACCAGCACCGTGAACTACTCCAAAGAGCTGCCGTTGGCCCAGGGTATTGAGTTCAACCTGGACTGATTTGAGGCATGAGACGGGGAGGGAACACAGCCTCTCCGTCATTCCCGCGTAGGCGGGGATCCAGGGTTAGAACTCCATATCCAAATGGATTCCCGCTTGCGCGGGAATGACGATATTTTTGAGTCTCGAATTAAAATAAATGAAAAACCGCGCTGAAATTGTTCACGAGAATTTCCTTAATCGGGTCATGGCCAATGACCTGCCACAACCCACCGTCAATCTGACTCCCGCCGATGTAGGCCTCGCCGATCACGAGGTGGTGGATCTTTTTGAAAGCCAGGCGATGAGCCGACTGCTGGATATTGCCTCGCGCCGATTGCGCGCTCGCGGCGAGACTTACTACACCATTGGCAGTTCCGGTCACGAGGGTAATGCCGCATTTGGCAAGGTGTTCAATGCCACCGATATGGCGTTCCTGCACTATCGCAGTGGTGCCCTGTTGATTCAGCGCATGAAGCAGTTGCCGGGGGAGACCCCGCTGTACGATATGTTGCTTTCCTTTATGGCGTCCAGTGAAGACCCGGTGTCCGGCGGTCGTCACAAGGTGCTGGGCAGCAAGACAACCTTGGTGCCGCCACAGACCAGTACCATTGCCTCGCACCTGCCCAAGGCGATGGGTGCAGGTCACGCCATTGGCCTTGGCAAACATTTGAAAAATCCCGACGCGGTGATGCCGGGCAATGCCGTGGCGATCTGTAATTTCGGCGATGCTTCCGCCAACCACTCCACCACTCAAGGGGCAATCAACACCGCCGCCTGGACCAGTTACCAGGGCGCACAAATGCCGGTGGTGTTTATCTGCGAAGACAACGGCATCGGCATCTCCACCTCGACGCCGAGCGGCTGGACCCGCGCTAACTTTGAACACCGCGCCGGTCTCAAGTACATCTACTGCGACGGTCTCAACCTTCTGGATGCAATGCGCGGTGCCCGCGAGGCTGAAGCTTTTGCCCGGAAGAATCGCCAGCCGGTGTTCCTGCATATGCGCACAGTGCGCCTGATGGGCCATGCCGGTTCCGATGTGGAGACCAGCTACCGCACACTCAAAGAGGTAGAGGCGACTGAAGCCCAGGATCCGCTGCTGCATACTGCGCGCATTCTGATCGATAACGATATTCTCAGCCCGCAGCAGATTTGCGACATCTATCGTGCAGTAGAAGAGCGCATCGAGCGGGTGGCCGAGCAGGCTATTGCCCGCCCGAAGCTGACCACCAACACTGATGTGATGGCGTCGGTTGTGCCGCCGCACTCCGGCAAGCAGATGCCGGCGATTAAGGACGAAGAAGCGCGCTTGGCAATGTTTGGCAAAGAACAGCGCCTGCTGAATCAGCCTCACCATATGGCGCGCCTGATCAACTTCACCCTCGCCGACCTGATGTTGCAGTACCCACAGATTGTGATGTGCGGTGAAGATGTCGGGAAAAAGGGCGGTGTGTACGGTGTAACCGTCGGCCTGCAGGACAAATTCAGCCGCGCCCGCGTTACCGACACTCTACTCGATGAGCAGAGTATTCTCGGCCTCGCTATCGGCATGGCACAGAACGGCTTTATCGCGATGCCGGAGATCCAGTTTCTGGCCTACGTGCACAACGCCGAAGACCAGATCCGCGGCGAAGCGGCGACCCTGTCGTTCTTCTCCAACGGCCAGTTCACCAACCCGATGGTGATTCGTATAGCCGGCCTTGCTTACCAGAAAGGTTTTGGCGGCCACTTCCACAACGACAACTCACTGGCGGTGTTTCGCGATATTCCCGGCGTAGTGATCGCAGTGCCCTCAAACGGTCGTGATGCCAGCAAAATGCTGCGCACCTGCGTGAAGCTGGCTCACGAAGAGCAAAGGGTGGTGGTGTTTATCGAGCCCATCGCGCTCTACATGACCCGCGACTTGCACGAAGAGGGCGATAACCTGTGGACCTCGGTGTACGAGCCGCCCGGTGTAAACGAGATGGAACTCGGTGATATAGGCATCAGCGGTGAGGGCGATGATCTCTGCATTGTCACCTACGGCAACGGCCATTACCTGAGCTTGCAGGCGGCTAAGCAACTGGAAGAAAACCACGGTATCCACTGCAAGGTGGTCGATATCCGCTGGCTGGCTCCACTCAACGAGCAGGCCATTCTCGACGCTGCTACAAATGCCAAACATGTGTTGATCGTCGATGAGTGCCGCCGCACAGGTTCACAGAGTGAGGCGCTGACTACCCTGTTCTACGAACAGGACAGCAAAGTGGCCAGCGGCCAAAAACCGGTTGGCCGAATCACCGCCGATGACTCCTTTATCCCACTGGCCGACGCCGCCAATCTGGTGCTGCCGAGCGTGGAAGGTATTGTCGAAAGCGCCTTGAAACTGGTGAAGAAATAGCCGTTGTCATCCTGAGCGCAGCGAAGGATCTCCATAACTTTCGACTGAGAGATCCTTCGCTGCACTCAGGATGACAGTTAAAAAATATGTGGATAGCTCCAAATAGAAAGCGGACAACCAAAATGACCAAACAACGCGCCATCGTTATCTGCCCGGGCCGTGGCACTTATAACAAAGAGGAACTGGGTTACCTCAAGCGCCACCACAGCGATAAAATCGACTTTATTGCCATGGTTGACGAATACCGCCGCAGTCACAACCAGACACCGGTTTCCGAGCTGGATGGCAGCGAGACCTTTCGCACCGCCACCATGACCAACAGCGAAAACGCATCGCCACTGATTTACAGCTGTGCGCTGGCGGATTTCCAGGCTATTGATCGCGACAAGTACGACATCGTCGCGGTTACCGGCAACTCCATGGGCTGGTATCTGGCGCTTGCCTGTGCCGGAGCGGTTTCTCTGGAAGGTGGAATCGAGATCGTCAACACCATGGGTACCCTAATGCAGAAAGAGGGCGTAGGTGGTCAGGTGATCTACCCGCTGGTGGATGAAAACTGGCACTACAGCCAGGATCTGCAAGACAAGCTGGACGCAACCCTAGTGGCGGCCGACAAAGAGCCGGGCGTGGAAGTGTACGACTCCATCTACCTGGGCGGTATGCGGGTGTTGGCGGCCAATAAACCCGGCATCAAATTCCTGTTGGAAAACTTGCCGCCGGTGCAGGAGCGCTACCCGATGCAGCTCTATAACCACTCAGCTTTCCACAGTCCGTTGCTGGCACAGGTTCCGGCTATGGCACATGGTGTGCTGTCACGTTCGTTATTCAGTGCGCCGACCATTCCCATGGTGGATGGCCGCGGCCATATCTGGCAGCCCTGGGCTACCGGGCTGGATGCCCTGTATGACTACACCTTTGGTCATCAGGTCGCCGAGACTTACGATTTCTCAACTGCCATAGAAGTAGCGATCAAGGAGTTCGCACCGGACAAATTGATAGTGCTAGGTCCCGGAACCACGCTGGGAGCACCGGTCGCGCAGCAGATGATTCGCCAGAACTGGCGAGGAACAGAGAGCAAAAAGACATTTGTTGATCAACAGAAAGCAGATCCACTGGTGTTGGCATTGGGAATAGAATCCCAGCGAGAATTAGCTGTTAAAAAGTAACTGACAGGCCATGGCGTGAAAGGTCGCAACAAAATGGTCACAAAACAGTAGCAAAAACACCGGGTAGTTGATTGCCTTCTGGTGCCGAATAGATTAAAAAAGATGACCCCTTTTTCAGGGGGTAGGTAAATTAAAACTAGAACATTATTAAAACTAGATAGTTATTAAAACATAGCCGTTAGGTACGAATACCTGAGAGTTAAGGCTAGATTGAAATTGCTGGTACTGAATAAAAGAGTGTTAATCACCATATCCAGTACCGTAGATGCAAACCGGATGGGAGCAATCAAGACTATTAATTTCTCAATGGCGGGGATCAAATCCCGTGCCTGGTATTTCCTGGAGCCTTAACGGTAAGCGGTTAGCTATACCGGGGGTTACATGAACTCAGTCATTAAACTGTCCTTTGGACAAGTTTTATTATTAGGCAAAAGCCTGGCTGAAGTTGTGATCGACGAGGGCGTCGAAGTCAATAAACGGATGATTCACAATCTTCATTTAGCGCTAGCCACTCATTTGAAAGCACCTTTTCGTGTTCTTCTCAACAAAGAAAACTCCTATTCATTCAGCTATGAGGCACAGCGGGCATTTGGGAATATGTCACAGTTTCAAAGTATTGCCATGCTTGCAAAAACCAGCTCGGGTGAATTATCAGCAAAAGTGAAATCGCAGGTCAGTGAAAGTTGTGCGGAGTTCGGCATTTTCAAATCCAGGAGTTTAGCGTTGAATTGGCTTCAGCGAGATTATCCCTATACGGGAACTGCTATCGCCAGCTAAAGATGCAATAAAGCCGTGGGGCGGATCGTAATTTCAAAATAAATATAACTAAGCGATCCCGTCACAATAAAAAGCGGTTAAGGGAGTGGGTGATGGAGGCCGATAGGCCTCCAGAGTCCACCGCGACAATCTACAAAACTCCTCAATCGACCCAACTTCCGTTATTCTTGAGTTTTTCCTGAAGGAATCAAGAATGGATTTGAGTAACTTGCCGATTTTTATTCTCTCTTCGTTGGTGCTGATCATGGCGCCGGGACCGGATGTTGTATTCCTGGTTGCCCAGAGTGTACGTCATGGTCGATTGGCAGGTTTGGCAACAGCGCTGGGACTGGCTTTGGGAAACCTGGTGCATACTCTCGCGGCGGCACTGGGTGTGTCGATTATTTTTCAGACATCTGCATTGGCTTTTATGGCGCTCAAAATAATCGGCGCACTCTATCTTCTTTTTCTGGCGTACAAAATCTTTCGGCCTGCATCACAAACAGACAGCGAAGAAATCCAGACCACCCAAATCTCAAGCCGGGGACTGCTTGTTCGTGGGCTGTTGATGAATATCTTCAATCCCAAGGTGGCACTGTTTTTCCTGGCATTTTTGCCTCAGTTTGTTATCTCCCAAGACGGCCCGGTCTGGATTCAAATGGGGTTGTTGGGGGTTGTCTTTACTTTGTTGGTGGTGCTGGTTTTTGGTGGTATCGGAATGCTGGCCGGCACCTTCAGTCAGGCCCTGAAGACAAAACGCTTTGCAAAAGCTGGACAGTGGGCGAATCGCGCCGTGGGATTGGTATTTGTCGGACTGGCAGTCCGGTTGCTGATGGTGGAGCAATAAAGGTCAAATCGTTAAAAAATAATAAGAGCTAAGGAAAGTAATATGCTAAATCGAGTTGTTCAATTATTTTTAATATGTTGTTTTTCATTTGTGGCCCACGGAGTTGAGCTAAAAGATGAAAATGGGAGGTATCGGCATGATGACCCTGAAGTTAGAGCGGAGCTTTTGAGTATTGCTCAAACATACGAAGTAAACATGAAAGCAGATAAGGCCTTAGTGCTTTATAAGTTCTTGTCAGAGAATTGGCAGAAGGAAGGATTGGAGCATTCTTTAAAAGCCGCTTGCCAGAGAATGTTTAATATTTATCTAAGGCAAGACCGTATTGGGAATTATTGGGATGAAATCCAAAGCTGCCCGCAAGATGTAAAGAAAGACATTTTTTTGAATTTTGCCGAAAACAGATTCAAAGATGAAGAAGTATTACTAATCTATAAACATCTTACGGAGCAATGGGGTAATAACGTTCCTAATTTTTCTTCGGACCTATGTAGATCGATAGCAAAAACAAGGCTAATTAGTAAGGAGCCAGAACTCTACACAGATATTATTTCTGGGTGCAAGTTAGAAGATGTTGCAATAGGTGAGCAAAAGGCTATTGACTATCAATTAGGTATTTTAAAAATTAGAAATTACGACTCTAATAAAGTTGTCGAGAAAAAAGTTTTTGGGTTGTCTGACTTTATTGCTAAAGTTGAGAAGGTTAGCCTTCAGAAAAGCAAGCCTGATTTAAGTGCTCACTTGATAATGTCTTACCTGATAAATAATCAAGAAGGAAAAATAGCTGAGCTTGAGTGCTCACGAGAAGAGATGGTAAAAGGGTATCTCGGTTGGGCGCATTTTGCGGTATTGGAAGCTGAGAATTCTCGTGCCCTGCACCGCTATAGAACGCTTATAGATGATTGGAGTGAATCGCCAGATGATCAATTTCGAGCCTGCCAGCATGTCTATTGGTTGCTTAGCCCTCTGGGCGATATAAATAAACTTAAGAAAAACATGGAAGACTGCCCTGACATGGTTTATTCGGAAAAAATATTTGGTGAAGGGCAACCGCCTCTAATGGCAGGATTTATGGAGCTAACTTATGGTGCAGGGCAAGAGAATTCTGAGTACGCTCCAATTAAAAAGGTAAGGGCTCAGTATCCACAGTCTGCATTGAGTAGGGGTGAGGAGGGGTATGTAGTACTGAGGTTTACTATTGATCGCCAAGGACTAACCAAGGATTTTGAAGTGGTTGAGGCAAAATCATTCAAGCAAAGTAAAAAGGAGCCAAACTGGATAACGGAGTTTGAAGAAAATGGATTCCGTTATATTGGTCGTACAGGTAGAGACTCAAAAATATTTAATAAAGCGGCCATAAGCGCGGCAAAACAGATGCGATACATCCCTCGATATGTGAATGGAGAGCCGGTAGAAGTCCCAGGTGTGCTTCATAAATTTACGTTTACCATGAGCAGAGACTAATTAATTATGCTAGATGCACCAGCAGAGTTGGTGCATCAAGCATTTCTTAATTCTCAGGCACCACCCTGGTTTTCCCTTCATCATTAATAGCAACAAAAATAAACTCGCCTTCCGTCACTTTAAACGGCTGATCCGATTCCTGCTCGGTGCACCAGACATCCACCAGAAAACGCATAGAGGTGCGACCCACTTCTTCCAGCTCTGTATAACAGCTGACAGTTGAGCCCACCGGTACCGGTTTCAGGAAGGCCATATTACTTATGGCGACTGTCGCCACACGCCCTTTGGCAATGCGGCGAGCATGAATGCTGGCGGCAAGGTCCATTTGTGACAGTACCCAGCCACCAAAAATATCGCCGTTAGGGTTTGTGTCAGCGGGCATGGCAATGGTTTGCAAGCTCAGTACGCCGGTAGGCGTTGGATCTGTATTTCGGTTGCTCATAGATAATATCCAATAGCTAGATTATTAATGCCCCAAGAGCTGGTCGGGCAGCCAAGTGGCCATTTCTGGCCAGAGCGCCAACATGCCAAGCAAAAGCAATTGAACTATGACAAAGGGTATCACGCCTTTGTAGATGTCGCCGGTTTTCACCGTAGCCGGAGCTACACCTCGCAGGTAAAACAACGCGAAGCCAAATGGTGGAGTCAGGAATGACGTTTGTAAATTGATCGCGATCATGATTCCGAGCCATACCGGGTCAAGACCCATGGCGAGTAGTACCGGCGCGACAATCGGCACCACCACAAAAGTGATTTCGATAAAGTCGAGAATAAACCCGAGCAGAAAGATGATCACCATCACCAGCAGAGTGGCGGCAAAGACTCCGCCGGGCAGGTTCTCAAAAATCTCCGCGACCATTTCCTCACCGCCAAAGCCGCGAAAGACCAATGAAAAGATGGCGGCGCCAATCAGGATCAAAAACACCATGGCGGTGGTATCGGTGGTGTTTCGCATCACTTCGCGCAGTCGGGTCAGGTTGAGCTGACGTCGTAACAGGGCCAGTACGGTAGCGCCCACAGCGCCAACCCCCGCCGCCTCAGTGGGGGTGGCGATTCCATAGAGAATAGAGCCGAGCACCAGCACAATCAAAGCAACAGGTGGCAGTAAGCTCTTCAGCAGTTGTCCACCGGTAATGCCATTTTCGCTGTCTGCAAGCTGCGGGGCTTTATTTGGCCTCACTTTGGCAATAAACAGCAGGTAGACGATATAAAGGACTACCAGAGCCATACCGGGAATGATGGCACCAATAAACAGATCGCCAATGGATACTGTATCCGGGGTAAAGATGCCCATGCTGAGCTGGGCTTGCTGGTAGGCGCTGGTGAGGATATCACCCAGCAATACCAGGGCGATGGAGGGCGGAATAATTTGTCCTAAGGTGCCCGTTGCACAGATGGTGCCGGCGGCAAGCGCCGGGCAGTAACCACGCTTTATCATGGTGGGTAGTGACATCAGTCCCATGGTGACCACAGTGGCGCCGACAATACCGGTGCTGGCCGCCAACAGCATGCCGACTACAATAACGGCAATGCCCAGGCCGCCCGGCAGCTTGCCAAACAGTCGAGACATACTATCCAACAGGTCTTCAGCCAGCTTGGCCTTCTCCAGCATCACGCCCATCAGGATAAACAGCGGCACGGCGATTAGGGTCTGGTTGGAGATGGTGCCAAACAGTCGGTTGGGCAGTGCTTCCAGAAACGCCATATCAAAGTGGCCAAAGGCAGCACCTACGCCGGCAAAAATCAGTGCAGTGCCACCCAGTGTCAACGCCACTGGATAGCCCAGCATCAACAGCCCGCAGACCGCAACAAACATCAGCAGGGGGATATACTCGGCAAAGGTAAGCTCAACCATTACAGTGCCCCCTCATGCCCGGACTCGTGATGACCGCCAAGGCCCAGAAAGAACAGTGTATTGCTGATAATGTCGGCAACCCCTTGCAGGGCCAGGGTTACAGGCATGATCAGAAGAAGTGTTTTCAGCAAATAAATGAACGGCAATCCGCCGGGCTCAGTAGAGACTTCCATTACACTCCAACTGGCCAGCACGTAGTCAAGGCTGAGCCAGAAGATCAAGGCGCACACTGGCAGCAGGAACAATAACCCGCCAAGTGCGTCCACCAGTGCTTGATGTTTGCCACTCATTTGGCGATAGAAGATATCGACCCGGACATGACCAGCGCGTTTGAGGGTAAACGCAGCGCCCAGCATAAACACGATACCGTGCAGGTAGGTGATACTCTCCTGTAGGGCGATGGAGTTAACCTCCAATACATAGCGCATCACCACGACAGTAGTGGTAAGTAGTGCCATGGCCAGTGTGAGCCAGGAAATTGCCCTGCCACAGCGTTCAGTAAATGAGTCGATCCCGCGGGCAAGGCGGTCGGCGGAGGTGGCAACAGTCATAAACAGTCATAGTTATTGGTTATAAAGGGGCGGATCATAGCATGACCTATGGAGACCACCTGCCTGTAATGAACTTGTCACAATCCATTCATATTATTGTCACCCTCGAAATCTAGCATTCCGCTCGAAGTAATTCATAACTACTCCAATGGAGAGACTATCGTGAAAAAGAGCATGAAACTGACACTTGCCGGCTTGGTTGCTGCTGCAACTCTGGCCAGCGTAAATGCTGTAGCCGCTTCTCGTGACTACATCAGCATCGTAGGTTCTTCTACTGTATACCCGTTCGCTACCGTAGTAGCTGAGCGTTTCGGTAAAGCCACCAAATTCGCTACCCCGAAAATCGAATCTACAGGTTCCGGTGGTGGTATGAAGCTGTTCTGTGCTGGCCTGGGTACCGAGCATCCAGACATCACCAACGCTTCACGTCGCATGAAAGCGAAAGAGTTCGAAATGTGCAAAAAGAACGGTGTTACCAACATCGTTGAAGTACTGATCGGTTACGACGGTATCGTTCTGGCCAACTCCAAAAAGTCCAAGACATTTGAGCTGTCTCGCAAGGACATCTACCTGGCGCTGGCTAAAGACGTTCCGAATCCGGATGGATCTGAAACTCTGGTAGCCAACCCATACAAAACCTGGAAAGAAGTAAACCCGGCTCTGCCGAACGTTAAAATCGAGGTTCTGGGTCCTCCTCCGTCTTCTGGTACTCGCGACGCCTTCGCCGAACTGGCTCTGGAAGGTGGCGCCAAGACTTTCTCCTGGATCAAAGACATGAAGAAAGTTGACAAGAAGAAGTACAAAGCGATCGCTCACACCATTCGTGAAGACGGTGCGTACATCGAAGCTGGCGAAAACGACAACCTGATCGTACAAAAGCTAGAAGCTAACCCGAACGCTCTGGGTGTATTCGGTTTCTCCTTCCTGGACCAGAACAGCGACAAGGTTCATGGCTCTATCATTGAAGGCAACGCCCCGACTTTCGACTCCATCGCCGACAAGTCTTACCCGGTTTCCCGTCCGCTGTACTTCTACGTGAAGAAAGACCACGTTGGTGTTATCCCGGGCATTGAGCAGTACCTGGCTGAATTCACCAGCGAGAAAGCCTGGGGCGAAGACGGCTACCTGGCGGAGAAAGGTATGATCCCGATGAACAGCTCTCTGCGTAAGCAAACTGCAGCTGATGTTCGCGGCATGAAAACTCTGAAGTCTCTGTAAGATTCTTCATCACAAGGCGCCTTGCGGAGGGCGCCTTGTAAGAAATGATCAATAAAAACTAATAACACACCGCAAAGAACTTGGCTCAGTGGGAATCTCACTGGGCCCTTTGTTTTATCGGTTATATGGTAAATGCCAGAGAATTTTGTACTGCTGTCTTAATGTCGACACAACCAGCCGACTATGATTGAGATCGCAGTCCCAAGTTTTTTGAAGGAACAGGCCTGAAATGCAAACAGCTAACTTGTTATTTTTGCTGCTAATTATGGCAGCAGTTGCCTACTACATGGGCCGGGGGCGTTCATACGCCATTGCTCGACCTATGGGTGGTATTCGTTACCTCAACTCACTACCGTTCTATTACGGAACCCAAACCGCAATCTGGTGTGCGGTACCCTCATTGATCCTGATGGGGGTCTGGTTGATGTTCGATGCCCCGATTATTGAGCATGTGGTACTGACCGGCCTGCCAGAGGCGTTGCAGCCGCATACTACCGCTGACCACAACCTGATGCTCAGCCGTATCAATAACATTGCCAGTGGAGCCCTGTCTTCTGCAGGTGAAGTGCCGGAAATTATCGCCGCTGCCGAGCGCCTTTCGAAATTGCGCAATACAGCGAGCTGGGTGATGACGGGGGCGGTGTTGTCGCTGGCAATCCTGGGTGGTTTCTGGGGTTGGGCCAAAGTCAGTGCCCAGTTCAAGGCGCGTAATCAGGTTGAAAAGGTGTTCAGTGCATCCCTGATGTTCTGCGCCATGATCGCCATCTTTACTACAGTGGGCATTGTGTTCTCAGTGTTGTTCGAAACCATTCACTTTATCAGTTTTGATGATGTTGAACTGCTCGACTTCCTATTTGGTTCTACCTGGAGCCCCCAGAGTGGTAAATACGGAGCTCTGCCACTCTTTGTCGGCACCCTGTTGATTTCATTTATTGCCATGCTGGTGGCAGTGCCAGTGGGGCTGATGTCAGCTATCTACCTGGCCGAGTATGCCCATCCCAAGCTTCGCAGCTTTATCAAGCCGACCCTGGAAATCCTTGCCGGTATCCCGACCGTTGTGTACGGCTTCTTTGCCGCACTGACTGTGGCCCCGTTCATTCGCGGTCTCGGTGAATCCATGGGTTTGAATGTGGCGTCAGAAAGTGCTCTTGCTGCTGGTGTGGTGATGGGGGTGATGATTATCCCATTTGTTTCATCTCTGTCCGATGATGTGATTCGTGCCGTCCCACAAGCGATGCGCGATGGATCGCTGGGTCTTGGCGCCACCAAGTCGGAAACTATCAAGCGAGTGATTTTCCCTGCCGCATTGCCCGGTATTGTTGGCGGAATTTTGTTGGCAGTTTCCCGCGCGATTGGCGAAACCATGATCGTGGTGATGGCCGCAGGCCTGGCCGCCAATATGACCGCAAACCCGTTGGAAGCGGTAACCACAGTAACGGTTCAAATTGTTCTGGCCCTGGTTGGTGACCAGGAGTTTAACAGTCCACAGACACTGGTGGCTTTTGCCCTCGGTCTGGTGCTGTTTGTGATTACCCTTGGACTGAACATGTTTGCCCAAAGAACGGTTAAGAAATACAGAGAGCAATATGACTGATCAGATGAAAAATTCAGCTGCGACCAGCAATATCGAGAAGGTCAATCGCACACTGGCTCGGCGCTACCGCTCCGAAAAAATGTTCAAGACTTTTGGTATTGCCTCTATTGCACTTGGTCTGTTGGCGGTAGTGGTACTGTTTACCGATATTATCAGCAAGGGTAGTGGCGCCTTTCGTCTCGCCAGCATTCAGTTGGAAGTACAGTACGACAAGGATGTATTGGGCCTGTACAGTACCGACGATGTGCTGGATAGCGAAAAACTGGCGCTGGCCAACTTTGACGGTGTGGTTAAAGATGCCCTGAAAAACCGCTTTCCAGAGGTTACCGGTCGAACCGCCAAGCGCCAGCTGTACTCAATGGCGAGTGTGGATTCCTCGTTTGTTTTGATGCGTCGTCTCGCCGACAATCCCAAACTGCTGGGAAAGAGTGAGACCATCTGGCTGTTGGCGGATGATGATGTAGACACTTACTACAAAAGTCTCGATGGCACACCGTTCACTGGAAAACTGTCTGAAAACCAGCAAGCCTGGGTTCAGGAACTGATAAAAGACGGTGATATCAAGCTGGAGTTCAACAGCAACTTCTTCAGCAATGGTAACTCCAGCGAGCCGGAATTGGCAGGTATCAAGGGTGCAGCACTGGGTTCGTTTTTTACCCTGTTGATTACCTTGGCATTGTCCTTCCCGATTGGTGTAGCAGCGGCGATTTACCTGGAAGAGTTCGCTCCCAAGAACAAGTTGACCGACTTTATCGAGGTAAACATCAACAACCTCGCAGCGGTACCATCGATTATCTTTGGTCTGTTGGGTTTGGCGATCTTTATCGGCTTCTTTGGTGTACCTCGCTCCACAGCAATTGTTGGTGGTCTGGTACTGACCTTGATGACCCTGCCGACCATCATTATTTCCAGCCGTGCGGCGATTAAGGCTGTTCCACCTTCTATTCGCGAAGCGGCAATTGGTATGGGTGCCTCGCCAATGCAGGTGGTGATGCATCACGTACTGCCGCTGGCACTGCCGGGCATGCTCACCGGTTCTATTATCGGTATGGCCCAGGCGCTGGGTGAAACTGCTCCGCTGCTGCTGATTGGCATGGTGGCATTCGTGGTGGATATTCCAGGTAGCTTAACCGACCCGGCTACCGTGCTTCCGGTACAGATCTACCTCTGGGCTGACATGCCAGAGCGGGCATTTATTGAAAAGACCTCAGCCGCCATCATGGTGCTGCTGGGCTTTCTGATTGTGATGAACACACTGGCTGTGGTACTGCGCAAACGCCTTGAGCGTCGCTGGTAAGCAATCATTCGTTTAGATAAGAGATATTCAGGTATAGTGCAATGAATACAGTAGCAACAGAACAGGCAGGCGACATGCTTCTCGATCGTTCCGGGTCTAAAGACGTGCTGAAGGGCCGTGAGGTTAAACACGGCGCCACAGTTGGCCAGGCGCTTGTTGATAACGCCAAGATGTCAGTACGCAACGCCAACGTGTTTTACGGCGAAAAGCAGGCCATTTTTGATGTAAACCTCGACATCGGCAAAAACGAAGTGATTGCCATGATCGGCCCATCCGGTTGTGGTAAATCCACATTCCTGCGCAGCTTGAACCGCATGAACGACACCGTAGAAAGCTGTCGTGTGTCTGGTGATTTGATGCTGGATGGCGAAAATATCTACGACAAGAAGATGGATGTGGTGGCACTGCGCGCCCGAATCGGTATGGTGTTCCAGAAGCCAAACCCGTTCCCGAAATCCATCTACGACAATGTTGCTTACGGACCACGTCTGCACGGTCTCGCCGACCGTCGTGCCGAACTGGACGAGATCGTTGAAACCAGCCTCAAGCGCGCATCTCTGTGGGATGAGGTTAAAGATCGACTGCATGCACCAGGCACAGGCCTGTCCGGTGGTCAGCAGCAGCGTCTGTGTATCGCCCGTGCCATTGCGGTAAGCCCGGAGGTAATCCTGATGGACGAACCCTGTTCAGCACTGGATCCGATTGCCACCGCACGCATTGAAGAGTTGATTGCCGAGCTGCGTGAAAACTACACCATCGCTATTGTGACCCACTCCATGCAGCAGGCCGCACGGGTTTCCCAGCGCACAGCCTACTTCCATCTGGGTCATCTGGTAGAAGTAAACAACACACAGAAAGTATTTACCGCTCCGGAGCATGAGCTGACCGAAGCATACATCACCGGTCGATTCGGTTAAGGGAGACAACCTATGGGTAATATGCATTTCGATACACACATCTCCCAGCAATTCAACGAAGAGCTGGAGAAGATCAAAACCCGCATGTTGGAAATGGGCGGGACAGTACAAAAGCAATTGGAAGACGCCGTTAGCGCTCTGGAAAATGCCGATTCGGAATTGGCTGAACACGTATTGAAGGTGGAAGAGCAGGTAGACGCTGCAGAAATCTCAATCGACGAAGCCTGTATTCTGCTGATCGCCCGTCGCCAGCCAGCCGCCAGTGATTTGCGCATGGTGATGGCAGTAAACAAAACCGTACGCGATCTGGAGCGTATCGGCGACGAAGCCAAGCGTATCGCCAAAATGGCA
This sequence comes from Porticoccaceae bacterium LTM1, assembly GCA_030252795.1. Classification (NCBI taxonomy): domain Bacteria; kingdom Pseudomonadati; phylum Pseudomonadota; class Gammaproteobacteria; order Cellvibrionales; family Porticoccaceae; species Porticoccaceae bacterium LTM1. Next base: position 38,596 of record CP127080.1, read on the forward strand.
ATAATGCTCAGTGAAGAGGGTTCTGCCCCACGCGGTTATGTGGAAATTCGCCACATCGCCAACGGCGTTCGCCATATGCTGGATCGTTCACTGGATGCCTTCGCACGCTACGATGTCGAATCTGCAGTAGCGACCCTGAAAGCAGATGAACAAGTGGATCTGGACTACAAAACATCACTTCGCGAATTGGTGACCTACATGATGGAAGATCCGCGCAGTATCGGTCGTGTGATGAGCATTATGTGGGCACTGCGCGCATTGGAGCGTGTTGGTGATCACTCCAAAAATATCTGCGAGCAAGTCGTATACCTGGTGAATGGTAAAGACATTCGCCACGGTCAACTGGATAAAATGGACGTTTGATAGTCAATTTACCAGGCATAAAAAAACCCGGCGAACGCCGGGTTTTTTGCTTTTAGAGGCTTTGTGTTATTTCAGCGACAGCGAAATTGCCTGGTTAGAGTGGCTCTATTATTGAGAGAGTAAAGTCATCAACTGTATTTTTTGTCGCTAAAAGTGCCGATCTTGCTCCTAATTTGAAGCTAAATCCGAGTGATGAGAGTTTTATGCCAGTAAGCTGCGTTTTTAAAGGCGACTGGTTGGAATCAGTTTGGATCAAACGAGGGGTGATTACGTAACTAATACGTCTAGCTGGGTGAGTTCTCCTTCCTTCAACTATCTTTGAGTGGTCAGGTAACACATGTCCAAGGGTCTAGGCTCGGTGGTAAAACTTGTGAAAGGCCGGGAGTGGCGAAACAAGAGGCAACTTGAACGACTGTTTGGCGAACACAGTCAGGCCTTGCTGTGCTTTATTCGGCAGAGAGCTGAATTGTGCGGGTTTGATCCTGAAGACTTGGTGCAGGAGGTGTTTACCCGATTGGCTTCAAGTCAGGAGCTGATGGACAAAATAAAGGACGGCTTGGTCAATACCCGTCCCTACCTGTTTCAAATGGCAAACAATTTGTTGGTTGATATGGTTCGCCGCAGTCACTCCCAAGCCCAATATGTTAGTGCGATTAAGCAGGAGGGTGGGGAATCCCATACTGGGGGGACAGAATTGGGCCCCGAAGCGGTGGTGATTGCCCAGAGAGATTTAGAAGTTCTGAAAAAAGTGATTATGGATTTAAAACCTACCTGGCGAGAGGCATTTCTGTTGAATCGGTTTGAAAATTTAAGCTACCCGGAAATAGCAAACCGTATGGGAGTGACCAGAAAACAGGTGGAAAATTTCATGGCTCGCGCACTGATTAGAATTCGACGTGCACAGGAAAAACTGGACAGGAGTCAGTAATGGACAAGGTCAGTGAAAAACTCAATCAATACCGGGTTGCCCGCGATATTTCTCGAGTGATGGCAAGTGAAGATGCTAATGAATGTATGGATTCATTGGCTGCTCGGGGTATCAATGACACTGAGATAAAAGAAGGTCTCGAAGCGACTTACCGTGGTTTGGCCGCCATGGAAAGCTTAAGGAATGACAGTGACATACAGGCGATCCTTAAGCGTTCGGCTGAAAGAAAGGGTGCCAGAGCCAGCCATGCCAGATATTGGATTGCAGCTGCCGCCATGCTGGTATTAACCGTATCAGCTCTATTCTTTGTCGGGCCTGTGGATGAGCAAAACTATAATGTTGATCGCTACCTGACCCGAGTAGGGGAAAGCCATTCCTATCTGTTGTCTGATGGCAGTAATTTACACCTCAATACAGGTACCGAAGTGCTGGTAGATATTAATGACAGCACAAGAGGGCTGACTCTCATTAGGGGAGAGGCTTTCTTTGAGGTTGCCAAAGACCCCGCCAGACCGTTTTATGTAGAAGTTAACGGTATCAGGGTCTCGGTATTGGGAACGGCGTTTAATGTTCGACGGGATAAAATCGGCCTGAGCATTAGCGTTACAGATGGTGAAGTTGCAGTTCACCCATCTGACGATCCTGTAATGACCGGATCAACCTTAATTCAGGATGAAGGTGATATCGTAGGATCTGCATCTGGTCAGTATCGATTGCAGGCGGGCTGGTCGGCGAAATTTGATGAGAAATATCAATTATCGACCAGCTTTACTGAGAATTTGGCGAGTTTAACGTCTTGGCGCACTGGTGTATTGAGCTTTGAGGGCGCAACATTGCTGGACGTTGTCAAAGAACTCAATCGTTACAGTCCAAAGAAAATCCTGATTGAAGATCCAGGCATCGTCGATAAAAAAATCAATGCAATTATTAAGACGGACAGCATCAATGAAGCATTGAAAGCCATCGAAATTGGTAATTCACTGAAGATTATTCACGAGTTTGACGCAATCGTTATTGTTGGCAGCCAGTAATTCAACTGGATGGAGCTGCCAGGCTGCGACGAAATCCAGCCGTTGTTGTCATATACTTTACACTTTGGGCGTAAAGAGTTTGGTGACGATGGTGCAGAGCAAAACTTTGCAACAAAAAGTTTTGACGGTGAGCGTGGCCTCAGCACTCTATTGTGCTTCTACCGGCCTTTGCTTGGGCGCCAAAGAACAAGTCCACTACCTGCAAATTAACCAGCAGAAAATCAATCACTCTTTCCTTCAAATAAGCAAAGCCTTCGATGTGCAGGTTGTGCTTTCAGAGGGCATTTCTGAGCAGATCAACCTTCCCGAGATCAAGGGAAATTACAGTCTTAGAGATGCATTGGAAAGGTTGCTGGTTGATAGCGGTCTTACCTATCAAATCGTTTCAAGTAAAACAGTTCTTATTACCCAAATAGGCAGTGTTGCTGGCCCAAATGAAGACGAGGCAGCAAAGCCGGGAGGGATCGAAGAGGTCATTGTTACCGGTAGCAGGATTCGGAATGCCAAACCAACCTCTCACTTACATGTTATTGATCGGTATGACATTGCCAGGTTGGGTGCTGCGTCAACAGCAGAAATTGTGGCTTCACTGCCTTATAACCTGAACAGCGTAAATCGGCTCTCTACCACAACCCACGGCGGTGACGATAGCACTCCGTTTGGCACATTGGGGGAGTCGGCGGCGAATCTGAGAGGAATGGGCCCGGAAGGTACATTGGTCCTGGTGGACGGGCGACGCCTCTCTTCATCGCCAGGATTTGAAGCGGATGGACGTATTAATCTGGGCACCATCCCGGTAGAGGCCATTGACCGTATAGAGGTTATGTTGGATGGAGCCTCTGCAATATACGGATCCGATGCTATAGCAGGTGTAATTAATATTGTGCTTCGTAAAGATTATGTCGGTGCTACTACAAAAGTGAGGTATGAGGAGAGCTCGCACAATGCAGATAACTTCAGCCTGAGTCAGATCTTTGGCTATTCATGGAGTTCGGGAAATGTTTTAGCGACGTTAGCTTATGCTGAATCCGAAGCCGTGAGAGCCAGGGATGCTGATTGGGAAACCGATGACTTGCGTTCACGAGGTGGGTTGGATTCGCGCTATTTAAGCGGCACTATCAGCGGTTATGTGGAATCAAGCACCGGCACATTTAATCCATTATTCAGTTACCTCAATCCAGAGGTGATAAATAATGACCGTTGGAGTTTGTCAGATTTACGCGAGGTGCCGACAACCAGTGATGAACGAGAGGCACAGAGACTACTGGTTGATGATCCGAAATTGGGGCTACTGGCTACGCCTGTTTCACAGTCGATATCAGCAACATTCGGATTCACGCAAGCGTTAACAGATGCCACTGAATTTTATGGTAATTTCATCTTTGATAAGGTGGAAGATAAGGCCTCCAGAGGGCCCATAAGTGTTTTCGGTGTTGATGTTCCAGCAACAAATCCATTTAACAAATTTGATACCAGCGTACGGGTAAATTATACCTTTTCAGATGAATACCTGAATCAGAATATGCGTGGTGTTGACCAGACCAATCAGCTGATCCGACTAAACGCTGATGCCGGGTTTCGAATTTCTTCAGGGTGGCGGAACTGGATGTTGGATGCCAGCATAGGTTATGGGGAATCTCGCAGTGATTACAATTTTTATGACATAAGTCCGTCAACATTCAATGAAGATTTTGCCAGTGCAGTTGCAGGTATAAAGTTGCAATATATAGCGGGGTCAGCGTCGCAATATCAAGCAGTACTGGATAGTAGTGGTAACCCCATACCCGTACCCGCGATCAATTTTTTTGAGCAAGGAAACAACGACGAGGGATTAAATCTTAATGCGCTGGTGAGAAGCCCTGCGGCAAGGCAGCCAAAAACCATTAATAAATACTATGACATCAGTGCCGATGGTGAACTCTTTGAGCTGCCGGGGGGAACTGTTCGCATGGCAATTAATATCAACTACCGAACTGAAATTCTGGACTGGAGCGATTCCGCAATACGTGTTGCTACGGTCGGAGCGGTTGATGACAAGCCAGGGCGAGATGTACTGGGATTTGGGATAGAATTTTCTATTCCCTTAGTGGGGGCAGAAAACTCACTCCTGTGGACGGAAGAGTTATTGTTATCGGCTGCAGCGCGATATGAAGACTACACATTCGAAGGTCGATTTTCAGGGGTGGACCAGCAAGAGGAAAAGAAATCCTTTAATGCCACCAGCCCGAGAGTGGGAATACATTGGAAAGTGAATCCTAAATGGACTGTAAGAGCGTCGTGGGGAAAATCATTTCGTGCGCCGTCACTCAGGTGGCTTTATGACGATCAACAACCGATTACAAGAACGGTCTCTGATTACTTTCACCCGGATCCGGAAAATGCACCGGGTTTTATATTTGTTCCAAGTATCAATGAAGGGTATGTTCTTACCGAAAATGTTCCGGGATTATTTGGAGGGAATCCCGATTTGAAGGCGGAAGAGGCGACCAATAAAACTGTGGGGATTATCTATCAATCAGAGGAAATAGAAGGGTTGGAAATTTCGGCTACCTGGAGTTCTATTGAATGGAAGAATAGAGTGACATTTTTGGCATTTAATAATCCAGTGGTGGCACAAAACCCACAACAATTTCCCGAGTTGGTGCAGCGTGATCCTGAAACGCAAGTTATTATATTTGCTGCCAACTTGCCCTTAAATATTGCCACGCGAATTAATGAAACACTCGATCTAGATTTTAAATACCGAAAAGAGACCCCAATAGGTGAGATAGATTTTGGCGTTTACGCCATTGAGACATTAACCCAGGAAGATCAATTGGTTCCGGGTGCTGAGCCGAAAGAGTTGGTGGGTTTTCAAAATGGTTCAGATCGATACCGAATACAGGCCTATACAGGCTGGCGCGGAGAAAATTCAGGCGTCACCCTGTGGGCAAATTGGCGCGGAGGATATAAATTGGTAGATATCGGTGGGTTCCCTACCGGGCTACCGAGGATGCCACACTCGACGACCTATGACCTGACCGGCTACGTTGAAGTCCCGAAATACGATCTGACGTGTAACTTCGGGGTAAAGAACCTATTGAACGAAAAGTTTGACTTTGTAAGTAATGTCATCGCTGGTCCATTCAGGGCGCCATGGGATCCTGCCAGGTTTGATCCCCGGGGCAGAATACTCTTCCTCGAACTCAGTAAAGAATTTTCCATTCAGTAATCGAAGGAAAGACAGACAGGCACAATTTCTGGCAACAACTCACCCAGACACGCTATTTCCCTCCAAATCCGCTATCTCCAACAGATCACTCCGCCTGTAAAGAAGCCCATCATGCATACAGTTATAAATTTTTAAAATATAGCGAGGGGTGTTTGAGGGCTGAACCCGTCTAGTGGCCGCATATGAGTAATTTCAATGCGCCAAGAGATTAAAACTAATAGGTGGGTAATATGAGAAAGAATCAGCTATTAACTCGCAAGCTTATGGCAGTAGCGGTGGCTTCCGCGTTGTCAGTAGGGCTTGCCAGCCAGGTTTTGGCAGAAGAGCAGGCTACACTCTCACTGGATATCAAAAAGCAGTCAATCAACAAGTCTCTGATGGACTTGACCAAATCCTCCGGCGTGCAGGTTGTTTTGTCCGAGGGGATCTCAGAAAACAAGGAGCTACATAGCATCAAGGGTGAATACAAACTGACCGATGCTTTGGGGAAAATGCTCGAAGGAACAGGCCTTTCGTACCAATTTATCTCTGACGAAACAGTCCTGATTACAGAAGACGGCGATGGCTCAGGAGATGGCGAGGGTAGTGCCGCTGAAAATAAGGAAGTTGAAGAGCTTGTCGTAACCGGTAGCCGAATCCGCAATACCAAACCCACCTCTCACGTCATTATGATGGATCGTGACTATATCGATCGGCTGGGTGCTGCAACAGCAGCTGACATTATTGCCTCGCTCCCACAGAACTTTAACGGGGTTAACCGCAGCTCGACAACGACTAATGGCGGTGAAAATGCCACCCCATTCGGTACGCTGGGTGAGTCCTCTGCCAACCTGAGGGGTGTTGGTGCTGAAGGTACCCTGGTATTGGTGAATGGCCGACGCACAGCTTCTTCACCGGGTTTTGAGGCCGATGGCCGCGTCAATCTGGGTACCATTCCAGCCGCTGCAATTGAGCGTGTTGAAGTGATGCTGGATGGTGCATCGGCCATTTACGGCTCGGATGCTATTGGTGGCGTGATCAACTTTATTATGCGTAAGGACTACGTAGGCGCTACCACCAAAGTGCGCTATGAAGACAGCGTCAATAATGCCGACAACTACTCATTGAGCCAAACTGTTGGGTTTTCCTGGGATTCCGGCAGCGTGTTGGGTACCCTGACTTACAGAGAAGAGGATGGCGTCAGCAGCTTTGATGCGGGCTGGGATACCAGCGACTGGCGCAGCCGCGGCGGTTATGATAACCGCAGAGTTACCAATCAGTTCTATGCGTATTATGATGCAAATGGTGTATACAACTATCTCGGTAACAGATACTTTGACCCCGCTTCTGCCGGAAAGTCATCCTATGATGTAAATACCGATCTTTTGGCTACCCCTACGGACCGAGATGCCGCTGCAGCACTCGGTTTGGTGCTTGACTATCCCAAGCTTAAACTGCAGGGAACGCCCACCACCAAAACCAAGTCGGCCACCCTCAATGTGCACCAGGACATTACGGATAACCTTGAGGTTTATGCTGATGTTCTCTTCTCCGAAGTGGACAACTATGCCATGAGAGGGCCGTTCGCTACTGGCTTCATTCGCATTCCTTCTACCAACCCGTTCAATAAATTTGGTGTAGATATACAGTCGTCAGGTTATTCATTTATCGATGAATACCTGAATGATGGCATGCGCGGTGCAGACCAATCGACCACTCAAACCCGGAAAGATTTCACGCTTGGCGTTAAATACGATCTCGGCATAAAGGACTGGCAACTGGACGCCTATGTAAGCCGCAGCACAGAGGAAAGTGAATACGTTTCTTATGCTGTCCCAACTCGTGTACCTGGAGAGGCCTGGTTTAGCGCCTTGCACGGTATTCAAATGGAGTTTGTCGGCTATAACGGCAATACTGCTGTGCATCAACCAGTGCTGGATGCCAATGGCAATACCATTGCTGTGCCGGCGTTTGACCCTTTTAACGGCAACCATGATCCGGATCTGAACCTGAATGATCTGCCGGTAAACAATGCCGGGTTTACACCGAAATCCATTACTGAACGCATCGATATCAGCGCAGACGGTGAGCTTTTCGAAATCCCCGGTGGTATTGTGAGGATGTCGGTAAACGCGAGTCATGGCCGGGATACCCTGGACTGGAGTGGTGCGCCAGTTCGAGTGAGTACAACTGGTGCCGTTGATGACAAGATGAAGCGCGATGTAACGGCGTTTGCGACGGAACTGTCCGTACCACTGGTTGGTGAAAACAATGCGCTGCCATTCATGGACTCGCTGGTACTGTCACTTGCCGCTCGTTACGATGATTACACCTTTACCGGCCATTTCTCCGGGGTTGGTCAGCCAGAAGAAGAGCGTTCATACGACAATATCAGTCCTCGAATTGGTCTTGCCTGGGAATTGTCTCCTGAGTTGACATTGCGCGCATCAAAAGGTGAGTCTTTCCTAACGCCATCCATGCGATGGATGTACGATGACCAACAGATATACCCTACAACCGTATATGATTACTTCCATCCGAGCCCCGAAACGGCGCCCAATGGTGTATACGTTGCGTCAATTGATTGGTGGTATGTGATCACCCCGAATGTGCCTATCGTTTTTGGCGGCAACCCGGACCTGAAGGCAGAAACATCGACTAACACCACGATCGGTTTTACTTATGAACCTGCGTTCCTTGAAGGATTGAAAATTTCCGCAAACTGGAACCAGATTGAGTGGGATGGACGTTTACAGCAGTTGCGTTACAACGATGTGGCAGTGGCACGTAACCCGGAATTGTTCCCGGATCTGGTCACCCGTGACCCTATTACCCAGGAAATCACCCGTGGTGCAACCATGCCGATCAATGCATACGCGCGCCTTAACGAGTCAATTGATTTGGATATCAGCTATCAGAGAGATACGGAAATCGGCTTCTTTGACTTCGGGTTGTATGCAGTTGAAACGCTTGTTCAACGAGATCAACTGGTTCCGACAATTGATCCCTACGAGCGTATTGGTCTGCAGAACGGTTCTGACCGCTACAAAGTACAGGGCCGCGCCAGCTGGAGTGGCGATAAGATGGGCTTCACCCTGTGGGCAAATTGGCGCGGTGGCTACAAGCTGGTCAACCGATTTGGTGATCCGGTAACGACCTTGCCAAGAATGCCTCATGCCACGACGTATGACCTGACCGGTCACTACGATATGCCTGAGCATGGCTTGAAGGTTAACTTTGGTGCCAAAAACATCCTCAATAGAGAGTTTGACTTTACCGGTAATGGTCCCTCTCCGTGGGATGGGTATCGCCATGAAACTCGAGGCCGAATGATTTACCTCGAGGCCACCAAGGAGTTTTCTCTGCGTTGATTGAGTCAGAGTGCACTGTTACCACTAACAGTGCACGCTACCCAGTCACAGGTTGAATTTTCCTATGGGCAGGGAAGGGTTTAGTGATCAATTACCGTTTAATTGATAGTAAATCAGCCCAACAAATAGGCCATTTGCGGAAAGCGAATGGCCTTTTTTATCAGTGAATAAAAATTGGAGGGGAGTTATGAGTAGCTGTAAGCAAAAGTGGACGTTGGCAGTAGGTGCGTTAATAATTGTTATTGGATTATTTTCAGCTTCAAGAATGAGTGGTGCCGATCTGGAAATTGAACAGATAACGCAATACTCCAGAAATGCGCCATCTGACTTGAGTCCACTATTCTTTGGAAAGTCGGCATCTACACCATTATTGGAAAAAGGTGAGAATAGCTGGGTAGGTGAAATACAGTTAGGGCTGGGAACAAAAGTTCCCTTTCAGGTAAATCTTGATGAGAGTGACCTTGAAGCAAGCAAATTGATTCTTGATCGGAATTGCGATGGAGAATTTACAGAACAAGTTATCACTTCTTCTTCTGTTCGAGAAAACAATAAAACCAAAAATCAAACAATTTCCTTCAAAACATCAATCAATACCGAATACGCTGATCTTGGGGCTGGTCGAGAGATAGGCATTACTCTTTATGTCAACTTGAGTGCAGATGGCAAAATGGATTCCCAGGCACGATTTGTGGGCGATCTTTTTGTGGCGACACAAGTTGCACTGCAAGGGATCCACCACGATATCATACTGACCGATATGAACCATGATGGCTTGTTCACTGAACAGGATCAATGGCTGGTCAAGAGAAGTAGCGATAAAGGGACAGCAGTACGTAGATTCGGTAGGGCGTTATCGGATTTTTTCTGGGTTGGAGAAAAGGCTTATAAAATCAGTCTCGCTGATGCGTATCCGTCGAAATTATCTGTTACTGAATTTGATCCGGGAATGACAAAAACACAGGATGCGATAAATCGCGATCCTCAATACGCGGATCGAAAGGCTAAAAGAGCTGAGGCCCCACTGGAGTTTTCGCATGATATCGAAACTGCAATTGAGCGCGCAAAAACCAATGGACAGCGCTATTTTCTTGATTTTGAGACAGACTGGTGTGGCCCGTGTAAACAGATGGATAAATGGGTATACAGCGCTGCTGATGTGGTAAAGGCGGCAGAAAGTATTGTCTGTATAAAAGTGGACGGAGATTTGAACGAGGAGCTGGCAGCTCAAAATAAGGTGAATGGCTACCCTACAGGAATCCTTTTTTCTGCAGAAGGTAAGGAGTTAAAGCGATTTGTTGGCTACCAAAGTGTTGAGGAGATGAAGCGTTTTTTTGATACTGACGAGAACGGTAATTGAGTTAAGACATTTCCTGTATAAAAAAAGGCAAGCCACTTGGCTTGCCTTTTTTATAACGCGGAGATCAATTAGATCGCTACGATATTCTCAGCTTGAGGACCTTTCTGGCCTTGAGTTACAGTGAACTCAACGCGCTGGCCTTCGGCCAGAGTTTTAAAGCCTGCACCAGAGATTGCGCTGAAGTGAGCGAAAACGTCCGGGCCAGATTGTTGTTCGATAAAGCCAAAGCCTTTAGCTTCGTTAAACCATTTAACGGTACCAGTAACAGTGTTAGACATAACTAATTATCCTGTAATAAACATAATTTTTGGCCTCTAGAGGCCGATCTAGCTGAAAAAATAGAGACTTAAATTTAGAAACTACAGGACGTGGTACAACTACGAAATGGAGAATTTAAACAGAGACTTACTTTTTTGCTGTCGCCACAGTACATAGGTATAAGGGCTGAGTCAACAAAGATTACACCTAGGCAGGCTACATTTATGACCGGAATGGGAATGACGGATATGTTTTAGCTGGTAAGGCCGTCATCCCCGCGTGACGCGGATGACGGCTTGAAAGGCAAATATCACTACTTTTTACTGACCCGCTTGCGCCATTTGTGCGATTCTGGAGCGCGCTTTATCCGCCAGCTCGCCACTGCCGTTGGCAACCTGCTGGAAATACTTCTGGGCGGTGGAGTAGTCATTGCGCTGGTAAGCCAGCTCACCCAGGTAATACGCTGCGGTCTGGGTTGGCAGGATCTGGTAGCTACGAAGTAGATCCTGTTCTGCTTCACGATGTTGGCCCAGTTCAAATCGCACTAATCCACGCAGGGCGTGTGGCTTGAAGTAGTCCGGATTTTTGGCAATAGCGGTACCGTAGGATTTGGCGGCATTGTCGTAACTTTTTTGCATCTCCCAGGCGTAACCGCGTAACTCCCAGAATTCCGCCTCATCTGGTTGAATCGCTACTGCACGATCGAGCTGCTTGAGTGCACCGGCGGAATCCTTGCTATTCAGCAGTTTGATGGCCTCTTCAGCGGCTTTGTAAGCCGGCGTATCCTTTTTCAGCTGTGCAATAGCGCGTTGGTAACGGTCGCGATAGCGTTGGCCCCCGCTGAGTGATTTGGCGTGTTCACGGTTGGCATTCACCCGGGCTTGCGAAGGTGGGTGGCTGGCAAACAGGGCCGAGATTGGATCGGATTGGCGACCCTGTGACAATTTCACAAAGGTCTCCTGTAATTCGACGGCACCATAGGGATCGTAACCGGCACGAGACATATACTGCATGCCATACTTGTCCGACTCCAATTCATCGTCGCGGCCGTAACGGGCCAGGATCGCCGAAGCACCGACCTGGCCAAATTCACTGATCGCGCCTTCATACCCAGAACCCTGCGTGGCAGCGCCAAGTACGGCAAGAGTGCCACCCAACAGCTGGGTTTTGGTCATCTGCTGGGCGGAGTGACGGGCAGCGGCATGGACAATTTCATGGGCCAGTACAGCGGCCAGTTGTGACTCGTCCTGCAGATACATTAACAGGCCACGATTTACGGCGATTTTGCCACCGGGCAATGCCCAGGCATTGGGCACCGAATTGTTGAGCACCGTGAACTTGTAGGGCAGGCCTGGTCGATCACTGACGCGGGCCAGTTTCTGGCCAACTTCGTTGATATATAACTGCAGATCCGGGTCTACATGGTAGCGGCCCCCCTGGGATTGAATCTGAGGATGGTAGTTTTGCTCGCCCAGCTGTACTTCCTGGGCAGCGCTGACAATAGAGAGCTCTTTTTCCCCGGTGACGGGGTTTACCGCGCAGCCAGCAGCGGTAAGTGCCCCGGCCACAGCCAGTCCCCAAATGGGCTTGAAATGGAGTTGCTTTAACATACAGGCATCCTTTTTCGGTATGACAGTAGAGTTTGCGTATAATCTTATCCCGTTATTAATAACGAAACAGTATCGGGACCGGATTTATGTACTTTGTTATCTCACCTGCTAAAACCCTCGACTTTGATACCCCTCCGATTACTGGTTCATTCACCCAATCAGATTGGCTGGATCAATCCGCACTGCTGATCGACGAGTTACGACTTCTGGCTCCCCACGATATCAGCTCCCTGATGAAGGTAAGCGACAAGATTGGCCAGCTCAATTACGATCGTTTTCAGGCGTGGCAGATACCTTTTGACAGCAACAATGCCAAACAGGCCGTGCTGGCCTTTAAAGGCGATGTCTACACTGGTCTGGACGCGGAATTCCTGAGCGAACAGGATCTGCAATGGGCGCAAAAGCATCTGAGAATTCTCTCCGGGCTGTATGGATTACTGCGACCCCTGGACTTGATTCAGCCATATCGACTCGAAATGGGTACCAAGTTCAAGAACCAGCGCGGCAAGGATCTCTACCAGTTTTGGGGGGATCAACTGACGGAGGTACTTAATGGTGAGTTTGCGAAAGAGAAACAACCTGTACTGATCAATCTCGCCTCCAATGAGTACTTCAAGGCGATCAACAAGAAAAAGCTCGATGCGGAAATTATCACCCCGGTCTTTAAGGATTTTAAAAACGGGCAGTACAAAATCATCAGTTTTTATGCCAAAAAAGCGCGCGGCCTGATGAGTGCCTATATTATTAAAAATCGCCTGACAGACCCTGAGGCGATCAAACATTTTGATACGGCCGGTTATTACTTCAGCCCGGAGCAATCCAGCGCCACGGAGTGGGTGTTCTTGCGAGATGAAGCGGAATAACAAAGAGAAATAACAGATGACAGTGATCAAGCCTTTTTCCCAAGCCTGTGAAAATAACAAGGCACCTATACTCGATATATTAAAAACGGCTTTCGAAAGCAGTACATCAGTATTGGAAATTGGCAGTGGTACCGGGCAGCACGCAGTGCATTTTGCCCCTGCATTGTCACATTTACAGTGGTACACCAGTGATCGCTCTGAAAATCATGCCGGCATCAATTTTTGGCTCAATGAGATGCCGGCTGATAATTTGCATCGCCCGATATTACTGGATGTGGATATGCCGGAGTGGCCAGAGTTGTCGATTGATGGCGTTTTTACGGCAAACACCTGTCACATTATGCCCTGGCATAGCGTTGAAACGATGTTTTCCGGTGTTGGCAGGTTGCTTTCTGCTGGCGGCATCTTTTGTCTGTATGGCCCATTTAATTACGGCGGTAATTTTACCAGTGACAGTAATGCCAGCTTTGATATGAGCTTAAAGTTGGAAGCGCCTCATATGGGTATTCGCGATTTTGAGGCGATTGAACAGTTGGCGTTTGATAACGGTTTTGCGTTAAAGGCAGATAAACATATGCCAGCTAATAATCGATTGTTGGTATTCGGGAAATAATACCCCGGGTTGCCGATTGTCATTGCGGGGTTGCGAAGCAATCGTGGCAATCCGGTGTCTTACACAGTATCAGGCCCTAATCACAGTTTGCTGAGAGGCTTTATGAAACAGCCGACTCAATTTCTTATCGCACTGTTCTTCCTGCTGTTGATGCCAATGTCGGGTTGTCAGCAATTACTGGTCGGTCCGGTGGCCACAGAAATGGGTGAGCTGCGCGCCGGGAAATATAGGCTGGATCCCGATCACACCACAGTGCTGTTTAAGGTTTCTCACTTGGGAATATCTACCTATGTGGGACGGTTTAACCAAATGACAGCCAGCCTGAATTTTGATCCTGGAAATATGGCTGTCTCTACACTGGAGGGGCGTGTCGAGACGGCTAGCGTGGACGTAAACAATTCAAATCTTGAGAAGACGCTGCAGGGTAACGAGTGGTTTGCCTGTGAACAGTTTCCTCAGGCTCAATTTGTCTCTGCGTTGGTAACGCCACTGAGTGAAAACCAGTTTCGCTTTGCAGGAAATTTAACATTACGTGGCGAGACTAAACCCATTAGCTTGATCGGCACTTTTCATGGTGGAGCCAGCAACCGCCTGACCGGATATTACACTTTGGGCTTTTCAGCAGTAGGCACTATTAAGCGCAGTGAATTTGGTATGGATAAATATTCCGGCTTGGTAGGTGATGAAGTGACGCTGGAAATTTATGCTGAATTTCAGAAGCAGTAGGGAGTGTCGTGCGCACTGTGACAACTTAGAGTTGGCAGGATTTTAAGTGTTTATAAGGCAGGTGATTTCGTGCGTCTGCCATATAAAGCTTGTTGAGACGATGCTCCTCCGATAGGAAGGCATCTATGGCCTGGTCGAAGCGGGGGTCAGCCAGCCAGTGATAGGAACAGGTTTCGACCGGTTCAAAGCCCCTTTTGATTTTATGTTCACCCTGCGCGCCCGCATCAAAACGATCCAGCTGTTCCCTGATCGCATACTCAATGCCTAGGTAGTAGCAGAGTTCAAAATGAAGTCCGTCGAACTCCTGCCTTGCACCCCAGTAGCGGCCGTAAAGGTTATCGCGATCACGGAAAAACAACGCCGCTGCTATCAGCTCACCATCTTGTATAGCCGTCGCCATCAATAATTGATCCGCCATGGTTTCGGCAATCTGCTGAAAAAAAGCTCGGTTCAAATAACCTGTGCCACCACTTCGCTTTAAGTACGTGCGGTGATACAACAAATAAAAATCGTCCCAAAATTGTTCACTGAGTTCCGAGCCGGGTTGCATTGTCATGGTAAAGCCTTGGGACTGTGCTCGAGCGCGCTCTTTTTTTATCGCTTTGCGGCGGCGAGAACTCAGTTGCTGCAAAAAGTGGTCGAAACTTTGGTAGCGCTGGTTGTACCAATGAAACTGGGTGCCGGTGCGTCGCTGCAGCGGTTGCTCGCGAAGTAGGGTGTCGTCGTAATGGCTGGGGAATAAAAGGTGCAGGCCGGACGCCTGAATGTCGATGGCGTAGGCCTGTATGGCAGTAATGCTGGCTTGAGCCACTTGATGACGGTCGGCGTGGTCTGCGGTTAACAGACGTGGCCCGCTGGCGGGGGTAAAGGGTACTGCGCTGACCAGTTTTGGGTAGTAGGGCTGGCCAATGCGCTGGTAGGCCTCGGCCCAGCTCCAGTCAAAAACGTATTCGCCCCAGGAGTGGTTTTTCAGGTAGAGCGGTAACCCCGCCTCAAGAATACCCCCCTGCTCCAGAATAAGGTGACAGGGTTGCCAGCCACTTTCGGCACAGACGCTACCGCTCTCTTCCAGTGCCAGCAAAAAAGCGTGTTGCAAAAACGGGTAGTCGCACCCCAGCAAACTGTTCCAATGCTCAGGTGCTATGTCACGAATGGAGGAGAGAAAACGTACGTCCAACCGATGCAGCCTTATCTCAAAAATAGAAGGGTATGACTAAGGATAAGCCCTTTCTGGTCAGACTGCGTTGAATTTATACGGCTCAGTCACTTCATGTACGGATTGAGGCGTTGTGCCGGGCTAATATCAATTAGTGTTATCAGGCCCTAACCCGGCTATTTGGGAATTTGCAGGTAAAGGTTGTGCCCTTGCCGAGAGTGCTCTCGATGTTGAGTGAACCATCGTGGCTGAGCAACACGTGCTTGACGATAGCCAGCCCCAGACCGGTACCGCCGGATTTGGAGGTGCGGCTGCTGTCCACTCGATAAAATCGCTCGGTTAGGCGAGGCACGTGAATTGGGTCGATGCCGATGCCGTCATCGCTTACCTCAATAATGACACCTTCGCCATTGCGGCGGGCATTTACTTCAATGCTCGCCCCTTCCGGGTTGTGCTTGACGGCATTAAACACCAGATTGGAGATGGCACTTTGCAGCTGTGAGGGATTGCCCAACAGGGTCAGCTCTTCCGGTGCTTCGATCATGATATCGTGCTCGCCCTGACTCAGGGCTCGAGCATCAATAGCAATCTGGTCAAGCATCGGCTTGAGTGACACGGGGTCTAAAGGTGCATGCTGTGTAACGGATTCCAGTTTGGAGAGCATGACCAGGTCATTGGCGAGGTTGCTCATCCGGTTGGTCTGCTGGTGCATCTGCTCCAGAGCGCGCTGGAAAGGCATTGGCAGCTGATCAGACATAGCCTCCAATGTTTCGATATAACCGGAAATCACCGTCAGCGGAGTGCGCAATTCGTGGGAGATATTGCCGACAAACTCCTTGCGCATGGTTTCCAGATTGCGCAGGCGGGTAATGTCGCGAACTACCAGAACTATTTCGTCTTTGCCGAAGCGGGCGGCAGTGAACATCAGGGTGACGTTTTTATTGCCTGGAGCGGTGATCTCCAGTGGCTTGGGATAGTCATCCTGAAGGATAAATTCTACAAAGCGTGGATCTCGAATCAGGTTGGTAATCACCTGTTCACGGTCATCGGAACGCAGGGACAGGAGTTGTTCTGCCGCCGGGTTCCACCATTCCAGGGTATTTTCGCTATCCAGAATCAGAATGCCATCGGCCAGGGCGCTGGTGATCTTCTGCACACGCACACTTAAAGACTTAAGGCTCTGCTGGCTGCGCAATGAGCGTTTTTGCAGGCGGTAGAGCTGATCGGAAATGTCGCCCCAGATTCCGGTGGCATCCGGTGGCAGGCCACGAGCGCCACCGTCCAGCCAGCGGTATATCTTGACGATTCGCCGCAGCGTCCAGAGCATGTAAATCAGGCCGCCCAACAGCAGCGTGAGCAGTACATGCCCGTTTAGATAGCCAAAGATCAGCAGGCTGATACCGATGAGCGCAATGCGCTCCAACTCGGTTTGAAAACCCCGTTGCAAGCTGAAATTCCTTGTATAGCGATGTTGTACGACGCTGGGGAATTACTCTTCCGTCAGCTTGGTGGAGAAGCGGTATCCCGCCCCGCGCACAGTTTGAATGAATCGGTCGTGACCATCAACACTCAATGCCTTGCGAAGTCGGCGAATATGCACATCCACAGTGCGCTCTTCCATGTAAACATTACCACCCCACACGTGGTCGAGTATCTGGTCCCTGCTGTAGACACGCTCCTGGTGAGTTAGGAAAAACTCTAAAAGACGATATTCAGTGGGGCCCATCGAAACCGGTTTATCGTTAATGGTCACGCGGTGGCTGATTGGGTCAAATAGCAGATCATTGACCTGAATCGGCTCTTCCGGGGCTTCCGGACCAGCGCGACGCAGCACCGCCTTGATACGGGCCAGCAGTTCACGGGGTGAGAATGGTTTGGTGATGTAATCATCGGCACCGGAATCAAAACCCTGAATCTTGTTGTCTTCATCGGCTTTGGCGGTAAGCATGATTACCGGCACTTTGGCGGTGAGCTCATGGCGCTTCAGGCGGCGAACCAGTTCGATACCGCTGGTACCGGGCATCATCCAGTCCATTAACACCAAGTCCGGGCGTTCGTCGATAATCAGGCTATGTGCATCCTGGGCATTGGCAGCCTGCAGGCATCTGTATCCGGCGACTTCCAGTGCCATCGTGATCATGTCACGAATTGGAGCTTCATCATCTACGACCAAAATATTAGCTTGTTGCATAGCTATACCATCCAGGTTTTATAACTGCTCCACATTAGATGACGGCAATATGACAGTACTATTACAGCAGTTGGGCGGTTTAATGACAACGATTAGAAGTGCAGCAGAGTAAAGAATTGACCGAGCCCGGATACGAAAACGGCTACCCCATAAATAGCGTGCTCCGCCCAACACAGCATAAGCCGTTTGGTATGCAGGTAGGTGGCAGTAAACAGTGCCCCACCTACTAAAGTCAGGGTGATGGCGACCATGTTGCTGTAGGCGATATGCAGAAAGGAGAAAGTAAGTACACTGGAGATGGCCACCCAGCGTTGTGAGCCAAACACTTTTTTATAGCGCCAGAAATAGAATCTGCGATAGAGAAATTCCTGGGGCAGTACCGATATCAGTGGGTAGATCAGCAACAGTGCCAGCCAGGGCAGACTCTGGGTACTGGGGGTGGTGAGAAATGTTTCCGGGTGCGCCCAGAATGCATAACCAAAAATAGCAGCCACCACCACTGGCATTCGCCAGGAGAGCTGAGGGGGGAAACCGCGCATTGCCGAACGGCTTTCAGCGATCAATAGCCGCTTTTTCAAAAGCAACGCCGCGACAATGGAATATAAGAACGGAATCGACAGAACCAACAGGGGGTGAGCAGGAATCAGGCCGCAAAAGGCCAGCAGCGGAAAGCCGAGAAACAGAACTACCCACTCCAGCCAGAGTTTTGCCATTGCCAGAACCTCAGCAAACGGTCACATGCTTGAAAAACCAGTGTCTTTTAGTAGGTATAGGTGACTTATTTGTAAAAGGGAAAATGGTGGAGTGAGAAAATATCAAGGCGCTGGATTGCTCCGTCACCTTTGGCTTCTCGCAATGACTGGGGCGAATTCACGCCATTGCGAGCTCGCGAAGCGAGCGCGGCAATCCAGAGATTGATTGCACAGCTAAACAGTTACCGATTCAGTAAATACGCACGACTGACCAGATAGAGCAACAAAGCGTTGAACAGGTGCCAGAGAAAATGGCTGCCGAAAGGGATTTGCTCGCAAACCGCATTGTCGATAGTGCGAAAGGTCAGTGACAGCAGAAACACGCCGCTGGCGAAAAGCAGTAGATAAGGCGCAGTTGCATGGCTAACCCGGTGATACAGCCCTAACACTAACAATGCCAACAGTGCCGGAGCGTATCCCAATGAGCCGTTGCTGGCTTCGTGTATATGCTCGGGCAGTGCGGCGGCACCGTAAATGGTTACTATAAACAGTATCAGCCCGAAGGCTACCCCATACCAGTGCAGCTCGACAACGCGGTTGAGATAGAGGCCGATAAAACAAATCTGAAACAGCAAAATCGGCAGTTCATCCAGCCACATTGACCAGCTGTTGGCAAAGGTGTGGAACAGCCCGCTGCCAATGCCGATGGCAACCAACAGAGCCGTCAGTGCGAAGCCATCGGTTCCAATACGATCCTGCTGCCTTGCCAGCCGCCATACCATAACGGCCGCGATGATAAATGCCAGATTGGTTAGTGCATTGAGCGGCTCGGCCCATAATCCCGGTTCGGTGCGTTCGCAGTAGAGGTCGATGTAGTCATGCATAAGATTGTTCCCTGAGTCTGGAACACAAACATAGCCTGTGATTTTTGACAAAACCGTGACACTCCAAATTTTGCGAAATCAAAGTTACCAGGCTTTTCCACCGAGCGAATGGATTAACAAAATTGGCCAGCTTAACGGATACAAAAAAACCGGGCCTGAGCCCGGTTTTTGCGTCGATACTGATAAGTAATCAGTGATCGTGACCGCAGCCGCCCGCTACATGGGGGTGACCGTGAGCCAGCTCTTCTTCAGTGGCGTCGCGCAGTTCGGCAACGGTCACGTCAAAGTGCAGGGTCTTGCCAGCCAGCGGGTGATTGGCGTCAACAGAAACAGTTTCGTCGGTTACTTCGGTTACCACAACGGAGATCGGGCCGTTGTCGGTTTGCGCCTGGAAACGCATACCTGGCTGCATGTCCTGGTTGTCACCAAACAGTTCGCGGGGAACCGATTGCACCATGGCATCCTGGTATTCACCGTAGGCATCAGCCGGGGCAATAGTCACTTTCAGCTCATCGCCAACCGCTTTTCCGGACAGGGCATTT
The DNA here is from genome assembly GCA_030252795.1 of Porticoccaceae bacterium LTM1. Classification (NCBI taxonomy): domain Bacteria; kingdom Pseudomonadati; phylum Pseudomonadota; class Gammaproteobacteria; order Cellvibrionales; family Porticoccaceae; species Porticoccaceae bacterium LTM1. The sequence continues at coordinate 58,371 of CP127080.1, forward strand.
TCCAGACCCGGAATGATGTTGCCTGCTCCGTGCAGATACACCAGCGGATCGGCACCTTGGGAGGAATCGATCTGCACACCGTCATCGTCGGTGAGGGTGTAGTGAATGGAGACGACGGAATTTTCTTTAATAGCCATTGCGGGTTCCCAGTGTTGGAGAATTTCAGCAGCGCCGGTGCAAGCCTGAACGCCGCGCAGAGGGGGTCATTATGAAGATGTCAGCGCTATTATCAACCGCTGACAATGACCGGCTTAAGGGTTGGATGACAACGCGTAATCGAGAACAAGCCCGATAAACACAAACATTCCAACCCAGTTGTTGTTCAAAAATGCCTTGAAGCAGCTGTCCCGATCGCGGTCGCGAATCAGCCGTTGTTGGTAGATGAACAGCAGAGCAGCTACTGCCACACCGCCGTAGTAATAGCCTCCGCGCTCGAAGTTGGCACCGGTCATCAGCAGTGCAACGATACACATCACCTGCAGGCTGAAAGTCATCACCCGGTCGTGTTCACCAAATAGTATCGCCGTGGATTTAACGCCTATTTTCAGGTCGTCATCGCGATCCACCATGGCGTAAAAAGTATCGTAAGCCACCGTCCACAATACTACCCCGGCGTAGAGCGCCCAGATGGTGGTGGGTAATTCTCCGGATTGTGCGGCAAAAGCCATGGGAATCGCCCAGGCAAAGGCCGCCCCTAAAAATACTTGGGGTAAGTGGGTGTAGCGCTTCATAAACGGATAGCAGGAGGCCAGAGCCAAACCGCCAAATGACAGCCAGATAGTCAGCTCATTGGTGAGCAGTACCAGCAGGAAAGAGCTGATGCACAATGCGGCAAACAGTAACAGCGCCTGTTGTTTGGATATACGGCCGGTGGCGAGGGGGCGTTGCGCAGTGCGCTTAACATGACCATCGATTTTTCTGTCGGCGAAGTCATTGATCACACAACCGGCGGCGCGCATAAGGGTGACGCCCAGTACAAAAATAATCAGCACGTCCCAATCGGGGAATCCGCCGGCAGCAAACCAAAGCGCCCACAGTGTTGGCCACAGCAGCAGCAGGGTGCCAATGGGGCGATCAAATCGCATCAGGCGGACGAAGTCCATAAGAGAAGCTTGATGGCCTTGGGGGTGTGATACGCGATTTTGGGCGCTGGATTTCATCAAAAACGGTCCGTTACAGCGTTAATAAGCCCTAGCTTAACCGTATTCCGGAAAGCTCGGCAAAAAGATTTCACTAACCAGTAAAGGCTTTTGGTTGAGCCAGAACACGGACCGGCGCCCCCAGAGAGGGTGATTAAACTCGCCCAGCTGTTTTGGAATAGTGGTGTTTTGCGGAGTCAGGCAGGCTAGCTCCATACCAGAACGGGTCATAGACGGGTCTCGAAACAGCAATGCTCCGAGCGGCCGGTTATCCAGCTTGCGCATCGCCCGCAGCCGGCCGGTCAGGCTGCTCATCGGTAATATACTGCGGGCATACACCCAGGGCTGATCATGGCCATACAGCAACACCTCCCTGATCAACGCTTTTTCACGAGTGCCAAGACCAAGCGCACGACATTCCGACAAGCGCGGCAATTCCCAGCACTGCTTTAACACCTCTACCCGAAATTCTCCGCCGCTGGCGATGATCAACCGCTCTGTGAGAGAGCCCTGATTCAATAGCCACGGACGCAAAGGCGCGCTGATCGCCGAACGCGGCACGCGACGATAGTGGCGCCAGGCGGGTTCGCGATGAAACAGGAAGTTGGAAAAACGCGAGGTGGGCATTAAGGCTCCGGCCAGAGGACAAAGCGGCATTCTAACGGGATGACGCAGGGAATATAAGAAGTTATCACGGCTTCGGGTATCAGATATTCCAAATCCGTAATCGCGAGCGCAGCGCTATTTACAACTTTGGGTGTCTGGAGTTGCACCCAGCAACCAGAGCACTCATTATCTGTCTGGTCAACGCTGGCACAATAGCGGCTACTCACAGCAAATAATAAGGAATGGTTTCATCATGAAACTCACAACCAAAATTCTCGTAGGCATGGGACTGGGAATGGGTGTAGGCCTGATCTTAAACTGGATGGGCGACAGCGCACCGGTTCTGGCCACCAAAATCTTTCTGGTCGATGGTGTATTTGACTCAGTGGGTCGAATCTTTGTATCCGCACTGAAACTGTTGATCGTTCCGGTGGTGTTTTTCTCCCTCACCTGCGGTGCCGCTGCCATGGGGGTGGATATCCGCATGGGGAAGATGGCAGTACACACCCTGCTCCTGTACCTGTTCACTACCGCCGTGGCAATTACCATCGCCCTTGTAGTGGCTAACCTGATCAACCCAGGCGCCGGATTTGATCTCGGCAACATGGGTACTTTTGAGCCAAAAGATGTTCCTTCTATAAAAGAGACCCTGATCAATATTGTTCCCACAAACCCGATTGAAGCAATGGTTAGTGGCAATATGCTGCAACTGATTGTTTTTTGCATATTGTTGGGTATCTCGGTTTCACTGGCTGGCGATGCGGGGAAAAAAGCACTGCAAGTGTTGCAGAGTTTTAATGATGTAATCCTGAAAATGGTTACCCTGATTATGCACCTGGCGCCTTATGGGGTGTTTTGTTTGCTGGCGAAGATATTTGCTGGCCTGGGTGCCGATGCATTCAGCGGATTGGTTGGGTATTTCTCTTGTGTGGTACTTGCACTGGCTATTCACTGCTTTGGTATCTATCCGGGGTTGTTACAGGTATTTGCGCGCCTCAACCCGATCACCTTTTTCAAAAATGTTCGTCCGGCGATGTTGTTTGCATTTAGCACAAGCTCAAGCGCAGCCACGATGCCTGTGACCATGAACGTGGCGGAAAAACGCTTAGGTGTGGATAACAAGGTTGCCTCATTAACCGTTCCGGTCGGTGCAACTATCAATATGGACGGCACCGCTATTATGCAGGGTGTCGCTACGGTATTTATTGCCCAGGCGTTTGGTGCTGACCTGGATATCAACAGCTACCTGATGATTATTCTCACCGCTACGCTAGCCTCAGTTGGCACCGCTGCAGTGCCATCAGTAGGGCTGGTGATGCTGACCATGGTATTGCATCAGGTTGGTCTTCCAGCTGAAGGTATCGGACTGATTATCGGCGTAGACCGTCTTCTCGATATGATGCGCACCGCGGTCAATGTGACCGGCGACTGTGCTGTCACCTCTATTGTTGCCAAGCACAACAATATGCTTGATGAGGTAGTGTTTAATGAGGTGTCGGATCGGGATGAGTATGAGGCCGAGCAAAAGGGATAATAAGTAGCAAGCCTTGAGAGAGAATTATGAATGCTTATATCTATGTTATCCGTCCAACTCGATTGGGTATGGTTACTGATGAGCCAACAGCAGCAGAACAAAGCGCGTTGGAACGACACTTCGAATATCTGCAAAACTTGGCTGAACAAGGGATCGCTCTTCATGTTGGTAGAAGCACAAATGAAGACGAAAATATATTTGGGCTGGTTATATTTAGGGCTGAATCAGTGGGAGACGCTCAAAAAATAATGAATACTGATCCCGCAATCAAGGAAGGTATTATGACGGGTGACGTTTTTCCTTATAAGGCTGTATTGGGTTTTTCGGCTCCTTGAATTAATAAGAAGGTAAAAGATATGAAAAAGCTTGTATTAATGGCATTAATCACTTCGCTGATGGCCTGTTCAGGTGATATCAAACTGGAACAGCACAATGGAAAGAACTTCTGTGTTGCAATCAACTCAACCGCTGGTGAAATGGACTTTGAGATTAATGCGGAAAAAGCGCCGGTTACTGCACAAAACTTTCTCGATTACATCAATGCTGGCCACTATGATGGAACGATTTTTCATCGTGTAATTGAAAATTTCGTGATTCAGGGCGGTGGTCATACTGCAGATATGACTGAAAAGTCCACTCGAGAAGCGATTGTTAATGAAGCTAACAATGGTCTTTCCAATAAGCGTGGAACTATTGCCATGGCGCGGGAGATGGCGCCAAATACCGCAACGTCGCAGTTCTACATAAATCATAAGGACAATCCGAGACTGGACTTTGTTAGTGAAAATGATGGTCGTAGCTGGGGATATGCCGTGTTTGGAAGAATTCTGGCAGGTGAAGATGTGTTGGATGCTATAGCAAAGGTTAAAACACATGACCTGGATGCAGAATTTAAAGATGTGCCAGTAGAGCCGGTTGTTGTTGAATCAATTCGAGTGATCCATTGCCCAAATTAATCAAGGGTTTTCGAAAGTGCTGAAATTAAGGCCGCCTAGATGGCGGCCTTAATGTTTGTCGAAGTACATTTGTTGATAACTTCTTCAAGCCATTTGCCACTATTCGTTCAGGTTAAGTTCAGCTTGGCGGGAGTAGGGTAGTCAGTACAAGGGGCAATCCAGGCGGATTTCACCCATACTGACAATCAGGTGGCTCCTATGAAGATTGTATCGTTACTGTTTAGCCTTACATTGCTGTTTACCGCATCAACACTGCTCGCCGAAGAGGCGCAGCCGCCGGAAACCCTGTCTGAGGCTGAGCTGTATCAGTCATTGGCCCCAATAGCGCTATATCCGGACAGTCTGCTCACCCACATATTGATCGCCAGTACCTATCCTCTGGATGTGGTACAAGCCGACCGCTGGTGGGCGGAACACCCCGATGTCGAGCCGCAGGATGCTAGCGACTGGGTCGCAGAACAGCCTTGGGACCCAAGCGTAAAAGCCTTGATGCCTTTCCCGCAGATTCTCGAACGCATGAGTACAGACCTCGAATGGACCGAATCCCTTGGTAGCGCTTTTTTAGAGGATGAACAGCGAGTATTGGCGGCCGTACAGACCCTTCGGCAGCAGGCAGACGAAGAGGGTAGCTTGGCCAAAATGGACAAACTGGAAGTGATTCACGACGAAGACGTAATCATTATCCAGCCAGCCGAGACTAGGGTAGTGTATGTCCCTTACTACGATACCCGAGTGGTATATGGTCATTGGTACTGGTATGACTACCCGCCTATTTACTGGGATTGGCACTGGGGACGTTATCACTATCATCGCAGTGGTATCTATGTTGACCTGTTTGGCTGGTATCCATCGGTTTCACTGCATACTCACCTGTTCTTTGGAGCCGTAAACTGGCACCAACACCATCTGGTGCTACTGGACTGGCATAGCGACCCACGTCGCTGGTTGCACCTCAATCACAGTGGTCGAAATTATTATCGCTACGTTGATAACCGATACGCACACCGCTGGCATTCAAACCGGGTGACCAGACACTACCGTCATCGCGACAGCCACTACAACAGAAATCATACGGATCGCGTTCATAGAATTCAGCGCCAGCTGTCCAGCCAGCGTCATGACAGAAAGCGCAATTATCGTGAGGAGTCGCCGCGCTTTACTGACCAGAGACGGTATGAGTCCGGCAGGGAAAATCGCAGGGAATACAGACAGCGCCACGAAGCCCGCCAATATCGACAAGAAGGGCGAAATCAACAAAACCGCCGGAACCTGCAGCAACATGAAGAACGTGCCACAGCCAATACGGGCAACCGGGCGCTGACCCCTCAATCCAGACGTCTGGTGCAAGAGCGCCTCCCCTCTCGACAGGAGAGAGGGAAGGCGCAGCGGGATTCACGAAACCAGGCTCCCCAGGTTATGACTCCGCGTAAGAGGGGGGATCAGGGGCAAGCTGCTAATAGCGCATCTAACCGCCCGCAAGCGCAAGCGCGAAGAAATAGCGAGTCATCCTCACGAAGGGCGAATAGACAGAGCGAGGGCCGCAGGAATGAAAACCATAGAAGCCATCGCGATAATCATCGTCGCCACAGTGATCGGTAAAGATAAGTAGGGGGATTAAAAAAGCCGTCATTCACATTACTGATGAATGACGGCTTTTTTTTCAGGTTAATCAGCCTCAGCTGAAAATACCCTTGAACAGGAAGAAGAACAGAATGGCCAGGCCGGCACCGGCGGGCAGGGTTACTACCCAGGACATAAAGATCGAGCCGATGGCACCCAGGTTGAGTGCACCAATACCGCGAGCCAGGCCAACACCCAGAACCGCACCCACCAGAATCTGGGTAGTGGAAACAGGCAGGCCTGTGCCAGAGGCAACTACCACAGTACCCGCAGCGCCCAGCTCAGCGGCAAAACCGCGGCTTGGAGTCAGTTCGGTGATCTTCTTGCCGATGGTGGCCATAACCTTGAAGCCAAAGGTCGCCAGACCCACCACGATACCGATACCACCGAGCAACAGAATCCAGCCCGGCATTGCCGCTTTGGCAGCAACCGCACCGGTAGACAGCACTGAGTAAACAGCAGCCAGTGGGCCAACGGCGTTGGCTACATCGTTGGAGCCGTGGGCAAATGCCATGGCACAGGCGGTAAAGACCATCAGAACCGCAAACACCTTCTCGACACTGGCAAAACGGTTTTTTTCATCCGCCTGCTCATCGCGTTTAACGCGGTTCAGCATCAGCTTGCCGAAGATGGCCACGATGATGCCGACGCCGGCGGCGTACAGAGCCGCTTCGCCAAAGCTGAAACTGATGTCGTGGGATTTAAAGACGTGCTTGAGGCCTTTCAGAATTGTCACCATCGCGATCAGGAAGCCAACCCCGAACATGTAAATCGGGATGTACTTTTTCGCTTCGCTGAACGGATCGCGTTTGGTGAGAATCAGTTTCTGAACACTCTTGAACAGAATAAAGGAGATGGTACCCGCCAATACCGGGGCGATAATCCAGCTTGCCACCACGCTGCCAACCTTGCCCCACTTCACCGCTTCCATGCCAATACCAACGGCAGCGAAACCGACGATGGCGCCGATAATGGAGTGAGTGGTAGAGACCGGCCAGCCGCGCATACTGGCCACCAGCAGCCAGGTTCCTGCCGCCAGCAGCGAAGCCATCATACCGAACACCAGCAGTTCCGGATTGGCGACAAACAGATCGGCGTCTACCAGGCCTTTGCGGATGGTTTTGGTCACTTCGCCACCGGCAAGGTAAGCACCGGCAAACTCAAAAATCATCGCGATGATAATGGCTTGCTTAACAGTCAGGGCCTTGGAGCCGACCGAGGTGCCCATGGCGTTGGCAACGTCATTGGCGCCCACGCCCCAGGCCATAAAGAAGCCAAAGCAACAGACCAAAATAAGAAGTATCGAGTTATATTCAGTAATCAGTTCCATGGGAGGGATCTCTTCAGGTTCTTCACTTAACGCGCCAGCAGACGCTGCAGACGACCGCCAATGCTCTCGGCGCGGTCAGCCAGTTCGCCGATGTTGTCGATGGTCTGGTACAAAAACATCACATCGATCGGCGGCAGTTCGCTTTCCAGGGCGAACAGTTGATGGCGAAGATCCCTTTCCAGTTGGTCGGTTTTGCGCTCCAGTTCATCCAGCGCTTCAACCATGTTTTCAATCAGGTCGATTTCGTTGCCTGCGAAACCACTTTCCAGCAATTCGTCGAGCTCATTAATGGCTTTCGACGCCTGCTGAACCACAGCGATTGCGGCACTTACCAGCTCTTTCATCTGAGGCTGCAATTGGGCAGGAACTGCCATTTTGCGGCCCAACATCAGACCGGAGATGTCCTTGGTGCGGTTGGCTACCTTGTCCTGTACTGAAAGAAGCTCCAACAAGTCAGAGCGTGACACAGGCATAAACAGGCTCTTGGGCAGGTGCAGGCGCAGCTGTTTTTTCAGCTCGTCGGCCTGTTGCTCAGTGCTGTGAATCTTGTCGTGAATCTTGGCGGCGGCTTCCCAGTCACCGGACGTAGATGCGTCCATAAACGCACTCAGTTGCTCGGCACACTCCAAAACAACGGACATATGCTCCTGCAACGGTTTGATTGGGGATTTACCAAACAGGCTGGCTAAAGGGTTGTTGATCATAAAGACCTCCATTATTTGGGCGCGAGTATAGGGGGGCAGGTGCTAGTTGTCACATTTTTGCAGTATATCTGTCTCATATTGGCGAAAATTTAGCCTTTTGGGCGAAGCTGGTTTAGACACTACCAAACTGTTCACTGCCAGACAGCCAGCGCTGGATCAGTGCTGGCACCAATTCAGGATTATCGCTACTGAGCTTTTGGGCGCTGAATTTTATCTGGGTGAGCAGTTCGCTATCGCGTTGCAAATCGGCGATACGCAGGTTCATTTCGCCGGTCTGTCGAGTACCGAGTACTTCACCGGGACCGCGCAGTTGAAGGTCTTTTTCGGCGATTTTAAAGCCATCGTTGGTTTCGCGCATGATCTTGAGGCGCTCGACACCAGCGTTGGAGAGCGGGGTGCTGTAGAGCAGTACGCAGTGGCTGGCGATTTTGCCACGGCCAACCCTGCCTCGCAGCTGGTGGAGCTGGGCGAGGCCTAGGCGCTCGGGGTTTTCGATAATCATCAAGCTGGCATTGGGGACATCAACACCCACTTCAATGACGGTAGTGGCCACCAGCAAGTCGATAGATCCAGACTTGAATTCGGCCATTACCTGCTCTTTTTCTTTCGGTTTGAGGCGACCGTGAATCAGGCCGATATTGAGTTCCGGTAATAGCATGTGCAGTTCGTCGGCGGCGGCTTCGGCGGCCTGGGCCTCAAGTAATTCAGACTCCTCAACCAAAGTGCAGACCCAGTAGGCCTGACGCCCCTCCTTACAGGCGTCCCGCACCCGCTGAATCACATCGTTGCGGCGGGTGTTGGCCACTGCGACGGTGTTCACTGGAGTACGACCGGGGGGCAGCTCGTCGATGATTGAGCAATCCAGATCTGCATAGGCGCTCATCGCCAGGGTGCGGGGAATAGGAGTGGCGGTCATGATCAATTGGTGGGGAACTACATTACCGCCGCGACCTTTTTCACGCAGTGCCAGCCGCTGGTGCACACCAAAGCGGTGTTGCTCGTCGATAATCACCAAACCCAGATCGTGAAACTGGACCTCGTCTTGAAACAGCGCGTGAGTACCAATGGCAATCTGGGCACTGCCGTCGGCAATGGCGGCCAGTTGCACCTCGCGGCCTTTGCCTTTCAGTTTGCCCGTCAACCAGGCCAGGCGAATGCCCAATGGCTTGAGCCAGCTTTCGAAATTATTGCGGTGCTGCTCAGCGAGAATCTCGGTAGGCGCCATTACCGCCACCTGTTTGCCGGCGTCGATGGCCGCCAGCGCAGCCAGCGCAGCCACCACAGTTTTACCGGAGCCAACATCGCCCTGCACAAGTCGCAGCATAGGGTATGGCTTGGCGAGATCGGTACAGACTTCATCACGAACCCGCTGTTGGGCACCGGTTAGCTCAAAGGGGAGCTGATCCAGAAAGTCGCCATGCAGTTTATCCGGTGTTTCCAGAACCGGTGCGTGGTGTCTTTGAATTTTGTGGCGCAGGCGCAGCAGACTGAGGTGATGAGTGAGGAGCTCTTCAAAAGCGAGCCGCTGCTGTGCTGGATGTTTACCAGCGGCAAGCAGATCAATAGGTGCATTAACCGGCGGCTGATGGAGATAGCGCAACGCGTCGGCCAAGGCTATGTCACTCTGTGGGCGCAGTTCTTCCGGTACCAGTTCAGCGAGGTTGTGGCCGGTCATCATCGCCAGTGCCTGATTGGCCAGGGAGCGCATCCGCTGTTGGGTCAATCCCTCGGTAGCTGGGTAGATGGCTGTCAGGGACTGCTCAAGCGGGGCCGGCTCGCCCTTGCTGAAGAGGTGGTATTCCGGGTGATAGATTTCAAAGCCGGAACTGCCGCGGCGTACTTCACCGTAGCAGCGAATACGGGTGCCCGGCTTCAGGTTATTTTTCTGGGCGGCGGAAAAATGGAAGAAGCGCAGGGTGACAGTACCGGTGCCGTCCTGAACACGGCACATCAGGCTGCGGCGCTTGCCAAAAACGATATCACTGGCGCGAACTTCACCTTCAATCACTACATCGGTTAGCGGCCGAATTGACCCGATGGGAGTAATACGAGTCCGGTCGATATAACGCAGGGGCAAGTGGAACAGCAGATCCTGAACCGTGCGCAGTGACAACTTGGCCAATTTGTCAGCCAGGGACTGACCGACGCCGTGAAGTTCGATAACCGGGACCTTGTCCAGTGGCTTGCTGAGGGTGATCGCCATATCAGTCCAGTCCAGGCAGCGGGCTCTTTAAAATGGCTTCGCGCAGAGCATCAATCGCCTTGTGGCGAGGAAAGCTGGCGCGCCAGGCCAGCGCAGCGGTGCGCGAAGGAACCGGATCGGCAAATGGTCGGGTTACCAGGGTGCTGCGGTAAGAGTCACTACCCAGTGCGGCTGACATCGGTAGTACACTGATTCCCAGACCGCTGGCGACCATATGTCGCATGGTTTCCAGTGAGCTGCCTTCGGTGTGGGTGCGGATGTTGGTGCTGTCGGGTTTGGGTTCACGCAGATTTGGCAGCGCCTCCAATACCTGATCGCGAAAACAGTGCCCCTCGCCCATCAACAGAACGTTTTCATTGTCTAGGTCCTGGGGTTTGATGAACTCTTGATTGGCCAGCGGGTGTGATTCTGGCATTAACACGACAAAGGGCTCTTCATAGAGCGGTTGGGTAACCACATCCGGTTCAGTAAAGGGCAATGCAATAATGATGACATCCAGCTCACCATTGCGAAGGCGTTTGCGCAAGGTCGCGGTAAAACCCTCTTCCACCACCAGTGGCATTTGTGGGGTCAGTTTGCGCAATTTGGGAATAAAATGCGGGTAAAGGTACGGACCGATGGTAAAGATCGCGCCCACGTGCAAGGGTGTGATCAACTGGTCGTGGCCCTCGCTGGCGATATCATGAATGGCAGAGGTTTCCTCAAGCACCCGCTGCGCCTGGGCGATGACCTTTTCGCCGGTGGGGGTGGGGCGGACACTGTTCTTGGTGCGTTCAAACAGTTCGATACCCAACTCCTGTTCCAGCTTTTTAACAGCAATACTCAGGGTTGGCTGGCTGACATGGCAGCGATCAGCTGCTCGGCCAAAATGCTGCTCCTGAGCCAGGGTTACGATATAGCGCAGTTCTGTTAAGGTCATCGACTTGTCCCGTATTTGATAGGCAAAGGATATTACATTTGAGCAGACGATTAAAAATACTGTTGCTTGGTTTCGGCGATATCGCCACTCGCCTGACGCGCCAACTTTCTCCAGAGCAATACGATGTGGTGGGTGCCCGGCGCAGGCCACCAGAAGATTCCGGAGTGACGGTGCTGGCGGCAGATGCCTGCGATGTCAGTCAGGTAACAGATTTGTTACGAATAGGTTTTGATGCTGTGGTCGTCACCATGACCCCCTCACAGCGCAGCGAACAGGGTTATCGTGATTCCTATTTGCGAAGCATTGAAACGCTGCTGGCGGCCAGTAAAAAGACCGGGGCACAGCCATTTGTGCTCTGGGTATCCAGCACGGGAGTGTATGGCCAGAACAGTGGAGAGTTGGTCGATGAGCAGTCGCCCACCGAGCCGGCGAACTTCAGTGGTCAAGTTTTGTTGCAGGCCGAGAGGTTACTTCAATCCAGTGATCTGCCCAATTGTATAGTGCGCTTTTCCGGTATTTACGGGCCGGGTCGTCAGGCAATGTTGCGGGCAGTGAAAGAGGACAAACCACTGACCAGCCCATTTGGCTGGACCAATCGCATTCATAGTGAGGACTGTGTGGGTGTTTTGGCTCATCTGCTGGATTTATATCGGAGAGGAGAGCCTCTGGCGCAGGTGTATTTGGCTTCAGACGACGAGCCGGTAATGCAGTGGCAACTGAGGGCCTATTTAAAAGAGTTGCTGGGTGTAGAAAGTGAACCGTTTAACAGGGTGACTATCGAGGAGACCGGTAAGCGCTGTAGCAACCGGTTATTGAAAGAATCCGGATACGGTTTGCGTTACCCGGATTATCGCTCGGGGTATACTCACGAAGTTAACAACCAACAAGAGAACTGACAATGGCTGGACAGGGTTCAGGTGGCAATGTGTTGGCCGCCATTTGCAATATTTTTATTCCGGGTTTGGGGCAACTGGTTCAGGGGCGCTTAGGGGCAGCGCTGGGATTTTTCCTGATGGTTACTATTGGTTATGCAATGTACTTTTTGGTGATTCCCTGGATTGTGGGAGCAATTTTCCACCTTTGGGCGATTATTGACGCTGCCAAATTCAAGCCCAGAAATTAAATGACCGCCGTGATTCGAAAAGCCATTCCAGCCGATGCAGACTTTATTGTTGAGTCCAACTGCGCCATGGCACTGGAAACGGAGCAAAAAGAGCTTTCCAGGGATGTGGTCAGCCGCGGTGTACGCACTCTGCTGGACCGACCCGAGTTAGGGTTCTACCTGGTGGCGGTGATTGATGGACAGCCAGTAGCTTCACTGATGATCACAACCGAGTGGAGCGATTGGCGCAATGGCTTGTTCTGGTGGGTACAAAGCGTTTATGTGACGCCAGATTTTCGTCGCCAGGGCATATATCGGCAAATGTACAGGCAGGTGCAAATCCTGGCTGAAGAGCAGGGTGGTGTGTGCGGCTTTCGCCTCTATGTGGAGCGTGAGAATCGCCGCGCCCAGCAGACCTACCAATCACTTGGTATGAGTGAGTGCGATTATCGGCTATACGAACAGTTGAGTTGAGCGGGTTCGGACCTTAATCATTCAGTATCCTAATCATTGGTTATACTTGGATAACATTTGGTGGTTTATTCAGTCAGTTGGCAGGAGGCAAAATGATTTTGCGCAAGGCAGTGGTTTTATCGGCGCTATGTTTGCTGATGGCGTGCAGTACGATCAATGTGCACCAGACAGCTGGGACGGCATATGACTTGAAGGGGTACAGCAACTATCGCTGGAAGTTAGCGCCACTGGATGATCCTGGAAAATATGCCGAACGCGCGGTGATTCTGGATAAAGCCATGCGCGATACCGTCGGCGCAGAGATGAGCAAGCGTGGAATCAGCCGTAAGGCCTTTAATGAACCGGCTGAATTGGTGTTGGACTACAAGGTGCTGTTTCAGCCGGAAAGCTACGCGGACATGGATTCAGACAATTTCGGTTGGGTCTGGCAGCGCGATGACTCCGGTAAGATGCAACGCCATACCGTAAATCCGGCGGATGAAAACGTGGTACTGCAACGGGCAAGATTGGTACTGACTGTGACCGACGCCAGTCAGAAGGAAATTCTATGGGAGGTGGAGGCCGACCGATTGATGGATCAGGGGCGCGAAGTAGATGGAGATGATATGCGCCAATCTCTCGGTAAAGTAGTGGCTAAAATGTTTGAACTGTATCCAAAAGGTGAATAATTGGTGACACGTTTCAACTCTGAAATAAAAAAGCCGCTCACTAAGCGGCTTTTTTATTGGGACTGTCCCGTCCTGAATAACGTTGACACTGGTTAAACGACCGCTATACCGTCCATTTCCACCAGTGACCCTTTGGGTAACTCTTTAACACCTATGGCTGCACGAGCGGGATAGGGTTTGCTGAAGTGTCTCGCCATGGCCTCGTTTACAGCGGCAAAGTTGCTGAGGTCGGTCAAAAAGATATTCAGCTTAACAATTGACTGCAGGTCTCCACCGGAGGCCTGGCACACTGCAGACAGGTTTTTGAACACTTGTTCTACCTGGGCGTCAAAACCACCCTCAACCATCTCCATTGAGACTGGATCCAGCGGAATTTGTCCGGACAAGTAGACGGTGTTATTCACTTTCACCGCTTGTGAATAAGTACCGATAGCGGCGGGTGCGTTATCGGAATGGATAATGGCGCGATTTGGCATGAGGTTTTCCTTTAGGCCTGTAAACCTAGTTGCGACTGCGAACCACCCGTTGTACCGCTTTCATGCTGCGCAGGCGCCGCAAGATATTGGCCAGGTGAACGCGATTTTTTACGCCGATCACAACCTGCACAATACTGGTATGGGCGTTGCGATCGTTAATAGTGATCTGGTCTATGGTGGCTTCCTGCTCGGTGATACGTGAAGCCAGCGTGGCGATAATGCCGCGCTCGGTGGCCACTTCCACTTTGCACTCCACCGGGAATTCACCTTTCACATCTGGTGACCAGTTGACCGGCATGCTTTTCTCGGCATTACCGCGAATATCGGCCAGATTTCGGCAGTTTTCGCGGTGAATCACCAGTCCGCGGCCGGAACTGAGGTGGCCGATAATCAGGTCGCCGGGAATTGGTCGGCAGCACCGAGCATAGCTGATCAGCATGTTTTCGCCAGCATCCACGGTAATTGGCGAATTGCTGTTGGTTGGTTCTTTTTTCCGCATTGACGGCGGTACCATCAGATTGGCGGCGGCAAAGGGCATACGTTCACCAAGGCCAATCTGCTGCAGCACCAACTCAAAGGTATCGGCGCCAGTCTCTTTCAGCAGGCGCTGAATCCAGGATTTGCGCACCTCTTTGTAGTTGGTGCCAAAATTTTGCAGTGCCCGGTCCAGCAAACGCTTGCCGAGTGCAACAGACTCTTCATGCTCCTGGTGTTTCAGGAAGTGACGAATAGCGCTGCGCGCTTTGGCGGTCACCACAAAGTTCAGCCAGGACGGATTGGGCTGGGCGGACTTGGCAGTAATAATGCGAATTTTCTGGCCACTTTGCAGAGGCTCTGAGAGAGATGCCAGCTGACCGTCAACTTCACAGGCAATGCAGGAGTTACCCACCTGGGTGTGCACGGCGTAAGCGAAATCCACCGGTGTAGCGCCTGAGGGCAGATCGATAATCTGGCCTTTGGGAGTGAATACGTAAATCTCGTCGGGGAACAGGTCGGTTTTGACGTGTTCAATAAATTCCAGCGGGTTACCGGCTTTTTGCTGAATCTCCAAAAGTCCCTGAACCCAGCGGTTGGCGCGAGAGTGGGTGCTCAGCGGGGTAAATTCATCACTGGATTTGTACAGCCAATGAGCGGCGATACCATAGTTCGCCATGGCATCCATATCGCGGGTGCGAATCTGTACTTCTATGGGTACGCCGTGCATGCCAACCAGCACAGTATGCAATGATTGATAGCCGTTGGCCTTGGGAATGGCGATGTAATCCTTGAACTCACCCGGTACCGGCTTGAACAGGTTGTGCATCAGGCCGAGAGCCCGGTAACAGTTATCCACGGTGTCTACGGTGATACGAAAGGCGAACACGTCCATGATCTCTTTGAACGATTTTTTCTTCGCCTGCATCTTCAGGTAGATGCTCCACAGGTGTTTTTCCCGGCCGATCACATCGGCGTCAATTTTTTCCCGTTCCAGCTGCAGCTCAATGGCCTGCTTGATTTCCGCCACCAGCTCTTTTCGATGGCCGCGCGCTGCCTTCAGGGCCTCGCGCATGCGTTGGCTGCGCAACGGGTGCAGGGCCTTGAAGCCCAGCTCTTCAAATTCAACGCGAATATCGTTCATGCCCAGTCGCTGGGCAATGGGGGCGTAAATTTCCAGGGTTTCGCGAGCAATGCGGCGCATCTTCCTGGGGTTTAAAACGCCTAGAGTGCGCATGTTGTGAAGACGGTCTGCCAATTTGACCAGCACTACGCGAATATCGCGGGCCATGGCCAGGGTCATTTTCTGGAAGTTTTCCGCCTGCTGCTCGGCTTTGGAGGCAAACTCGATTTCGGTCAGCTTGGAAACACCGTCTACCAGTTCGGCGATGGTGGGGCTGAACAGCTCCGCCACCTGATCTTTGGTGGCGTCGGTATCTTCGATTACATCGTGGAGCAATGCCGCCATCAGGCTCTCATGATCCATGTGCATATCCGCCAGGATATGAGCCACGGCAACCGGATGGGTGATATAGGGATCGCCACTTTGCCGATACTGTCCTTCATGACATTTGTCGGCAAAGTGGTATGCGTCTACGACCTTTTGAACCTGACCAGGATCAAGGTAGGAGGAAAGTTTACTGCGTAGCGGATCTATCAGTGACAACGCCTTCCTCCTAATATACTTCAGGCGTCAGTGATTTCGGTATTTTCGGATCCTGCAACACCTTGCTCAAGAGCATCCAGTGACAGCAGACTGTCGTTGGATTCCTCTTCAACCAGGATGTCCGAAGTCACCAGGCCTTCTTCGATTTCCCGCAGGGCAACAACGGTTGGCTTGTCGTTTTCCAGAGCGACCATAGGCTCCTTGCCGCCTACCGAGATCTGGCGAGCGCGTTTGGCGCCAACCAAAACCAGCTCAAAGCGGTTATCAACGTGGTTCAGACAATCTTCTACCGTAATACGTGCCATAACTGTTTCCGTAACTAAACTAGCCCTGTGGGCGATGTTGGAGATCTGTCGCAACCTGCTTTAACAGGCGGCGGAACTGGCTATTGTATAAAATTTCGCCTCACATGCTCAATCTCGGAGGAGATTATTTTTCGCTGCCATCGCGATTGAGCAGATCCTGTAACAATTGCTGATGGCGAACCTGCTGGCTGGATATCTTCAGGCGCTGGCTGGTTATAAGGGATTCGAGCTGAGCAAGGGCAGTTTGAAAGTCGTCATTGATCACCAGATAGTCCGCTTCCGGATAATGGGACATTTCGTTGTCCGCCTCTGCCATGCGTTTTTCAATCACCGTCTCATCGTCCTGTCCACGACCCGTCAGACGCTCACGCAGAGCAGCACGCGATGGCGGCAAGATAAAAATGCCTACAGTTTCAGGCATCAATCGACGCACCTGGGCAGCACCCTGCCAGTCGATTTCCAGAATCACATCCGTGCCTTGCTCCAGGGTTTCTTCAACCCAGTGCTGTGAGGTGCCGTAATAGTTGCCAAACACCTCGGCGTGTTCCAGAAATGCTCCTTCATTGAGCATTTCAATGAACTGCTCTTTGCTGGCAAAGTGGTAGTTCACGCCATCCTGTTCCCCGGGACGCATTGCCCTGGTGGTGTGGCTAACGGAAACCTGCAGGTGATCACAGCGCTCGATCAGCGCCGCCACCAAGCTGGTTTTCCCCGCCCCGGAAGGCGCGGAAACGGTGTAAAGAGTTCCCCGTGCGGACATTAACTGGATTCCCGAGTTAAAAGGTAATTATTCGATATTTTGAATCTGCTCGCGCATCTGTTCAATGAGTACTTTCAATTCCACCGCCGAATTGGTGGTATCGGTGGCAGTGGATTTTGACGACAGCGTGTTGGCCTCGCGGTTGAGTTCCTGCATCAGGAAATCGAGGCGCCGACCGATAGGGGCAGTTTGACCCAGGGTTCGGCGAATTTCGCTGAGGTGTGCTTCCAGACGATCCAGCTCTTCGTCGACGTCGGCACGCTGGGCCAGGTGTACCAGTTCCTGCTCCAATCGGTCGTTGTCCACTTCGCCTTTCAGCTCAGACAGTTTGTCGCGAATTTTCTGTTGTTGGGCAGCCATCAGCTCCGGAAGTCGCTGGCGTACTTTGACCACTTCTTCGGCGATCCCATCGAGGCGCTGCTCAATGAAAGCTTTCAGTTTTTCGCCTTCGCGCTGGCGCGCTTCGCACAGCTGCAGCAAAGTGGCGCTGAACAAGGTTTGTACTTCTGCTTTCAGCATATCGTTATCTACTTCCGGCTCGGCCAGCACGCCCGGATAGCGAAGTACATCCAGGGGCGATACCGGAGCCGGGTTGGTCATCAATGCACTGACCTGCTCGCTGGCGGTGACGTAGCGTTTGGCCTGCTCGAGATTCACTTCGACATCGGCACCGCCCTTTTCCATTTGCAACTGAAGGTAGCAGCCAACCTTGCCACGATTAAGCTGTTTGCGTGCCTGCTCGCGCAGGACCATCTCCAGCTCTCTGGCGGTTTCCGGCAAGCGCAGATCCAGTTCCAGATAGCGGTGGTTTACGGAGCGCACCTCCCAGGTGATGGTTCCCCAGTCAAACTGTGCTGACTGGCGAGCAAAAGCGGTCATACTGCTTGGCATAATTAATCTCGGCTTTAAATAAATCTATGTTAACAGTTAATTGTGTGTGTGGGGAAAGCAGGGCGTGGGAACAACGGATGGTAATTAGCGCATACACAGCGCTATGGTTGCGTTAGAATGCCCGCCTTTATCGAGTACCGTTGACCAAGGAAATTGCTATGTCACGTCCCAGCGGCCGCCGCCCTGAACAGCTTCGCCCCGTCAAAATCACTCGCAACTATACCAAGCATGCCGAAGGTTCGGTGCTGGTGGAGTTTGGCGACACCAAGGTGATCTGTACCGCCAGCGTTGAATATGGTGTGCCTCGCTTTTTGCGTGGTACCGGACAAGGTTGGGTGACCGCCGAATACGGTATGTTGCCGCGCTCCACCGGAGAACGAATGGGTCGGGAGGCCGCTCGCGGCAAGCAGGGTGGTCGCACTTTGGAAATTCAGCGCCTGATCGGTCGTTCACTGCGAGCTGCAGTGGACCTGAAAGCCATCGGCGAAAACACCATCACCATCGACTGCGATGTGATTCAGGCCGACGGTGGCACGCGCACAGCGTCAATCACTGGTGCCTGTGTTGCGCTGTCGGATGCCATCGAATTTCTTCGCAAGGACGGCAAGATCAAAGCCAAAGCCAGTCCGCTGACGACGTTGATCGGTTCAGTATCTGTGGGTATCTATAAAGGCACGCCGGTTCTGGACCTGGACTACGCTGAAGACTCCAACGCCGAAACCGATATGAATGTGGTGATGAACGCCAATGGCGGCTTTATTGAAGTGCAGGGCACCGCAGAGGCGGCACCGTTCACCGCTGAAGAGATGACCCAGATGATGGAGTTGGCGTCCAAGGGAATCAGCCAGCTGATCAATATCCAGAAGATGGCGCTGGCACAATCGTAAGCTTGTTGTCGCGCGTGCCACGCAAAGAACAAAGCTGTAATTCGGGTATATGCCCGAATTACAGCTCTTCGATATCGTAGTCCACGATCACCGGGGAGTGACTGGAAAAAGTCTTGGCTTTGTACATGACGGCGTATTCGACCTTGGGTGACAACTCTCTGGAGATAACCTGGTAGTCCACGCGCCAGCCATCCCCTTCACCATGTTCGCCGGAAGGCCACCAACTGTACTCGTCAGTATCGCGATTGCCGATTCGAAACGCATCGGCATAACCAAGCCCCCTGAACAGGGTGTCCATCCAGCGTCTTTCACTGACCAAATAACCGGACGTTTCCTGGTTGCTGTCGGGGTTTTGTAAATCAATCTCACTGTGTGCCATGTTCCAGTTGCCACAGATGATGTAGTTGCGACGCTTGTGTGAAATTTTTTCCAAGTGAGCCTGTAAATCCTGGAAAAACTGCCGCTTGATATCTTGCGATGGCTCACCGGTTACACCGGAAGGAGCTAGCAGCGAGCCAATACTGATATCGCCAAAGTCGGCTTGCAGATAGCGGCCCTTCATATCTTCGCCACTGGAAAACCCAAAACCATACATCAGGGCTTTGGGCATGGCTCGAGTATAGATAGCAACTCCATTTGATTGTGGCTCGGAGTCGCCAAAGAAATAGGCAAAGTAGCCGTCCAGTTCAAACTGCGGCTGCCACTCCAATTCATGTTCCTGGGCCTTGAGATTCTGCAGGCAGATAACGTCGGCGTCCTGAGAAGTCAGCCAATCATACAAACCTCTCTGGGCTGCCTGATGAATGCCTTCTAAACACAGACTAATGATGCGCATGGTCGCCCCTTATTTTTAGAGCGTGTATCATACCCGACTCTCTCGATTTCAAAAGAGAGAACTGTGATATGTACCTCGAAACCGCCAGCGAGATAATGTTTGGCATATGTTTCCCGGTGTTTTTTTATTGTGATTAGCATTAAAGGTAGAACAATGCAGTCCTATCAGCAGGAATTCCTCGATCTGGCCATTGCCGAGAAGGCACTTAAATTTGGCGAGTTCACCCTTAAGTCCGGGCGCGTCAGCCCCTATTTCTTTAATGCCGGAGAGTTTCACACCGGCGCTGCACTGGCCGCACTGGGCCGTTTTTATGCGGCCGCGATTGAACGCGCTGGCATTGATTACGACCTGATCTTTGGCCCTGCCTACAAAGGTATTCCGTTGGCCTCCACTACTGCAGTGGCACTGGCGGACAAGTTTGGCAAAGATGTACCCTATTGCTTCAACCGCAAAGAAGCCAAGTCTCACGGCGAAGGCGGCACCCTGGTGGGCGCACCTTTGCAAGGTCGTGCGCTGATTATTGACGACGTGATTACCGCCGGTACCGCGATTCGCGAAGTCATGGAAATTCTCAAGGCTCAGGATGCCAAGCCCGCAGCAGTAGTGGTGGGCCTGGATCGCAAGGAGAAGGGGCGCGGTGATTTGTCTGCAATTCAGGAAGTGGAAGCCGAGTTTGGAATTCCGGTAATCAGTATTGTGTCTATCGACGATATCATCCAATATTTGAAAGAGAACTCAGACAACAGTGACGTTGTCGATAGAATCGTGGAGTATCGCACCAACTACGGGGTGTAAATGGATATGAAACCTTTATTGTTTGTTCCGGGTTTGACGCTGTCGGCGGTGTTGGCTATGGCTTTATTCAGCGAGTCCTATGCTGCTGATAAGCTGTATCGCTATCGCAACTCGGAGGGCGTACTGGTAATCGACTATCAGGTACCTCCGCAGTACGTTTCTAACGGTTACGATGTTCTGAGTCCTACAGGACGGTTGCTTGAGAGGATACCGCCTTATGTCAGTGATGCCGGCGATGCGACTGAAAAGGCAAGAGCTGTGCAGCGAGCGGAG
Source organism: Porticoccaceae bacterium LTM1 (assembly GCA_030252795.1). NCBI lineage: Bacteria > Pseudomonadati > Pseudomonadota > Gammaproteobacteria > Cellvibrionales > Porticoccaceae > Porticoccaceae bacterium LTM1. Next base: position 78,988 of record CP127080.1, read on the forward strand.
GATAACTTCCTGTTGCGCAGCTACAGCTCGGTTGAAGAGATTATCGAGGCAAGGGATCGCAAACTGAAAACCCTGCAAAGGGAAATCGATAACATTGAGCGCAACATCATTGATACTCAAGGCCAGCGCCGTATCCAGGAACGCAAGGCGGCTGATCAGCAGCGTGCAGGTCGTGAAGTGCCCAAGTCATTACTTGAGCAGATGGAGGGCTTGCGCGAGCGAGAAGAAGATGCGGCTATGATGTTGGGTGTGCGCCGCTCCGAGCTCAAGGAAGCAGAGCTGCGCTTTGCCAACTACATCAGTCGTTACGGGGAGTTGATTGAAGATTTGTCAGTTGACACCGAAACCAGCGAACAGGCCGCCAGCAATCAGTGACCATTGTTCTGACCAGTTTTCGGTCGGGTTTCGCTTAAAGCCGCTACGCACAAACTGACCGATACGCCCCTCTGCCGTTGCCAGCATCAGGTTGGCCGCCATCCCCGGCGGTAGTTGCAGACGTATAGCTTCTGCAATCTCCGCTTCCCGCAGCAGTTGCTTGAGCTGCGTTTCCAGACGATCAAACAGTTGCACCACCCGCTGGTGCAGGCGCGCTGTTTCACCGGTCAGGGCGTCACCGTTCAGGATGCGGGTGATACCCGGATTGCGCTCGGCAAAAGTCAGTAACAGGCTCAAAATACGCTGGCAACGTGATTCGGCACTGGCGGAGTCGGAGACAATTCGGTTTATACGGGAAAACAGCGTCTCCTCGATAAAATCAATAAGCCCCTCATACATCTTGGTTTTGCTGGGAAAGTGACGATACAGGGCAGCTTCTGATACACCTACCTCACGAGCCAATGCAGCGGTGGTGATTCGCGAGCCGGGCGAAGTCTCCAGCATTCGTGCCAGAGATTGGAGAATCTGCTGGCGACGATTTGGTTTATTGTTAGTGTTATCTGTCATGGCTGTCCCCGGCTGATTAATTGGGGTTGGTGATCAATGTACCGACGCCTGCGTCAGTAAATATTTCCAACAGTACGGAGTGTGGCACTCGACCATCAATGATATGGGCTGTTTTCACGCCGTTCATCACTGCTTCCAAAGCACAGCGAATTTTGGGAAGCATGCCGCCGTAGATGGTACCGTCCGCAATCAGTGCTTCTACCTGCTCAGTGGTCAAGCCGGTGAGAATGTTGTCCTGCTTGTCTTTTAGTCCGGAGACATTGGTCAGCAGCATCAATTTTTCGGCGTGGAGTACTTCGGCGAGTTTTCCTGCAACCAGGTCAGCATTGATGTTATAAGAAGCTCCGTCTGCACCTACCCCGATTGGGGCGATCACTGGAATAAAATTGCCCTTGGTAAGCATGTCGATCACATCGGTGTTGATGTTCTCCACCTCGCCAACATGACCGATGTCGATAATTTCCGGCGCGGACATTTCCGGTGTTTGGGCGGTAACCTTGAGCTTTTTGGCTCGAATTAACTGACCATCTTTGCCGGTGACACCTACTGCACTGCCCCCAGCGGTATTGATCAGGCTGACAATCTCTTTATTCACAGCGCCGCCCAGAACCATTTCTACGACGTCCATGGTTTTGCTGTCAGTTACACGCATGCCGTTGATAAATTGCGAGTTGATGTTCAGCTGTTCCAGCAAGGTGCCAATCTGGGGGCCACCGCCATGTACAACAACAGGGTTCATACCAACCAGCTTCATCAGTACGATGTCGTGGGCAAAATTGCGTTTTAAGGCTTCGTCGACCATCGCATTGCCACCGAACTTCACCACAATGGTTTTGCCGGTAAATCGTTGTATGTAAGGCAATGACTCGGTCAGAACTCGAGTAAAATTGACGGCTTCGTCAAGATCCAGGGACATATAGCGTCCTCCGCTCAGTTAATCATTCAAACTTAAATTAAGATCAGGGGCGACTTTTTGCAGTTGTGACATCAGCAGGTCGCGTGCGTTGTTCAGTGCCTCTTTGGTGTCGCCCTCAAAACGCAGCGTCAATGCTGGCGAGGTGTTTGAGGCGCGCACCAGGCCCCAGCTATCGGCAAAGTCGATTCTCAGCCCATCGATCCGGGTGATTTTCGCGTCTGCGAATTCCCCGTTTTCTAATAACTCATCAATCAGGGCAAACTTTCGCTCTTCCGGAACATCCAGCTTGAGCTCGTCGGTGCTGACGCACTCGGGCAGGGTGCTGATTATTTCGTCCAGGGTTTGTTCTCTCAACGAAAGAATTTCAATCAGGCGCGCAGCACTGTAAATGCCATCATCAAAACCAAACCAACGATCCCTGAAAAACATATGGCCGCTGAACTCGCCGCCCAGAGGTGCATTCAGTTCTGTGATTTTACTGCGCATGTGGGAGTGACCGGTTTTCCACATGACAGGGCGACCGCCATAACTGCCGATAACCGCGCCAAGACGACGTGTGCACTTTATATCAAACACAATGTCCGCGCCCGGTTGGCGAGTCAGTACATCCCGGGAAAAGATCATCATCAATTCATCCGGCCAGACTATGCGGCCAGAGCCGGTAACTGCTACCAGACGGTCGCCGTCCCCATCCAGTGCCAGCCCCAGATCGGCCCCCTGATGCTTGACGATATTGATCAAGTCTTGCAGGTTCGCCGCAATGGAGGTATCTGGCAGGTGGTTGGGGAAATTACCGTCCACATCGCAGTACAGTTCCGTCACATCGCAACCCAGTTGTTGGAGAAGCTGCGGAATAATAGGCCCGGCAACGCCATTGGAAGCATCGACCACCACTTTCAGGTCGTGGGCCGGAACGATGTCGTCGGCAATGCGATCAATGTAGCGGTCTACCATATCCAGGGTCTGTTTCTGGCCGCCACCGGGTTGTTCCTGATCGGAAATCATGCGTTCTTTCAGCGCATCCATGTCATCGCCACCAAGAGGATGACCGGCAATTGTCATTTTGAACCCATTGTACTCTGGCGGGTTGTGGCTGGCAGTTACTGTAACCCCGGAAAAAGTGTCAGGTAGCTCGTTGAGGGTGAAGTTGACCAGCGGTGTTGGCGCCTGACCCAGAGCAATTACGTCACAACCGCTGGCGAGTATGCCTTTAACCAGCGCATCGAAAAGCTTCGGGCTACTGATGCGGCCATCGTGTCCGGCGACTATGACGTGGTCTTCTTTTTCCAGTGCCATATGTCCCAGAGCTAAACCAAGCTTTTCGGCAAATGTTTCATCAATCTGATTTTTGTAAAGACCACGTATGTCGTAGGCCCGAAACACAGAGTGAGGGATCGTATCGTTAGGCCCTTCCTCTGGCAGTTGCAGGTCAAATACCTGCTCGTCTGTGTCGCAATCACCAGGCTCCGAGGCTGAGGGGTTGGAAGCTGCTTCACTGATTTTTGCCAAATAAGAGGATGCCGAAGCCAGTTCCAACTCGGCTTGTTCCTGCTCATGTTTACGTTGTTTCTCAGCTTCCCGTAATTGATGGTGGTGTTGATACAGTTTGAAAACCCGATAACCGAGCGTCACAAGAAGGCCCAGTAATATGGTTGTCATCAGATATAGAAGAATTTGTGCGAAAAGCCCCGGCTTGTGCGCGTCCACTGTGGATTGTGGTGGTGTGTACTCAAGCTGCCAGCGCGGGCTGGCGGCGTTTACCCTGACCGAGGGCGCATTGGCAGCACCATTGCCCAGAGTAAGAAAGAGAGGCGTTCCATTTCTGGCCTGTTGGTAGAGCTTGACCTGGCCCGCAACGCTTTTTGCTTTTTGAAGATGATCGGTCAATGCGCTGACGGGAAAGCTGACAAGCAGGCAGCCAGACCGGTCGCCTGCGACTGGTTCAGCCATCAAGACGGACCAGTCCTGATTGTGCTTCATGGCTTCCGGCGACACGGTCTCCCCTTCAAATGTGCGGTGTGCCATATCTTTGGCGACAAAGCTCAGTGAATCATCATCGATACTTTCCTGATCCACTAATTTGAGGTAGTTAGATCCCGGTAGTAGTTGAGCAAGACTGTGTTCAATTCGAACTCGCTCCTCGGCTTTGGCATTGAGGGCGGCGGATGCCAGTGACTGGCTGGCCAATTGCTGCAGCTGTTTGCGATGTTGTTGCAGGAATTGATCAATGTCATCAGCAATTTGGCTTGCTTGCACAGTAGCGGCACTTTGCACGCCAACGGTTGCCGGTTCAGTAACCAACTTTTGGTAGGTCCATTGGGTTAAAAGCAATAAGCAGAGAAAGCCAACCAATAGAGCAGCGTTGAGAATGTTCGGTTTGTTATTCGCAAACCGGGCAATAGGCGCTTGAGTCACGTTTTTGAAAGCCTGTTAGTACTTTTATTGGGGCATCAGCTCTGCGATATGGCGAATTAACTCGCGGGCTAATGTCTGTTTATTCATTTTTGGCAGCAGCTGGGAGCCATTGACTCCAACCATCAAAACCTGATTTTCATCGCTGTTAAAGCCAATGCTTTCATCGGCTACATTATTGGCAATAACCAGATCCAGTCCTTTACGAGCCAGCTTGTCGCGAGCGTACTGCTCCAGCTGGTTGGTTTCTGCTGCGAAGCCAACAGTAAATGGGCGGTCTTTCCGTGTGGCAATGCTGGCCACAATGTCCGGATTTTTGATCAGGCGCAGGGTGATTTCATCCCCGCTTTTCTTGATTTTCTGCCGGGAAACATCGACTGGTCGGTAGTCGGCCACCGCAGCTGTGGCGATAAAAAGGTCCGCACCAACAGCCTCTGCCTGAGCGGCATCGTACATTTGCTGGGCACTGGTAACGTTAACCACTCGAACCCGATCGGGAGCTGGCAGAGTTACTGGGCCACTGATCAAAATTGTCTCGGCACCAGCTTCTGCGGCGGCACTGGCAATCGCATAGCCCATTTTTCCGGAGCTGTGGTTACTGATGTAGCGTACCGGATCCATTGCTTCGCGTGTTGGACCGGCGGTGATCACCACGCGGCGCCCAGCCAGCAAGCCGGTTTCAAATAGTTGTGATGCCATCTCTGTCAATTGGCCAGGCTCCAGCATTCGCCCGGGGCCGATATCGCCACAGGCCTGGGAACCTTCCGCGGGGCCGAAAATGTGGATATTGCGCTCAGCCAGTATTTTGAGATTATTTTGCGTTGCCGGATCGCGATACATGGCTTGGTTCATTGCTGGCGCGACGGCTATTGGTGCAGGGCAGGCCAGACAGAGGGTTGCCAGCAGGTCATCGCCCTGGCCATTGGCGATGCGAGCGATAAAGTCAGCTGATGCTGGCGCCACCAGCAATAAGTCTCCCCAGCGCGCCAGCTCGATATGCCCCATTGCCGCTTCGGCTTCAGTGTCCAGCAGATCCAGGTGTACCTGCTTGCCTGACAGCGCCTGCATGGTGAGCGGGGTAATGAACTCAGTGGCTGCACGGGTCATAACTACTCGCACATCTGCACCAGCGTCCTGTAAGCGACGCACCAGATCAGCGCTTTTATAGGCGGCAATACCGCCAGTTACACCCAATAAAACGCGTTTGTTAGCCAGTGAACTCATGGAAAACCTGCAAAACCTGATATAGGTCGCTAAGATACCTGTTACGTCGCGCTCTGAAAAGACGTGACGTGGCACAGGAAGTGAATAGTTACTGACAAGGAGTGTTTATGAGTATTCGGGAATGGCCTGAAGGTGAACGTCCGCGTGAGCGAATGATTGAGCTCGGGGCGGGTGCGTTGTCCGATGCCGAGTTGCTGGCAATTTTTTTGCGCACGGGAAGTCACGGCTTATCAGCGGTAGATCTCGCTCGAGAGTTGCTGACTAATTTTGGTGGGTTGGCGCCACTACTGGAATCTTCACGCGAGCAGTTTTGTGGCCATCGCGGGCTGGGAGAGGCCAAGTACACTCAATTGCAGGCGGCGCGCGAGTTGTCCAATCGCCACTTGCAGGAACGTTTGCGCAGGGAAGAAGTGTTTACCAATCCGGGTGCGGTTGTCTCTTATCTGCGGCTGCGCATGCAAGGATTGCGTCAGGAGGTGTTTGCGGTACTGTTTATGGATAGTCAACACCGCCTGATCAATTACGAAGAGTTGTTTCGAGGTACCATTGACGGTGCGGCTGTGTATCCTCGTGAAGTGGTGCGTCGCGCGCTGGAATTAAATGCTGCCGCTCTGATTCTGGCCCACAATCATCCATCTGGCATTGCGGAGCCAAGCGAAGCAGATGTACAAATAACCGATCGGCTGAAACGGGCGCTGGAGCTGATTGATGTTCGAGTACTTGATCATATAATAGTCGGCTCGGGAGAGGTGGTGTCGCTGGCAGAGCGAGGCAGGTTGTAGCGAAATTGGATAAAATTTATACCAAAATTTGCAGAATTATTTGCGTGCAGAACTGCTTTCTGGTATAAATCGCGCCTCTTTGCGGGCTGGCCCCGCTACTTCCCGTGGTAAATACGGTCAATTTATGTTCATCGCCCCAGTGGCGAGGTTAAAGGGTATAGAGGCAAAGCCATGTCCAAAGTATGTCAGGTTACCGGCAAGCGTCCGATGACTGGTAACAATGTATCACACGCCAAAAACCGCACTCGTCGTCGGTTTGAGCCAAACCTGCACACTCACCGTTTTTGGGTGGAAGCAGAGAAGCGTTTCGTGAAACTGCGCGTTTCTACCAAAGGTCTGCGCACGATCGACAAGAAAGGCATCGAGCAGGTGCTGACTGAAATTCGCGCTCGCGGCGAAAAAGTTTAAGCGCCCCGGCGTCACTGAATCGAGAGAGGAGCTAGCCGATGGCTAAGTCAAATCGTGACAAAATCAAGCTGGTATCCAGTGCTGGTACTGGTCACTACTACACTACTGACAAGAACAAGCGTACTACTCCAGACAAGCTGGAAATGAAAAAGTACGATCCGGTTGTTCGTCAGCACGTGATGTACAAAGAAGCCAAAATCAAGTAATTGATGGCTTCGCAAAAAAACCCGCTTCGGCGGGTTTTTTTGTGCCTGGAAATTATAGAGCCAGCCAAATCCAGGGTTTCAGTCAGGCAATAAAAAAGCCCGCCATTGGCGGGCTTATGAATCAGTGAAGCGATTATTTTTCTTTGGTGGTGTTCAGAGCAATGTCGTAAACACCCGCTTCTCGAGCCTGGTCTGCAATCTGGATATAGATCTCAGTGCTGGCATGTGGTGATGCCTGAATAATCACCTTGCCTTCTGGATTCTCGGCTTTCATCCGCTCGACGTTGGCGCGAACAGCCCGAGCGTCAATACGACGACTGCCAACAAAAATTTCGTCATTGGCAGTAACCCGCAAAGTCAGGTTTTTAAGTTTTGGTTGTTCATCACTTGGTGGTGCTGCCGGCGGGCGATTTACCTCAATGCCGGATTCCTTCACAAAGGATGCTGTTACGATGAAGAAGATCAGCATAATAAACACGACGTCCAACATGGGCGTCAGGTCAATCTCTGATTCTTCTTCGACCTTTCTTCTCTTGCCTAAGGCCATAAGGTACCCCTACCTCTAGATGCGTGAGTGATATCGACATCTGACAAAACGCCAGTGTGCACACTCAATAATATTGTCATGGATGGATCAACTCCTTAGTATGCCAGAGGTATTTATGTTTTGTCACCAATCGTCCTATAAACAATGCCCGAATTACCTGAAGTAGAGACAACCCTACGCGGAATAGAGACTTATGTATCCGGTCGTTCTGTAAAGCAGGTTGTAGTGAGGAATTTCAGCCTGCGATGGCCGGTACCTCGAAACATCAATGCCGTTTTGGCTGGCCAGAAGGTACATAAGCTGTGGCGCCGCGCCAAATATTTACTCTGGCAGTGCGAGTCAGGACATATGCTGCTCCACTTGGGCATGTCCGGCAGCCTGCGAGTGGTGCCCGTGGGCAGTCCGGCGGGCAAACACGATCACGTTGATATCGAGATGGATAATGGTCAGGCAATTCGCCTTACAGACCCGCGGCGCTTTGGTGCGCTACTGTGGCTGGAGGGTGATCCTGAACAGCATACGCTGCTGGCGCAACTGGGACCAGAGCCTTTAACGGGTGCTTTTGACGGTGAGAGACTCTATCGAATGTCTCGCAATCGAAAAGTCCCGGTTAAAACTTTTATTATGGATAACAAAACAGTGGTAGGGGTTGGCAATATCTACGCCAACGAAGCGCTGTTTGAAAGCGGCATTGATCCCCGACGTGCAGCAGGTCGAATTTCCAGGGAGCGTTACCTGAGGCTGGCTGACACGATCAAAGAAGTATTGGCTCGCGCGATTGCCCAGGGAGGAACAACCCTCAAGGACTTTGTCGGCGGTGACGGCAAGCCAGGGTATTTTGCTCAGGAGTTAAAAGTGTACGGGCGGAGCGAGCAGCCCTGCGTGCATTGCTCAAAACCATTACAGGAAATCAGGATGGGGCAGCGCACCACGGTGTTTTGCAGCCACTGCCAGACCTGACTATTTGTTGAATTTCTCTTGAAGTGCCTTGGCTACTGCCGGGTGAACAAAGGCGGAAATATCTCCACCCAGAGAGCCGATCTCGCGAACCAGGGACGATGAGATATAGGAGTGTTTTTCTGCCGGCGTCAGGAAGATGCTCTCGGCATCTGCAGACAACGCCCTGTTCATATTGGCAAGCTGAAACTCGTATTCAAAGTCTGACACAGCGCGCAAGCCCCGAAGCACGGCCTGGGCGCCGCACTGGTGCAGGAAGTCCACCATCAGGCCCTCGAATCCCAAAACCTCGACTTTATCGCCCAGGTGAGCGAGGGCCTCTTCGGCAAGTGCAATGCGCTCTTCCAAGGTAAACAGCGGCTGTTTTTTCTCATTGCTGGCAATCGCTACCACAATTTTGTCAAACAGGCGGCAAGCACGTTCAACCAGATCGATATGGCCATTGGTAATGGGGTCGAAGGTGCCGGGATAGATGATCTTTCTCATACGATTTTTTGGCCTTGGGGCGATTTGTTTCGTGGCGATAGTAGTCAACTCGGTTAACAGGTGCAATTCAGACCGAGCGTTGGTAGAGGCGACAAGTCACCTGACCGGAGTGCTTCTCTTTGATCAGTTGCCAGTTGTCGGGAAGTTTAGGCGCCTGATGCAGAGGGGTCTCCACATAGATCAGGGCATTTTCGGTGAGCCACTGGCGTTGTTCCAGTAACTCACATGCTGGTTCAAGCAGGGGTTGGCTGAACGGTGGGTCGAGAAACACCAGGTCAAATTTCTGGTTGGCTGACTGGTCGAGCCACTTCAGGGCACTGTTGTGAACCACGATGGCGTTATCGGCACTGAGGGTCTGGCAGTGCTGTTTGAGATGCCTTGCTGCATTGTCGTTGAGCTCTACCAATGTGGCGTGTGCGGCTCCCCGGGATAGTGCCTCAAGCCCCAGCGCACCGGAGCCGGCAAACAGATCCAGGCAATAACTGCCGGGCAGTTCGAAATTGACCCAGTTAAACAGCATCTCTCGCAGCCGATCGCCGGAAGGGCGCAGTCCGTCTACGTCGGGAAAGGTCAATTTGCGGCCGCGCCATTTGCCACCAATGATGCGCAATTGATTGCTGACGCGACGTTGCTGGGTGCGCGCTTTGGTCAAGAAGAACTCCAATAACAGCTGATTGATCACAGATGGTGGCCGTTGCTACTCCAGTCCACCGTAAAGAGGTGTTAGGATACACCACTTTGCGCACCTGACCGACTGGCGGCAGGGCGATGATTGCCAAACAGAACTTTCCAATGTCCGATTCTTCACAAAGTAATCCTGAAAATTCCGAGCAGACTTCCCGCAAAAAAGGTGGGTTGTTTGGTCTTTTTCGTCGCAGCGAGCCGGTGTCGCAACCGGAAGCTGTCACAGAAGCAGAGGTTGTGCAGCAGGAGCTGCCTGAGCAGCCAGCCGGTGTTGAGACTACGGAGTCGCAAGCCGTTGAGCCAGATATTGTCCAACCGGAAACCACCGAAAAGCCCAAGGCCAGTTTTCGCGAGCGCATACGCCGCGCCTTGGCGCGTACAGGCTCTGGATTGGGCAATCTGTTTCTGGGTCGCAAGACCATCGACGATGACCTGCTCGACGAACTTGAAACCCTGCTGTTGATGGCCGATGTCGGCGTAGAGGCCACCAGTGAGATCATCGAGACCCTCACCGAGCGGGTCAAGCGCAGCGAATTGAAAGACAGTGACGCCCTGCAAAAAGCCCTTCAGGATCTGCTGCAGGATCTGCTGGTGCCTTGCGAGCAACCGCTGGTGTGCGAAACCGGCAATAACACTCCATATGTTCTTTTGGTGGTGGGTGTGAACGGTGTCGGTAAAACCACCACTATTGGCAAGCTCGCCAAGCGTCTGCAATCCGAGGGTAAATCGGTGATGCTCGCTGCGGGCGATACCTTCCGCGCCGCTGCAGTAGAGCAATTACAGGTTTGGGGGCAGCGCAACAATGTCCCGGTGGTAGCCCAACACACCGGTGCCGACAGCGCCTCGGTTATTTTTGACGCCATTCAGTCCGCACAGGCGCGTAATGTCGATGTGATCATTGCCGACACGGCCGGCCGTCTGCACACCAAGAGCAATCTGATGGAAGAGCTCAAAAAGGTACAGCGAGTCATTCAGAAGCTGGACGGAACTGCGCCCCATGAAGTCCTGCTGGTGCTGGATGCAGGTACTGGCCAAAATGCCCTGTCGCAGATGCAGCAGTTCCACAATGCAGTCGCAGTTTCCGGTATTGCGTTAACCAAGCTCGATGGTACCGCTAAGGGTGGTATCGCCTTTGCGTTGTGCCGCAAGTTTGGTGTGCCGATTCGCTTTGTCGGCGTCGGCGAGGGCGTGGACGATTTGCAGCCCTTTGAAGCGAAAGAATTTGTTTCCGCGCTGCTGCGCAGTGATCGGGACGCCGTTTAAGAGCCAGGATTCAACGGCAACACCACATAAAAATAACAGGTCAGGAAATGATCAAATTTGATGGAGTCAGCAAGCGATATCCCGGTGGCAAGGAGGCGTTAAAAGGCGTCTCTTTTCATCTCGAGCCGGGTGAAATGGCGTTCCTTACCGGCCATTCCGGCGCGGGCAAAAGTACCTTGCTGAAATTGATCATGGCGATGGAGCAGGCTACCCGTGGCCAGGTGCTGATCAATGGCAAAAACCTCGGTCGCCTGCACCGCAGTCAGGTTCCCTATTATCGTCGTCATGTTGGCGTGGTTTTCCAGAATCACCAGCTGCTTTTCGATCGCACCGTGTTTGACAACGTCGCCTTGCCGTTGCAGGTGTCTGGCCATTCTCCGCGGGATATTGCCAAGCGGGTAAGAGCGGTACTGGACGGTGTCGGCCTGCTCGATAAGGAGCGCCAGAACCCCATTGCCCTCTCCGGCGGCGAGCAGCAACGGGTTGGTATTGCCCGGGCACTGGTTCACAAACCCCGCATTCTGTTGGCGGATGAGCCCACCGGTAACCTCGACCCGCAATTGTCTGCCGACATTATCAATCTGTTGAAACGCTTCAATGAGGTGGGTGTAACTATGCTGATCGCCACCCACGATATTGCTCTGATTTCACAGATGGGCGAGCGTGAGTTGATTCTGCGCGAAGGTCAGATGATTCAGGGTGCGGAGCGGGAGAGCAGCTATGAATAGTCGAACCGCCACCCGCAAAGAGGTCGCGAGGGGTGCCCGTGAGAGTCGTACAGGTCTTTTCACTCGCCTGCACAGCTGGTTACATCACCATCGCCAAAGCGCCCTGAATGCATGGAAGAAAATGGTACTCGCGCCGGTTCAGGCACTGATGACGACGCTGGTAATCGCCATTGCCCTGTCGCTGCCCACAGCGCTTTATGTGGTGGTAGAAAATATTCAGCAGTTCACCTCTGGCATTGAAAGTACCGCTCAAGTCACGCTGTACCTAAAGCAGGGTATCAAGCAGGATGCGGTGGATGGACTGATGAAAAAGCTCGATGCACATGAATCGATTTCCCAGGTCACTTTTATATCGGCTAACCAGGCACTGAGCGAGTTCCAGAATTTGTCGGGTCTCGGTGACAGCCTGCAACTGCTGGAGAGCAATCCACTACCTGCAGTAATTATGGTGCAGCCGACCCTTGCGGATAATGCTGCGGTGATCGAAACCCTGGCCGAAGAGTTGCGCCAGTGGGGCGGGATTGACGATGTGCGACTGGACATGAAATGGGTGCAGCGCTTGCACGCGATTCTGGAAGCCGGTCGCCGACTTGCCGTGGCACTTGCCATAGCCCTTTCATTAGGTGTGTTATTGGTAGTGGGCAATACGATTCGCCTGGCGGTGCAGAACCGTCGCGATGAAATCGTGGTAGTGAAACTGGTGGGCGGCACCGACGGCTACGTGCGGCGCCCCTTCCTGTACACCGGGCTCTGGTATGGCGCGGTCGGTGGAGCGTTAGCATGGCTGCTAATCGGAGTCAGTATGCTCTGGCTCAGCGGTGCGGTGTCAAAGTTGAGTGGCCTCTATCAAAGCGGTTTTTCGTTGAATGGCCCTGGCATGGACGAATTGGGATTACTGCTGTTTGGCGGCGCGCTGCTAGGGCTGCTGGGTTCCTGGTTGGCGGTGGGTCGACATCTGCGAGAAATGGAACCGGGTTGATCCAGACCACTTGCGGTGCTCAATTTGATGGTGAATGAGTGAACTTTTGGGGGTGGTTGCCAACTAACGGTGAGATGGTACACTAACTTCCCGTTTTACCTGTATGAGATGGCCTGAGACCCTTATGAGCAAAGAGCTACAGTCAACAGCCTGGATGTCACCCGGTGCCAATATCGGCGCTTATATTCAAGGTGTAAACACTATTCCGGTTCTGTCGGCCGAGGACGAAACTGCCCTGGCCGAGCGTCTCTATTACCAAGAAGATCTCGATGCTGCCCGCCAACTGGTTATGTCCCACCTGCGTTTTGTGGTGCATATCGCGCGCAGTTACAACGGTTACGGCCTGAACATGGCCGACCTCATTCAGGAAGGTAACGTCGGCTTGATGAAAGCGGTTAAACGCTTCAACCCCGAAAAGGGAGTTCGTCTGGTCTCCTTCGCGGTGCACTGGATCAAGGCCGAAATTCACGAATACGTGCTGCGCAACTGGCGCATCGTTAAAGTGGCTACCACCAAAGCCCAACGCAAACTGTTCTTCAACCTGCGCGGTCAGAAGAAGCGTTTGGCCTGGTTGAATCACGACGAAGCCGTTGCGGTTGCAGAAGATCTGGGGGTCGAAGTGAACCAGGTCTACGAAATGGAAAAACGCCTGGCTGCCCAGGACACCGGTTTTGACGCCCCGGAAGGTGATGACGACAATGCCTATCAGGCACCCGTTTACTACCTGGAAGACAAACGCTCTGACCCTGCCATGCAACTGGAGCAAGCCGACAGTGAAGCGGACAGCTACCAGCGTATGGCTGCCGCCATGGCACAACTGGATGAGCGCAGCCGAGATATTCTGCAGCAACGCTGGCTCAATGACGAAAAAGCCACCCTTCATGATCTGGCCGACAAGTACGGCGTTTCCGCCGAGCGCATTCGCCAGCTTGAAAAAAATGCAATGAATAAAGTGCGCGCTTCCATGGAAGCCTGACAGCCGCCTTTATTCAACGCTACAAAGCCGCAATCTACATTGCGGCTTTGTTCGTTTAACAGGACTCAATGTGACACACTCCGACAACCACTGGTTTTTCTGGGCAGCCATCAGCGGCTTTCTATGTGTGGCCCTGGGCGCGTTTGGTGCCCATGCTTTAAAGGCCAGCGTCAGCGCTGCAAATCTCGAAGTTTGGAAAACCGCTGTCCAGTACCAGATGTTTCATACCCTGGCGCTGATGCTGTTGAATGTGTTGAGCGGCAAACTGAGTCAACGGGTCCTTTGTTGGATTGGCCGTTTATGGTGTGCTGGCCTGGTGCTGTTTTGCGGGTCGCTCTATGTATTGGTGCTGACCGATCTGCGCTGGTTGGGTGCCATTACCCCATTGGGCGGTACATTGTGGCTGATCGCATGGGCTCTGCTGGCCATTGCTGCCTTTCGGCAACGACGTATGCAATAACTGTTTTATTTGGTCTGGAAACTGAACGTGGAAATCAAACCTGAGTTTAAAAAGAAATCGATTCGCAGCTTTGTGGTGCGCGGAGGTCGAATTACGGAAGGTCAGCGCAACGCCTTTGAGCGCTGGTGGCCACACCTAGGACTGAGCCTCTATGACGGCAAACTGAATTGCGCCGAGCGATTTGGACGCGAGGCACCAGTGGTGCTGGAGATAGGTTTTGGTATGGGCGATTCACTGCTGGCCATGGCCCAGAACGAGCCCGACAAAAACTTTATCGGTATCGACGTGCACCCGCCGGGCGTGGGCCGGTTGATCAACAACGCTGGCAAAGCTGAAGTGACTAACCTGCGCTGCTTTCTTGCCGACGCCAATGATGTGTTGGAAGACTGTATACCCGATGGCAGTCTGGCGCGAGTACAACTCTATTTTCCAGATCCCTGGCACAAGAAAAAACACCACAAGCGTCGCATTGTGCAACCGGCCTTTGTCGAACAGATTCGCAAAAAACTCGCCATCGGTGGCGTATTTCACCTGGCCACGGACTGGGAGAACTACGCAGAACATATGATGGAAGTAATGGAAGCGGCCGAGGGCTACGACAATATCGCCGGAGCTGGCCAGTATTCACCTCGCCCGGATTTCCGCCCGGTCACCAAGTTTGAAAAACGCGGCGAGCGACTGGGCCACGGCGTTTGGGATTTGATGTACACGCGCAGTACATGAAGTTGAAAGGAGATAAAACATGAGCAAACGAGTAGCAGTTGTTTTGTCTGGCTGCGGTGTATTTGATGGCTCTGAAATATACGAAACCGTCATCACCCTGTTGCGGCTGGATCAGCAGAATGCAAAGGTTCAGTGCTTTGCCCCCAACGTGCCGCAGATGCACGTGATCAATCACCTAAACGGTGAAGTCTGCGAAGGCGAGACACGCAATGTATTGGTGGAAGCGGCACGATTGGCGCGTGGAGATATCAAAAACCTTGCCGATGCCAACCCCGCTGACTTTGACGCCCTGATCGTTCCCGGCGGTTTTGGTGCAGCCAAAAACCTTAGTGACTTTGCCGTCAAGGGCGCTCAGATGAAGGTTAATGACGACCTCCAAAAACTGGTGCAGGGCATGCATCAGCAGGGCAAACCGGTAGGTCTGGTATGCATCGCTCCGGCGATGGCCGGAGTACTCTTTGGTAAGGGCGTACAGTGCACTATTGGCAATGATGCTGATACGGCGGCTGCGATTAATGCCACCGGTGCAGTGCATCGCGACTGCTCAGTGGATGAAATATGCATCGATGAAGCAAACAAGCTGGTAACCACACCAGCCTATATGCTGGCCGGTCGTATCAGTGAGGCAGCCGTTGGTATCAACAAACTGGTGGATGAAGTTCTGGTGCGCACTTGATGAGTGATGACAATCCGTTTTGGGATTACTCGCTGCGTCTCTACCCGCACATTGAGACTTGGTGCCTGCAGCAGCAAGCGCGGGGTTGTAATGTGAACCTCTTGCTGCTGTGCTGCTTTGTTGGCAGCCGTGGCGTAGTGTTGAGTGATGATCAACTGACGCATGCCAAAACCTGTATTGAACCCTGGGACACCAAAGTAGTTGTACCGTTACGAACACTTCGGCAGGCATTGAAGGCACGACCCTTAAACGGGGACAGTGAAGCTGTACGGCAAGCAATAGCGAAAGCGGAGTTGTTGGCAGAACAACAGGTTCAAAAGCAGCTCTATGATTGGTGGCGAAAGGAATCAGGGACGATCAATGCAACGCCTGAACAAGCGATAAGTGACAACTTAATGCTTGCGGGGGCTGAACAAATTACCGATTTTATTGTCCAGCAATCAACCCAAAGCCAGTCATAGAGCTGCATTGGGCGATAGGCTAGAATGCCGGGTCTTTGCTGGACCTAATTATGAACAGGAAAATGAACAGGATAGCGAGTATGAAGTATATAAAAACAGCGTTGGCAGTTGCGATCATTGCGCTGGCCGGCTGCAAAGAGGAAGCGGCACTGAACGCTGATGAACACAGTCATGGACCGGTAGAAGATGGCGTGGTACTGGAAACTCACCAGCAAAAAGTAAGCTACCTGGCGGCCCTTGAATTTGCCGACAAGTATCACTCGCAAGGCATTCCCCTGGATGCCAATGCGGTTGCGGCGGCCGTACGTGACATTATGGCTGGCGCCGAAGTTCGCATGGATGAGGACGATATACAGAAAACCTTTGAGCGTTTCCGCGATGATCAACTGAAGCGCCAGCAGGAGCTGGCTGCTATGCAGGCAGAGGCCGCGGCAGCGCTTGAAGCACAGTACGATCAGCTGTCTCAAGAAAACCTTAAGGCTGGTGAAGCATTCCTTGCAGAGAATGCCGACAAGGAAGGTGTTGAAAGCACTGGCAGCGGTTTGCAGTACAAAGTGCTCCAGACCGGAGACGGTCAAGTTCCGGTCGCAAATGACACAGTGAGCGTTCACTACCGTGGCAAGCTTTTGGATGGTACCGAGTTCGACAGTTCCTACAAACGCGATGTGCCAGCAACCCTGAAAGTAAATGAGGGCCTTCCTGCCTGGACTGAAGCTCTGCAAATGATGCCGGCAGGATCCAAGTGGGAGCTCTACGTGCCTGCAAGTTTGGGCTATGGCCCCGGTGGTATTGAAGGTGTTGGCCCCAATGCGACACTGATTTATGAACTGGAATTACTTGAAATTGTGCCGTCGAAATAATTCGCCGATTTAAAACAGACAATAATTCGATTAGGAAAAACTATGAAAAAGAAAATTTCACTATTGGCTGCGGTGATTGCAGCTGCCGCACTCTCTGCCTGTAACCAGGGTGAAAAATCCTCCGAGCAGGCCGCAGTGGACCTGACCGACAGCCAGCAACAACTGAGCTATCAGGCGGGCTATCAGCTGGCCAAACAGATGCAGCGTGACAGCATGACGGCCAACGCTGATGCGGTTGCCCAAGGGGTGCGCGATGCTTTGAACGGCGCCGATTCAAAAGTGGCCTCTAAAGAAGTGGATACTCAACTGGATGGGCTACTTTCTGGTTACCTGATTCTGCGTCAGGACATTATTGCTGAAGAGCGCAAGCTGAATCACCCGAATTACCAGGCAGGTAAAGCTTTCCTCGAGGAAAACGCCACCAAAGAAGGTGTGGTGACTACCGATAGTGGCCTGCAATATAAAGTGGTCAAGGAAGGCGAAGGTGCCAGCCCAGCTGCCACTGATACGGTAGAAGTTCACTACCACGGCACTTTGGTCGATGGCACTGTATTTGACAGCTCAGTTGAGCGTGGCGAAACCATTTCATTCCCGCTCAATCGGGTGATTTCAGGTTGGACCGAGGGCCTGCAACTGATGAAAGAAGGTGGAAAAACGATCTTCTACATCCCTTACAACCTGGCCTATGGTGACCAGCAGCGCAGTGCTGAGATCGGCCCTTATTCAGCGTTGATCTTTGAGGTAGAACTGTTCAAGGTTAATCCCTGATCAGATCTATACCCAATAAAAAAGCCCGGCTGCGATAACAGCCGGGCTTTTTTATTTCTGAGCATCCACTTTACGAAGCCACAATTCCCTGGTGAGCATTGTGCAAGACCTCAATCATGCGATCTTCCACCTCAAAGCGAGACTCCAGTGTCTCTCCCAGCTCAGACAAGTCTTTGGCCAGTGACTCAAGGTCATCGGTTTCCAGATACTTGTCGTTAAAATCCAGTGCGGATTGAGTTGCCACGTGAATCTGGGTCAGCAGCTCATGCGCTTCATTCAGGGCATCCTGATCACCGAAAGCGCGTCCCTCTTCCATCAGCTGTTGGTAAACCTCGAAGTGCCCGGCGGAAATGTAGTCCACCAGCAATTCACACATTTCCTGCAGCTTGACGCCGTGATCGGAATTGTCGCTATCAAAAGCGGGGGTGTTGCTCAGCTCAATGTAGCTGACCAATATCTTTTTACGAGCTTGCAGCCAGCGGTCAATGATCTCACTGACCCCACCCCAGCGCTCTTGCAGGCTTTTGCAGTTATCTAACATAGATTTGTTTCCTCTCCCTCAACCTCTAAGTGTTTGCAGCCTATGCCGCACGCCTTTATTGTTTTTGTTAGACGATACGGCTGATTTTAATGGGTTTTTCCGTTGAGGGTAAGCTGTATAGTTACCTTTTGGCGCGTGCAATTTGCCAAACGGCTATTACAGCCAGACCAATGAAACAGATCAGCATCCAGCCCGGAATGCTCAATCCCAAAAATGTCCACTGAACATCTGCACAATTGCCGTCACCACGGAGCAGTTTGGCCAGCGCATTGCCAAAGGTTTCAACTTCAAACAGGTAGGACACTGAAGCGCCGCAGTCGGGTATATAAGGACTATCCTTTGGCAGGCTTTGCAACCAGAGTTGCTTGCCAGAGAAAAAGCTGCCACCCAGTGTGGTGAGGACAATCAGGCCGCCGTAGATACGCTGCCCCAATACTTTTGGGTTATGCAAGGCAGCCAGTAGTGCAACGGTGCCGGTGGCAATTACAAACACACGCTGCAGCATGCACATGTAGCATGGTTCCAGGCCCATCCCATGCTCCATATAAAGAGCGGTGCCGATAAGGCCGGCGCAGACAATGGCGATCAGCAAAAAAACGGTTCGAGTACCGGGTAGTGTCATGGTTATTTTTCCCTCACAGATAATCTTGAAATCAGGCACCACGGAAACTGGTGTGGCGCAGGCGGGGGAAAGTATGCAGATTGCCTTGCCGGGATGCAATCGTAGTACAGCTTAAAGGGTTCTCAGCTGACTATCGGCAAAAACACACAGACGGGGAAACAGGGTTTCAAACTCCCGCTCCAGGGCTGGCCAGTGCTGGTGGATCGATGGCATGGCTCCCGCCAGGTTAACCGGGCGCTTGAGGCGCCGGCTGATGCGGTTAAGTGCGAGTTCAATGGCGCCTTCGTTTGCATAGCCTTCCAGCAGGCGGTGCACAGGAGCCGTATCAGCGAAGCGCTGGGCCCGATCAGGGAGCAGGTTGTAGTGTTGCTGCAGCTGGCTGTAGAACGCCTTCGCGTAATTGCCCAGTGCCTCGGCGTGGAAGTCAGACCAGCGTTTGGCCAGCAGGTGGTCGTAGCAGATATCGACAATGACACCACCAAAGCGGCGAAATGGCGGGTGGAAGCGCTGGACTGCAGCGAGCATTTCCGGCTGGTCATCAACCCAGGCATCAATGTAGCGATGAAGGGCAATGCCGCGCTCTATGTCAGTCGGGTACTCACCACGCAGTGGCCCTTTGACGAAGTCACCCAGCAAGCCGCCGATCATCACCTGCGGCTCGTCACCGGACAGAAATAGATGGGCCAGGTAGTTCACGGCAGCCTCGAAAAATTTGATTCAACATCCTGCCAGGTTCTGACTTGCTTACCTCAGCGTAGTGGGAAGTCGTAGCGCTGGTAAAACTCTGCCAAAAACTGCTCGAACGGCACCTTGTCAGATTGCTCGATATGCTTTTGTTCTTCCAGTGACTGGGCCGCCTGGGCTCGAAACTGCTCATCCAGTGCAGGGTCCAGTGGCTTGTCCAAAAAGTACTCGCGGTGCTGCCTGGCGTAGCCAAGGGCAGTCTGGAAGTAGGTGTCGCAATTGCTCTGCAGTTCATTCAACAAGATGGATGACGGGGTCAATTCGGGCTGGTTGATACGACGACCAAAGTGATTGAGTGCATCACTGTGCTCACTACCTCCGCTGGCGGCATCCATCATCTCGGCTATAGGGGCCATGCCATCAAAGAGTTTTTGCGCCCAGTCTTTGAGTGGCGTTTCGCCACCGTTATTGCGCAGCATCAGGCCTGGCTCGCGACCGCGATACACCATGCGACGCTGGTTTTCGAGAATATTATGATATTCATCCGTATGGGTCTTGGGGCTGTCGCTCAACAGGCAGTACACCAGGAAAGTATCGATAAAATGCATCTGCATCGGCTCGATCCCAACAGGCAGCAATGGGTTGAGGTCAAGGCAGCGAACTTCGATGTATTCCACGCCGCGTTCCCAAAGTGCAGCTACCGGCGGTTCGCCTGAGTGGGCGGTGCGCTTGGGACGAATGGAGCTGTAGAACTCGTTCTCGATCTGTAGGAGATTGTTGCTCAGCTGGCGATAGTTGCCCTGATCATCCTTCAGGCCAATTTTTTCATAGCCGGGGTAGGATGTAGTCAGTGCGCCGCGCAGGGTTTCGATGTAGTTCTCCAGGTTGTTGTAGCAGACCACCAGAGAATCCTGTGCCTTGCTCTGGTAACCGAGGTCGCCCATACGCAAAGAGGTGGCGTAGGGGCTGTGCAGGCTGTGATCGTCACAATTTACCGGCTCCAGACTGTGGTTACGGTTGCGCACAAAGCTGCGACACACCGCTGGTGATGCGCCAAACAGATAGAGCAGCAACCAGAAATTACGGCGGAAGTTACGAATCAGGCTGAAATAACCGGTGGTTTTGTAATCCTGCAGGGAGCCAGTATCACCATCCTGTTGTTGCAGCACTTTCCAGAAACTGTCCGGCAGGGAAAAGTTGTAGTGAATGCCGGCGATGGTCTGCATCAGTCGGCCATAGCGGTGGCCGAGGCCGATACGATAGATACGCTTCATACGGCCGATATTGGAGCTGCCGTATCGGGCTTCGGGAATATCGGTGTCGTTATCGTGGCCGAGCATACAGGGCATGCTGTTTACCCACAGCAGTTCATCACCGATCTGGCGATAAGTATACTGATGCAGAGCCTCCAGGTTGTCATAGACGTGCTTCACCGAGCCGGATGGCGGGGTGATAAATTCCAGCAAAGCCTCGGAGTAATCGGTAGTGATTTCCGGATGTGTCAGAGCTGAACCCAGTGCCGCAGGGTGGGGCGTTTTAGCCAGCAAACCCTCCGGAGTAACTCGCAAGCTCTCTTTCTCGATACCGCGAACAACACCGGCTAACAACTGGTTGTTTTCGGGACGACTCAGCAGCGCCAGACGCTGCTGAAACTGCGAGAGACTTTTCATGGCATTGGGTGGGATAACCTGGGGCAAAAGCGTGCTTCCTGCTCAGTTGTCATGGGGTGTGGTTTACGCGCACACTGTGTCGGACTCGGACTCGGACTCGGACTCGGACTCGGACTCGGACTCGGACTCGGACTCGGACTCGGACTCGGACTCGGACTCGGACTCGGACTCGGACTCGGACTCGGACTCGGACTCGGACTCGGACTCGGACTCGGACTCGGCGTCAGCTGTCGCCTCGACTTTTACTTCCGGTTCCGGCGTAGCGAAAAGATCTTCTTTCAGAATACAGTCCGCTTTGGCAATAGCGCTTTCCGGATTGTCTTCGGGCAGGATTGGCCGCCCCTTACTGTCCAGCTCACAGCTCAAAACCACAGCGCGCAGGGTGTAATCCTTGGCATTCAGTTCAATCAACTGATTCAGGGCGACATCGTAGTGGTTGGCTCGAAACAGGGCACCGGCTTCACCGCTGGCGACCCATTCCTTGTCCTTATTGAGAAACTGCTGGTGCTGATTCTGCAAAATGAACACAGGCATACTTGACTCAACTTCATCAAAGCGAAACGATTGGACTACAGTTTACCGTAAAAACCCAAGGTAGGAACCCTTATGAGCAAGCGCGTATTGATCCCGGCTGCCGATGGCAGCGAAGACATGGAGCTGGTGACACTGGTAGATGTACTGCGACGTGCCGGCGCTGAAGTAACTGTAGCCAGCGTGATGGAGAATGGTCGACAGCAGATCACCGCGTCCCGCGGGACCGTAATTACTACCGACAGTCACATTCAGGGCTGCACCGCCAGCGAGTGGGACCTGATCGCTGTGCCCGGCGGTATCCCCGGTGCCGAGCACCTGCGCGACAGCCAGGAGCTGACCTCACTGCTCAAAAAACAGGCCGCCGATAACAAACCCTACGCCGCAATCTGCGCAGCACCGGCTGTAGTGCTGGCTCATCATGGATTACTGAAAAACCGCAAAGCCACCGGCCACCCCGCCTACCAGCAAATGGAAGGGGTAAATGTCGATAACCAGTCTCGCGTGGTGGTGGATGGCAACTGCGTCACCAGTCAGGGGGCGGGTACTGCGCTAGAGTTTGCTCTGGTGCTGGTGGAGATGCTGTACGACAGTCGCAAGCGCGGGGAAGTGGGTGAGCCGATGGTGGCGGAGCCGATTTATTTGTAGGGGTAAGGAGAGTGTGAGGCTGTGGGCCAAGTGTGGGTCTAAATAGGGCATATGGTAAGGTGTGGGCAAGTCAATATTTGACAATGCGCGATATTCAAATAATAGCTGTTACCAAGGTATGAATCTTGATATCTAAACTACCAAAATGGATTGAATATGGTGCATTTGTTTTGGCTTTTGTGGCCGGGTGCATAAATGCAATTGGTTTACTTGGATTCGAACACCAATCGGTTTCTCATATTTCGGGGACGGCAACTTTATTTGGTGTAGGTTTTCTCGGAAAGTCTTATGAGAGTACCCTTCATTTGGGGGGTGTGCTGTTTTCTTTTTTTGTCGGGGCGTCATTTTCAGGTTTCTTACTACATGGAACAACATTAAAGTTAGGGCGTCATTACGACACCGCATTGGTAGTGGAATCCTTATTAATATTCATGTCGTTTTATTTGTTGTCAAAAGGTTCGTTTTATGGGCACTTTGCTGCATCTTCTGCATGTGGTATGCAAAATGCGCTAGCTACTAAATATAGTGGGGCTGTAATTCGAACGACGCACCTTACTGGTATATTCACTGATTTGGGTATTATGTTAGGTTCAGTGTTGAGGGGAGAAGCGTTTGACAAAAGAAAAGCAATTCTATTCTCATTAATCATTGTTGGATTTATTGTTGGTGGTTTATCGGGCTCCTATTTATTTGACTTGTTCAAGTTTAAGTCTTTGTTGATTCCGGGCTTTATCTGTTTGGGGTTGGCCGGTTGTTATCGGCTGTATTCCCAAAAGTACAGATAACAAGCGATGGCGATTCATAAATAACTGATTGTCTACTTTGGGAAAGTTGGCCTGGTCCTTAAGCACTGCAACAAAATATACACATCCCTGCAACTTCCCCGTCATTGATCTTTCATAGAGTCCTCGCTATACATGCGAGGACTAAACGATGAAAGTTACTATTTTTGGCAGTGGTTATGTTGGCCTGGTGACCGGCGCCTGTCTTTCTCACGTCGGCCACGATGTGGTCTGCGTCGATATCAATCCCGAAAAGGTTGAGCAGCTCAACCGCGGTGTCAGCCCGATTTTTGAGCCGGGGCTGGAAGAATTCCTGAAAGAGGGGCTGCGTGAGCAGCGCCTGCAGTTTACTACTGATATTGCCAAGGCCGTGGCGCATGGTGAGGTACAGTTTATTGCTGTGGGTACGCCAGCGGATGAAGACGGATCAGCGGATATTCGCTACGTACTGGAAGTGGGCAAATCTATCGGTCAGCACCTCAATCACCCGGCAGTAGTGGTGACTAAGTCCACTGTGCCTGTGGGTACTTCTGACCGTGTTCACAATGCGGTGGCAACTGCGTTACAGGCTCGCGGTGTTAAGCCGGCCTTTGCAGTAGCGTCCAACCCGGAGTTTTTGAAAGAGGGTGCGGCGATTAATGATTTTATGAAGCCGGATCGCATTGTAGTGGGCACCGACTCCGAATGGGTGGAGCGGATTATGCGCGAGTTGTACGCGCCGTTTAATCGCAACCACGAACGCTTGATGGTGATGGATATTCGTTCGGCCGAGCTGACCAAATACGCCGCCAACGCCATGCTTGCTACGAAGATCAGCTTTATCAATGAGATCGCCAATATCGCCGAACAGGTGGGTGCCGATATCGAGCACGTGCGTCAGGGAATTGGTTCCGACCCGCGTATCGGTTACCACTTTATTTATCCCGGCTGCGGTTACGGCGGTTCCTGTTTTCCGAAAGATACCCGCGCTCTGGAAGCTACTGCACTGCAGGCCGGTTATCGCCCGAGCTTGTTGCAGGCTGTGGGTCAGGTGAATGATCGCCAGAAGCGTCGACTGTTTGAAAAAATTTCCCGTTACTTTGACGGTAACCTTGAAGGCAAAATTATTGCGGTTTGGGGGTTGTCGTTTAAGCCAAACACCGACGATATGCGCGAAGCGCCGAGCCGTGATTTGATGGAAAGACTGTGGCGCTGTGGAGCCAAGGTTCAGGCTTTTGATCCGCATGCGATGGAAGAGTGTCAGCGCATTTACGGTGACCGCAATGATCTGGTGTTGACCGGCACCAAAGAGGCAGCGATTCGCGATGCGGATGCATTGGTAATTTGCACCGAGTGGAAGAACTTCTGGGCGCCGGACTTCGAATTGCTCCGCGAGCAGCTGAAAAATCAGGTGATTTTTGATGGCCGTAATTTATACGATCCTGAGAAAATGCAAGAGCTTGGTTTTGAATATATTGGTGTAGGTCGAAGCAGCAAACAGGAAAAACCACTGGCGGTATCGCAAGTGGCCTGATGATTGATTAAATAAAAAACCGGAAGTCTGTCTTCCGGTTTTTTTATTGCTTGTATGTAAAGACGCTGGGTTACTTCGTCGCAGTGCTTCTCGCAATGACGAGGATATAAAAGGTGTCATTGCGAGCCGTCAAAGGCGGCGTGGCAATCGAGTGTCTTACAACATTATTTATTGGCGATTCTCAATTCACGGCTCTTGCTGCGCATCGGCAGGGTAGATACCAGTGAGTAATTGTCGTTGGCTGCAGGCTCGGTTTTTATCGCCTGCTTGTAATCACCCCAGTGCAGCAGCTCCAAACTGCCATCTACATTTTCTACCAGAGCGGTACAGCTCTCCAGCCAGTCTCCATCGTTGCAGTACAGGGTGTCGCCGTAATGGCGCATTTCCGGCTGGTGAATGTGGCCACAGACAATGCCATCCAAACCACGTTTATGTGCTTCAGCTGCAGCAGCGCGCTCGAATTTTTCTATCGCAGAGCGGGCATTTTTCACTTTGTTTTTAATGTAGTAAGCCAGCGACCAGTAGGGCAGTCGCAGCCATCGGCGAACCCGATTGTTAATTCCATTTATGCGCAGCAGGATGCTGTAAGAGCAGTAGCCGATAATTTTTTGCAACGGTCCGCAAATTACCGCCGAATCAAATTGATCGCCATGCACTAACAGCAGCTTTTTTCCGTCAGCTGTGGTGTGGGTGTATTCCATATGAATTTCCACATCCATAATGCGGCTGTCGACAAAGTCACGCATTGGAGAGTCGTGGTTACCAGGCACATAAACAATACGAGTGCCATCGCTGGCCATCTGAATCAGTTTCTGCAGTACGCGCTGGTGACTGGCTGGCCAGTGAATGCTGCTTTTCATCGCCCACAGATCGACAATATCGCCGATCAAAAACAGGGTTTTACAATCCACTTGATTGAGCAGATCCAAAAGGAAGTCGGCTTTGCAGTCTTTGTAACCGAGGTGAATGTCAGACAAAAACAGAGTGTTGCAATTGAGTGGTCGCTGCAGGCTATTAATCACGGCTTTGCTCCGAGGTTTTCGCAAAGGTTATGGCGTCACCGTGACGCTAACTTGACGAAAAAAAGAACAGTTTGTGACAAATGGGCAGCAAAGCGAAGGCGGGCGAAGCTCGAGCGCCAGTGATGGCGCGAGTCACTAAAGCTTCAATCCATAAAGAGATTCTTCGAAACGCTCAGAATGACAGGGCCGCTTTTACCGTTCTTTACGCTTTCACCACCCTACTTAACATTGCGTGTCTCCATAATAGGAACCGTAAACATTACGAACTGAGTCGCTCCGGACTCTGCCATGAGGAGAACAGCCATGTTGATGATTGCAGCTTTTACGATTACCGGTCTGTTGATTTCTGCTATCGCGGCAGATGATCTGAAAGCAGCCCTTTCGTAATCGGAACTTTCTCAGTTAAGAGAGTGTCCAACGATTTACCTACCCTTGATGTGTTTTATTGATTGCCCCGCTGGAATACAGCGGGGCTTTTTTTATCTGCATCAAAAAGAATAAAGAGCTTAAAAATCTGGCAAGTAGAGCCACTCACCCAACAGATTCTCAGCAAACTGGCCGGAGTCCGGGCAACTGGATTGCTGCCAAAGTTTTGTGGCCAGTTGCTGGGTGTCGGAAAAATCACCTTTGGCGATCCATTGAGCGACTGCGTTAGCAACATCGGGGTAGCGCACCTGACGGGCGCGCCAGTATTCCAACCAGTGGCGCAGGGCAATACGATCCAGATGCTCCATTGCCTGAGCCAGTTCCAGCAGCTCCAAGGCAAGTGCATTAGAATACTGCTCTGGTTGGCCGGCGAGCGGTTTAACCAGCAACTTTTTGCCCCACTGCAGCGCTTCACTGGCAAGGCCGAAACCGGCGTTTCCGATTACCCCGGCGGCTTTGGCCAGCACTTCCTGAAACCCATCCCGCGATGGCGCCCGGTACATCAGGTTATCGTCATCACGGTCGCTGGCTTCCGGGTGGAAGATGGCAAAGCGATATTGTGGGAAGTACTTCAGCATTTCTTCGATTGCCCTTAGGGATTCAAAAGGCAGATAGACCAGGTAGAGGTCTTCCTCGATTTTGGTCGGGATTATTTCAACCGGGGCAATGGGCGGCAAAATAGCGCGGTCAAAGTGGTGCCAGTGCAAGCCCAACCGCACATCTGCAGGCGCAAAAAAGCGTGTAACCAACCGGCCCAGGGGATTGCCGCGATGCTGGGGGATCGGGTGTAAAAAGGCGTACTGGTGACCGAGTCCGACAACCTGTTTGCCGGCAAGTTTTCCGGCCCATGCGGTGACTGGTTCAAAGTCGGTCAGTATTAAGTCATATTCGCTGACATCCAGCTCGCGCACCTCACGAATAAACCGCGCTGGTTTGATTTTGCGAATGGTCGGCAGCAGGGCAATCTTACCTTCGCGGGTACAAAAGGTCAGACCATCTCGGCTGCGGAAGTCGCCAAAGGGCTCCATATCAAAGAGCTTGTCACGGGAGCGTCCGGAGAACAGGAAATCAACTTCCAGGTCGGCTTCTTTCAAAGCGGGTGCCATTGCCCGTGCGCGGGTGATATGACCGTTACCGGTGGCCTGAACCCCGTAGAGAATTTTCATTGCAGTTACAGCTCCGTAGACGAGCTGACTGCTTTCCGGTTACACCCAGGAAAGAATCAGCAACGCAATACTGCTGCCCATCACTGCGCCTGCCAGAATATCGGTGGGGAAGTGAACGCCGAGAAATACCCGCGAAGCACCCACCAGACAGGCCCAGGGGTAGAGCAACCAAATTAACGGTGCGTAAAAGTGACAGAGCAGCCCGGCCATTAAAAAAGCCGCAGAGGTGTGCCCGGAGGGCAGGCTGAATTTGTCGGAAGGAATGATGTAACTTTCGAATTCGGGCAGTGCATCGGCTGGGCGATTGCGCTTAAGCAGGTTTTTCAGGGTGAAATACGCTGCACGCTCAATGGCAAAACCAATAATGATTGCCCAAAAGATTGTCTCCCCCCGCGCCTCATTCAGCCACAACATCGCCAGTGCAATTACCGGGTAGAAGTAGCCATCGGCAGTTCGGGAAATCGTTCGGCTCAGCCGCGACCATAGAGCTACGCGCTTGCGTCTCATACACCACATGAACGCTCGCACGTCGAACTGGTGAATCGCCTCAAAAACTTTCATGCTGCTCCGAATGCTGGGGGTGTAAACCTCCGATCCGTCAGCTCCACACTTTTCTCGCATCATTCGGCGAGAATAGAAAGGAGCTGTGACCGCAGGATAACGAAATTATGACAGATCTGTGTCGGCCCTGTTCTTGTTACAGGCCCGCCTTTGCTCGCATTTTTGCTACCAGGCCGAGTTCTTTGTCGAGGATTGCGGCAAAGACAGGGCTTTGGAAATGGTAGTCGAGGTAGCGGCTGAGGTTGGGCCAGCGATCCCGGTCAATTTGTTCTCCACTATAGTGATAGCAGATGAATTGGGAAACCACCGCCAGGTCGGCAAGGGTAAATTGGTTGCCGACCAGATAATCGTTATCGCCAATTTGTTCCTCAAGGTAGTTGAGCAGTGGCGGCAGTTCTTTATCGAGGCGTGCGTGTACCTGAGCAGTATCAACCTCACGCTGCATCACTGGGAAAAGCAGGAGCAGACGAAATGCCTGAAAAGTGAGCAGGGGTGCCAGCTCGTAATCGGCAAATTTTTCAAACCAGTCTACTTGCGATTGCAGGTAAGGGTCGTCGAGAGAGAGTTTGTGTTGTGGAAAAACACTGTCCAGATATCGGCAGATAACCCCGGAATCGGCGATGGCGCGATCTTCGTGCTTAAGCACCGGAATACGCTTGAGTGGATTGAGCTTCTCAAATCCATCCGGAATGCTGAACGGGCTCACCGTATGATCCAGCTGAAACTCGACCTCTTTGAGTCGCAGGCTGACGGTGACTTTTCGAACATAGGGGGAGAGCGGGGAGCCCAAAACGGTCAAACTCATGACACTTATCCATGTTATTGCAAGATAAAACGGAGCAAGATGTTAGCAGTGGCGATGCGTTGTCACAAATGAAAATACACGGGTTATTCATGCATGATGTATGTGTGGACTGTGTAAAGCTAAGTAAACAAGGTTTAAAAGTGGTGGGTTTATTGGGTAACCTCAGCCAATTTTCAGCCGTTTGTCTAATGAGAGTGCTATGAGTTCTGCTAAACAGCGAAAGTTGTTACCACTATTGATCCTGGTTGTAGTCGCGGCTGCAGCAATATTGTTGCTGACCATGAGGCCGGCACCAGAGGCGCGCCCTCAGCAAAAACCAAAGCCACCGGCACTGTCGGTAGTCTATGCAGAACCCACTCAATTACAGGCGGTGGTTCGCACTCAGGGGACTGTGCGCCCTAAATGGGAAATTGATCTGGTGGCAGAAGCTTCTGGTCGAGTAATTCGTGTGACGGATAATTTTGTCAATGGCGGTTTCTTCGAAAAAGGCGACGAGCTGATACAGATTGAGCCGGTGGAATATGAGGTCGCACTGGCCCGTGCCGAGGCTGCAGTTGCCCAGGCCGAGCGTAATCTGGCACAGGAGCGTGGTCAGGCCAGGCTGGCTCAGCGGGAGTGGCGTGAGCTGGGTAACAGCGAAGCCAATGAACTGTTCCTGCGCAAACCGCAAATTGCCGCCGCTGAAGCGGAGTTGAAAAAAAGTAAGGTAGAACTGGCTAAGGCCAAATTGGACCTGGAGCGCACTACGGTTCGCGCTCCGTTTTCCGGTCGCCTGTTGGAAGCCAATGTTCAGGTCGGCGACCAGGTGGGCAATGGTGCCAATCTCGGCAAGGCATTCTCAACGGATGTGATGGAAATCCCCCTGCCGCTCACCAGCGGCCAGATTGGTCTGGTGGACTTGCCGCTGCACGCCAAGGCAACAATTGATATTCCGGTTCGGTTTACCGTGGAGGTGGGTGGCCGCAGCCATCACTGGCAGGGCCACATAGTGCGCACCGAAGCGAGCTTTGATACCCAGAGCCGGGTGGTTTACGCCATTGCTGAAGTGGCAGGTGCTTACATGGCTCGCGAAGACGGTGCTCCACCGCTGGCGCCCGGCATGTTTGCCTACGCCGAAGTGGAAGGGAAACTGTTTCAAAATGCCATAGAGGTTCCTCGCAACGCCCTGTATGAGCGCAATAACCTGTTGACGCTGGACGAGCAAAACCGTCTGCAGGTCACGCCGGTTACCGTGGTGCAGTCCGAGGGTGAAAAAGCTTTGGTGGTCGGTATCAGCGCAGGAACGGCGGTGTTGCTCGAAAAGCCGACATTGCTGATTCACGGTATGGAAGTGCGTCCGGTGGGAAATGAACAGACCGCTCGTGAAGCTTCACTCGGTCTTCGGGGTGCCTGATGAGTAATTCTCACGCCAATGGCGTAATTTCCTGGTTTGTTCGCAACCCGATTGCGGCCAACTTGTTGATGCTTTTGTTGATTCTGGGCGGGATTTTCAGCTTGCCCAAGCTCAATATCGAAATGTTCCCGGCGAGCCCCGCAGACTCTATCTCGGTCAATATTTCCTATCCCGGTGCAGCACCAGGTGAAGTTGAAGAACAGATCAGCCTGCGCCTGGAGGAGTCGGTCAGTGACCTGGATGGCATTGAGGAGCTGATGACGCGCTCTTCTCGTGGCAGTGCCTACATGGAAATCACGGTGATCCCCGGTTACCCGGTGGAGGATATGCTTAATGAGGTTAAGGCACGTGTCGATGCCATTAATAGCCTGCCAGGAGATGCCGAGCGACCATTGGTTAAAGAGCGGATCTGGCGACGGGATATTATGGAGGTGGCAGTTGCCGCCGAAATGGATGAACGTTCCCTTAAGCAACTGGCCGAACAGGTACGCGATAGTCTTACGGTGATACCGGGTGTGGATTATGTGGAGATTGAGGGATCGCGCAGTGGAGAAATTTCCATTGAGGTCTCTGAGCAAGCTCTGCGACGTTACAACCTCACCTTTGAAAGGCTTTCCAGTGCCATTCGCCGCTCATCAGTAAATATGTCGGCGGGGCAGGTTCGCACTGAAGAAGGATCCATCCAGCTGCGAACTACTGGTCAGGCCTATACCGCAAAAGATTTTGAAGAAATTGTAGTGCTGCAAAATCCCGATGGTACAAGGGTGTTGTTGGGTGAGGTCGCAA
This sequence comes from Porticoccaceae bacterium LTM1, assembly GCA_030252795.1. Classification (NCBI taxonomy): domain Bacteria; kingdom Pseudomonadati; phylum Pseudomonadota; class Gammaproteobacteria; order Cellvibrionales; family Porticoccaceae; species Porticoccaceae bacterium LTM1. The sequence continues at coordinate 109,596 of CP127080.1, forward strand.
AGGTCACTGACAGTTTCGAAGATGTGAAAACCCGCACCCGCTTCAATGGCAAACCGGCGATGTTTGTCGAGGTGTTCAATGTTCACGACCCGGATGTGATTGAAACATCCGACAGGGTTAACGAAAAAGTTGCCCAGCTGCAAAGCGAACTGCCGGCAGGCGTTGACCTGACAATCTGGCGCGATCGCTCGGTCTATCTGCAGGATCGTATCGAGCTTTTGGCCAAGAATGCGTTGGGAGGGCTATTGCTGGTATTTATCCTGCTGATGCTGTTCCTGAGGCCGATTCTGGCTTTCTGGGTAGCTGCTGGTATCGGTGTGGCATATCTGGGCACACTGGCGCTGATGCCAATATTGGGGATTAGCATCAACATTCTTACCCTGTTCGCCTTTCTGCTGGTGCTCGGTATTGTAGTGGACGATGCCATAGTCGTCGGCGAAAGCATTCATGCTCATTATGAGCGTGGCATGCGCGATGAAGACAGCGCCATTGTTGGTACCCGCAATGTTCTCAAACCGGTGGTCGTAGCGGTGGTTACCACGTTAATGGTGTTTGGTGCCATGCTGTTGCTGCCCGAGGCGAGTGGCATGCGTCTGTTCCAGGTAGTGCCGCTGATTGCTTTGCCGGCGCTAGCACTGTCGCTGTTGGAGTCGTTCTGGATATTGCCATCTCACCTGCGGCACATGAAACCGGAGCGGGTGCCGGTCAATCCGATGATGAAAGGGTTACATGACACCCGCATGAAGTTCTCCCACGGTATGAGCTGGTTTGCCAATAACCCCTTTGCCCGTTTTGTGACCATCGCGGTTAACCAACGCATTACCACCATCGTCAGTTTTGTCGGCGTACTGGTGTTGTTATTGGCGGTGGTCTCTGGAGGATGGGTGAAGACCAATTTCTGGCCACAAATCAGCGGTGAGACTGTCCGTGGGGATATTACCCTGCAGGATGGCCTGGCCTGGGATGATGTTCAGCAGACCGCTTTACAGATAGAAGCAGCTATAGCCACCTTGAAGGATGATCCCAAATTCTCAACCGAAGATGGCCAGTCTGTAGTCAAAAATGTTCGACTGCGTGTACGCGATAGCAGCATCGACTACCGTTTGGAGATGCTCAGTGCCGAGCTCCACAATATTTCTTCGCGCACTCTGGAACTGAGGCTGCGGGAGTTAATTGGCCCCATGCAGCACATTGAGAAGTTTGAATCCCGCTCCTCCATGGGACGCCGTCCCAGTAAGGATATGAGCTTTGAATTGTCTGGTCCGGAGAGCGCTACTCTCAAGCAGGCAACGGCGATGGTACGCGACTATTTGAGCCGTATGCCGGGTGTTGGCGGTATCGAGGACTCTATTCAGAAAGGGGTTCCCGAGCTGGAATTTGAGCTGAAAGACGGAGCTGAGACCCTGGATATCGGGCTTTCTGATATCGCTCGCCAGCTTCGCCAGGGGTTCTATGGTGAAGAGGTTCAACGCATTCCGCGCCTGCGCGAAGACGTGAAAGTGATGGTTCGCTATCCGGAGTCGGAGCGTCAGGATCTGGAAACCCTTAAGGAATTCAGGATTCGCACTGGCGATGGCCGCGAAGTGCCTCTGGAGGCCGTCGCTGAAGCGCGCTATACCACCGTGCCGCCTTCGATTATTCGCAATGACCGCAAACGCACGGTGACCATCAGCGCCGACCTGGTTGATGACACCCAGGTGGTTGGCGAGATTTCTGCTGAGATTATTGATTACTTTGAAAGTCAGGTGCGGCCGCTGTATCCCCGCGTTGATATCAAGCTCGATGGTGCTGAGGAAGACCGCAAGGAGTTTGAGGGGCAATTCGTGCTGATGAACGGCCTGGTGGTGTTGGGAATATTTGGCCTGATTGCGGTGCTGTTCCGTTCCTACTGGCAACCCATTCTGGTGATAACCGCGGTGCCGTTCGGTTTGGCTGGCGGTGTGTTTGGCCATCTGGTGCTGGACCTGCCGCTCAGCATGATGAGCTTGATGGGTATGTTGGCCGCAGTCGGGGTTGTGGTAAATGACAACCTGGTACTGATTGACCGTATTAACCAGCTGCGTGAGGAGGGTTGGGATGCCTACAAGGCAGTGATTCAAGCCAGCCGCGACCGTTTCCGTCCGATTGTGCTGACCTCGATCACCACATTCTGTGGCCTGATGCCAATCTTGCTTGAGAAAAGTACTCAGGCGCAGTGGCTTATTCCCACAGCAGTTTCACTGGCTTGGGGTGTAATGGCTGCCACGTTTGTCACACTGTTGTTGGTGCCTTGCCTCTACATGGTTGGTGAAGATGTAAAAGCCGCATTTCATCGCCAGTTTGGCCAGCGTGAGCCGCAGTCAGTTGAAGAGTAATTTAATTGTAGAGGGGGTCAGTCGCTGACCCATGCCACGGCATCGTGATAGTGGTCGGTGCTGAATAGTTTGACCTCGCCCTTGATCAGGAACGCGGCCACTTTCACGGCCCGTTCCATCCAGGGAACATCGCAGACCATAGCAACCTTGCCCCACTCTGAACGGTGAGTCAGCCCCACCTTGGCGTCGTCCCACAACGCCCCTGCTTCAAAGCCGCAAAACTCTTCCGGCAGGTGGTATAGAAAGTTGACCTTGTCGTGGCGTTCCAGCTTGTCCTCCACTGTGGGTATTAATACAGATTCATAATCCAGAGCGGTGATATAGCCGGTGCCCATAAAGCCTGCCACGTGATCGGGGAGTTTGGGAATTTCACTGATCATTTGATTCTCCAGCAACGGTCTTTTGATTTCTTTTCTCAGTCTTTAAGAGTGTAGACGCTCTGCAAATGAAGAGTGGTGTGGCTGCCTGGAGATAGGCTGGCGGTCCCGAAGGCCTCTGTAATAGAAGTACACACCGAGTGCGGCAAATAGATGTTTGATAGTGTGGCCGCTGATAAAACCCAGGGCTTCAAATATCTCGGGGTCAAAAAATTCGGTCAACTTGGCAGCCAGGTAGCAGGCCAGCAGTGCCAATAGAGACCGGGTATCGTTGTAGCTGGAGGGGTAAAACCAGAGTATTAGAGGGATGAGCAGAATCGGTAGAAACTGAACCAGTGCATAGAGACGTAAATCACCTTGTCCCTGCAGTTCAGTGACATGCCAGTAGAGCACGGAAAATAGTCCGGTCAGCATCAGGGGCCATAAAAGCCGGCGACCAATGTGCAGTGATATCCGCTCGGCAATCAGGATTGAAAACAGGCTCATAAAAGCCAGTGTCATCGGCAACCGGTCCCACAGCAGTGTTTCGTTTGTCGGATTGAGATGGTAATAACCGGAACCGAGGCTAACCAGTGCAACACCGGCAAAAAAGATCAGGTAGTGAATTTTCAGGGGGGCGTTGATAGTGGCCATACCCTTACGGTTAAGCCAAAGCAGCCCAGTCAAACCTACCCAGGCGAATGGCAGGTTGGACATCACATCGCCAAAGTTGGCTATACCCAGCCAGGGGCGAGAGTCGGCAAAGTGGTGGTAGGCAGGGTCCTGTGGAATGGCTGGCACAAACCAGATGCCGATACAGGCAATTGCTGCCACGGTGAACAGCAACCACCTACGCAAGTTTTTAGGGCCTGTCGACACTAATTGACTATTTGCTGCTGAAGGTCATTTTTTGGGCCAGCAAGGCAGAAGGAGTGCAGTGTAGTTATTCTACATAAGCGACTGATAACGCTGCTGGCCGAAAAAATGGCCACAGCCCTATGGGTTGAGGCTAAAAAAACGCCACTCTGCGTTATTCGTCGTTTATTTGGAATGACCAAACTGCTCTCCTCATGCCTTGATTGGCGCTTTTTTAGCCTCAACAGCAAGTAATCAATTAGTGTCGACAGGCCCAATACCATTGAGTGACCTCCTTGTTTTGGGCCAGTCTACATCAGGCCGGGCCTGTAGCGAATTCATTTAGTTCCGAAAACGACCAAAACTGTTCTTCGGTTGGCGTACACTGATGCTATGAAAACAGACGCCCCTCCACTCAGTACTGACCGCTGTAGCCGAGCCCGCTTATCGCGAGACGTGCGATTTGATGGCCTGTTTTTCGTTGCGGTGAAAACTACCGGTATATTTTGCCGGCCCATCTGTCCTGCCCCGGCTCCGAAGGAGAGCAATGTGCAGTACTTCAGTTCGGCACTGGAGGCCAGTCAGGCGGGGTTCAGGCCCTGTTTGCGCTGCCGGCCTGAAGCAGCGCCGGGTTCACCAGCATGGCGTGGGACCGGAACCACTCTGGCGCGTGCGGTGCGCCTGATTGATGAGGGGGCATGGTGCGAACAATCCCTGTCGGAGTTTTCTGAACGACTGGGGGTGTCTGATCGCTACCTGCGCAAACTGTTTCAGGATGAGTTGGGCTTGTCACCGCTGCGTTACCTCAATTTTCGACGAGTATTACTCGCCAAGCAGTTGCTACAACAATCGTCCTTGGCGATCGGTGACATAGCGATCGCGTCCGGTTTTGGCAGCGTGCGACGATTCAATGCCGCTTTCAATCAATTGATGGGTATGGCTCCTCGAGAGGTGCGTCGCAGTGGTGGCAGCGACGAAATGAAAATGGGCGGCGAAGGTGCATTACTGTTTTTGTGCTACCGCCCGCCGTACGATTGGTCGTGGCTGCAACGATTTTTGGCGCAACGTGCCATTGAGGGGCTGGAACAGGTGACTGATGACAGTTACCGCCGCACGATCCAGATAGGCAATGCGCGCGGAGCATTTGTGGTAACGCACTGTGCGGAGCGTCATGGTTTCAGGGTTCAATTGTGGTTGGATCGACCAGAGCTTACCGCCGCTGCGATTGCCCAAGTGCGCAGGATACTGGACCTGGATGCAGATCGAGACACAATTGCCAACCACTTGGGAAACTGCCCGGCCTTGGCGCCAAGGGTTTCGAAAGGGCTACCATTGCCGGGAATCTGGTCTCCATTTGAGGCTGGTGTGCGTGCGATATTGGGTCAGCAAGTGTCGGTGTTGGCGGCGCGGCAACTGGTGGAAAAACTGGTGTCAGAACTGGGTGAGCCATTGAATGACAGTGAGCGTTTATTCCCTGCGCCTGGGAAAGTGGCCTCCTCGTCATTGTCATTTCTGCGTATGCCCAATTCGCGAAGGGAAACCCTGCGAGACTTCGCCGCCTATCTGGCGAATGGTGGCGAAGAAGACCCGAATAAGTGGTTGGCTCTGAAAGGAATTGGACCCTGGACTGTTGATTATGTGCGGATGCGAATGGGCGACCCGGATATCTGGCTGGCAAGCGACTTGGGGGTACGCAAAGGATTGGAACTTTTGGCTGGTGAGCCAGATCCGGAACAGTGGCGGCCTTGGAGCAGTTATGCCAGCCTGCAGATGTGGCGTTTGTTAGAGCAAGATTGTGGAGAAAAGTCGTGACTGATTATCGAGTTATTTCAACGCCTCTGGGTGAATTATTGGTGCGTGGTGATCATGGCGGATTAACCGAGGTCCGCTTTTGTGACGAAGAATCGGTACCGGTCAATGGTGTGAAGAGCAATCCAATTGTCGAGCGAGCTGTGGAACAGCTGGAAGATTACTTTGCCGGCCGCAGAAGCAATTTTGATCTGCCTTTAAACCCATCAGGTACTGAGTTTCAAAAACAGGTGTGGCAACAATTGTTGAGCGTTCGATACGGTGACACGGCAAGTTATGGAAAAATCGCTCAAGCTATTGGTAAACCCACCGCTTCGCGAGCAGTGGGAGCGGCAAATGGCCGTAACCCAATCGCTATTATTGTTCCCTGTCACCGTGTTATTGGAGCCAACGGAACTCTGACTGGTTATGCTGGTGGTCTAAAGCGCAAGCAATGGCTGCTGGAGCATGAGCAGAACATGATTTGATAGTCGGTGATATTTATTGGTAAAAAATGGCCAGCCAGATAGTTTTTGGTGAGCTGCTGGTGGAAATGACACGGTGCTTGCAGTGGGCGGGAATGTTCAGGTGGTCGCCAACGTTTAGTTTTCTGGGTTTGTTTTCCCCTTCCAATAATAACTCGGCATCTCCTTGCAAAATTAGAACCCACTCATGTTCTTCCTGGTCATACCAGAAGTTCTCTGGGGAGCTATGTCCTTGGGACACAATGCGCTCGACTCGAAAGTTTTTTCCATTAATTAAATCGGTATAGAGTTCATTCGGTAATTGTGCGGGGATATCATTTAGCATGTTTTTCATGATCTTCTCCGAAAATATCTTTCGCTATTCTAATGAAGTTTTCTGATTGCAGGTAAACAGGTATTCACTCAATCCTGGAAAGTTGCGACGATTTGTGGGTTATATGAGGAGTGGCTTTTCAGGGTTGAGTGAATGCCGGGCTACGGAGTACTAAACCCGCCCCATTACAGCGGAAAGGCCTCACCCTCATATGACTGACAAATCGGGTGAAACCTTTCCGCTGAACTGGGGCTCACACTGTGAGTACTGAAAGTGGTGGGTTAACTTTTTTGGTTGTTTTTTTGGTTATGCCTTAGCAGGCATTTGCTCAATCCTGGAAAGTCGCGACGATTTGTGGGTTATATGAGGAGTGGCTTTTCAGGGTTGAGTGAATGCCGGGCTACGGAGTACTAAACCCGCCCCATTACAGCGGAAAGGCCTCACCCTCATATGACTGACAAATCGGGTGAAACCTTTCCGCTGCACTGGGGCTCACACTGTGAGTACTGAAAGTGGTGGGTTAACTTTTTTGGTTGTTTTTTTGGTTATGCCTTAGCAGGCATTTGCTCAATCCTGGAAAGTCGCGACGATTTGTGGGTTATATGAGGAATGGCTTTTCAGGGTTGAGTGAATGCCGGGCTACGGAGTACTAAACCCGCCCCATTACAGCGGAAAGGCCTCACCCTCATATGACTGACAAATCGGGTGAAACCTTTCCGCTGCACTGGGGCTCACACTGTGAGCGCTGAAAGTGGTGGGTTAACTTTTTTGGTTGTTTTTTTGGTTATGCCTTAGCAGGCATTTGCTCAATCCTGGAGAGTCGCGACGATTTGTGGGTTATATGAGGAGTGGCTTTTCAGGGTTGAGTGAATGCCGGGCTACGGAGTACTAAACCCGCCCCATTACAGCGGAAAGGCCTCACCCTCATATGACTGACAAATCGGGTGAAACCTTTCCGCTGCACTGGGGCTCACACTGTGAGTGCTGAAAGTGGTGGGTTAAATTTTTTGGTTGTTTTTTTGGTTATGTCTTAGCAGGCATTTGCTCAATCCTGGAAAGTCGCGACGATTTGTGGGTTATATGAGGAATGGCTTTTCAGGATTGAGTGAATGCCGGATCTACGGAGCACTGACCAGCCCTAATAAAAAGCCGGGAATTATCCCGGCTTTTACATATCGATTAAAAATTAATGGTGGTCAATCAATCCCTAAGCTGTCCCAGATCTCATCGACGCGATTTTTAATGTCGTCGCTCATGGTAATTGGCTCGCCCCACTCGCGATTCGTTTCACCGGGCCATTTATTGGTTGCATCAAAACCGATTTTTGAACCGAGCCCGGAAACCGGTGATGCAAAGTCCAGATAATCAATCGGAGTGTTGTCGACGATCACAGTATCGCGGCCCGGATCCATACGAGTGGTCATCGCCCAGATTACATCGTTCCAGTCGCGAGCATTTACATCGTCATCGGTAACGACCACAAATTTGGTGTACATAAACTGTCGCAGAAATGACCACACACCCATCATTACACGTTTGGCGTGACCGGCGTACTGCTTCTTGATTGTGACAACAGCAAAGCGGTACGAGCAGCCTTCTGGCGGCAGATAAAAATCTGTGATCTCCGGAAATTGCTTTTGCAAAATCGGCACAAAAACTTCGTTCAGTGCCACGCCCAGTATGGCGGGCTCATCTGGTGGCCGGCCGGTGTAGGTGCTGTGGTAGATCGGGTTTTCACGATGGGTAATTCGCTCAACGGTAAATACCGGGAACTGCTCAACCTCATTGTAATAACCGGTATGGTCACCAAACGGGCCTTCATCGGCCATCTCGCCAGGATAGAGGTAACCTTCGAGAATAAATTCTGCACTTGCCGGCACCTGTAAATCGTTACCAATACTTTTCACTACTTCGGTTTTGTCGCCGCGCAGCAACCCGGCAAAAGCGTATTCCGACAGTGTATCCGGTACTGGTGTAACAGCTCCGAGAATGGTGGCTGGGTCTGCCCCTAATGCGACGGAAACTGGAAATGGCTCGCCGGGGTGCTTGAGTTGCCAATCGCGAAAATCGAGTGCGCCGCCGCGATGCGCCAGCCAGCGCATGATCAGTTTGTTTTTGCCGATCTTCTGCATTCGGTAAATGCCGAGGTTCTGGCGTTCTTTCTCTGGACCACGGGTAATAACCAATGGCCAGGTTACAAGAGGGGCTGCATCACCTGGCCAGCACGTTTGAATGGGGATCCGGTCCAGGTCTACCTCATCGCCTTCCAGCACGACTTTTTGGCAGGGGGCTTTCTTCACCTCTTTTGCAGGCATATTCAGCACCTGTTTAAAGGTGCCCCGCTTTTCCCAGAGTTCTTTAAATCCTTTCGGCGGCTCAGGTTCTTTCAGGAAAGCCAGCAATTTGCCGACATCGCGCAGTGCAGTGACATTTTCCTGACCCATGCCCAGTGCGACCCGGTCCGGCGTGCCAAACAGGTTGGCCAGTACAGGAATGTCATAACCCACCGGGTTTTCAAACAGTAAGGCTGGGCCACCAGCACGCAACGTGCGGTCGGCTATTTCGGTCATTTCCAGGTTGGGGTCAACAGGCGCGGTAATGCGCTTTAATTCACCGCGTTTCTCCAGGGCGGTAATAAAATCGCGCAGATCTCGGTATTGCATGCACAAATCCAGCTAAATATTCGATAAGCGCCGACTTTACCATACTCGGATTCGGCATTTGGGCCCTTTTCAATACCGATCAGGGTTGAAAACTTGTAAATCGAATAATTCAACCCTAAAGTAAGCCGGTGTCCATGGTAGTAGGGCGCTGTTCCGTGTCTTCATATTCGAGTGTGGCGGCATGAAACAAAGGTTCCAAGACTAAATGATAATAAAACATGAGGTTTTCTATGTCTGAGTTGGTAACAGGCATCGTCAAGTGGTTTAACGATGCGAAAGGGTACGGGTTTATAGAACGAGAAGGCAGCGCTGATGTGTTTGTGCATTACCGCGCAATCAATGGCACTGGTCGCCGCACTCTGTACGAAGGTCAACAAGTGAGCTTTGAAGTGAGCGATGGTCAGAAAGGCCCGCAAGCTTCCAACGTTACAGTTGTTGGCGCCTGATAATATCGGGCAATAAAAAACCGGCTTAGGCCGGTTTTTTTATTGCTGGTGAAAACGCAGGTGGTTATTTGCGTTTCATTGCCAGGAAGAATTCGTCGTTGGTTTTGAAGCCTTTCAGGCGATCCACCAGGAATTCGGTAGCGGAGATGTCTTCCATGTCGTGCAGCAGTTTACGCAGAATCCATACCCGCTGCAGCTCGTCTTCTTTCATCAACAGGTCTTCGCGGCGAGTGCCGGAGCGGCGCACGTTGATGGCAGGGAAAACACGCTTCTCTGCGATCTTGCGATCCAGGTGAAGTTCCTGGTTACCGGTGCCTTTAAATTCTTCGTAAATTACTTCGTCCATTTTTGAGCCAGTGTCTACCAGTGCGGTGGCGATAATGGTCAGTGAGCCACCCTGTTCGATATTGCGCGCGGCACCGAAGAAACGCTTGGGCTTTTCCAGAGCGTGGGCGTCAACACCACCGGTCAGTACCTTGCCAGAGGACGGCTGTACGGTGTTGTAGGCTCGTGCCAGACGGGTGATGGAGTCGAGCAGGATTACCACGTCTTTTTTGTGCTCTACCAGGCGCTTGGCCTTTTCGATCACCATTTCGGCAACCTGTACGTGGCGCGAGGGCGGCTCGTCAAAGGTGGAGGCAACCACTTCGCCGCGCACGGTGCGCTCCATTTCGGTAACTTCTTCCGGACGCTCGTCGATCAGCAGCACCATAATGTGCGCTTCCGGGTTGTTGCGGATAATCGACTGGGCGATGTTCTGCATCATGATAGTTTTACCGGCCTTGGGTGGAGCCACGATCAGGCCGCGCTGGCCTTTGCCGATAGGGGAGATAAGGTCAATGATGCGACCGGTCAGGTCTTCGGTACTGCCATTGCCGGCTTCAAGTTTGAGGCGTTCATCCGGGAACAGCGGGGTAAGGTTTTCAAACAGGATTTTGTTGCGGGCGTTTTCAGGCTTGTCGAAGTTAATGGTGTCCAGCTTGAGCATGGCGAAGTAACGCTCGCCATCCTTGGGTGGCCGGATTTTGCCCGCCAGGGAGTCACCAGTGCGCAGGTTAAAGCGACGAATCTGGCTGGGAGAGACGTAAATGTCATCCGGACCTGCCAGGTAAGAACCGTCGGCGGAACGAAGGAAACCAAAACCATCCGGAAGAATTTCCAATACCCCTTCGCCAAAAATGTCTTCGCCGGATTTGGCGTGGCGTTTGAGGATATTGAAGATGATGTCTTGTTTGCGGGAGCGGGCCAGATTGTCGAGGCCAATGCTTTCGGCGATTTGAAGGAGTTCGCCAATGGGTTTGGTTTTCAGATCGGTCAGGTTCATAGAGGCGTGACTTTGTTGGAATTAGGAATTAACTATTTGCGCAGATTTGGCAATAGAGTCGTACAGAATTAGTTAGTTAAAAGAGCCGCAAAGATTGGCTGAACGGAGCGATTGGAAGCAAATCTTGGATTAAGGGCGGCAGGTTGATTCGTTTTATTGGGCTAAGTATACAGGCTATCAGGGATTGTGCAAACTCTGAGCATGTTGAAGCGAGACTTTATACCAGTCTCGCTTCAACTGGCTACTTAGCAGTTCTCTTCAACAAACTGGGTCAGTTGCGGCTTGGACAGTGCGCCCACTTTGCTCGCTTCCAGATTGCCGTCTTTGAACATCATCAGAGTTGGTACACCGCGCACATTGTACTTGGCTGCCATCTCTTTGTTGGTGTCTACGTCGATTTTGCAGATTTTAACTTTGCCTTCCAGTTCGCCAGCCAGTTGATCCAGGATCGGGGCGATCATTTTGCAAGGGCCGCACCAGGTTGCCCAGAAGTCTACCAGTACAGGAATGTCTGAATTCAGTACTTCTGCTTCAAAAGAGGCGTCGGTGATTTGCGCGATGCTCATAAACTATTCTCCAAATTTGAGGGGTACTGCGCAGGTGGCCGAAGCCGGCAGCGTTGATACAATGCGGGCGATAATAACACCCGCGGTCCCTGCTGAACAACGGTGTCAACATATGGTAGTGGACCTGTAATAGTCTTTAATATGGGTTAGCTCTTTATATTTCAAGGCATCGATAGTGGAACAACAAAACCAACCAACAACTCTGGCCGCGGTGGATCTCGGTTCAAACAGTTTTCACCTGATTGTGGCTCGTGAGGAGCACGGGGAAATCAGGCCCATTGAAAGGATTGGCGAAAAGGTGCAGTTGGCAGCCGGAATTGGCAAGAAAGGGAAGTTGTCCGCTGAAGCAATTGGTCGAGGCCTCTCCTGCCTGGCGCGCTTTCGCCAGGTCATCGACAGCCTGCAGCCGGATATGGTGCGGGTTGTGGGTACCAATACCCTTCGTGCCGCAAAAAACAGCAAAGAATTTACCGTGCCCGCCGAAGCGGTGCTGGGCTGTCCGGTGGAGATTATTCCTGGTCGTGAAGAGGCGAGGCTGATCTATCTGGGAGTTGCCCACACCCTGGCTGACGATGAGCAGTCGCGGCTGGTGGTGGATATCGGCGGTGGCAGTACCGAGTTTGCTATCGGCCAGCGCTTTGAACCCAAGCGCCTTGAAAGTCTGCACATGGGGTGTGTCAGCTATATGAAGCGCTTTTTCGACGATGGAAAAATCACCGAAAAAGCGTTTCAGAAAGCCGTTGAGGCAGCCAGCCTGGAGGTGCTCAATATTCGCGATGCCTATCGGCAGATGGGCTGGCAGGAATGTGTCGGTTCATCCGGAACACTGCTGGCAGTTCACCAGGTATTGCAGGAGCAGGGCTGGGCTACTGAGTCAATAACACCGGGCGGACTCGCCAAACTCAAACAGGCTGTGTTGGCAGTCGACTGTATGGATAACCTGGATTTTCCCGGCTTGAAAGAAAATCGTCGCACGGTATTTCCGTCCGGGTTGGCGATTACCTGTGCGTTGTTTGACGTGCTCGGCATAGAGAATATGACAGTCTCCAATGGCGCCCTGCGTGAAGGGGTTGTGTACGACATGATCGGCCGCCTGCGCCATGAGGATGTGCGTGAGCGAAGTGTCAATGCCCTGATGCAGCGTTGCGCGGTAGATGACAAAGTTGCCGGGCGTGTCGAACAGATGGCCGGGCAGTTGTACGAATTTGTTTGCGACAGCTGGAAACTCAATCAGGACGACCAGATGATGTTGTGCTGGGCAGCGCGATTGCATGAAATCGGACTGACCATTGCTCATAACCAGTTTCACAAGCACGGTGAATACCTGATTCACAATTCCGACCTGCCCGGCTTCTCGCAGCGGGATCAGCAGGTGCTGGCACTGCTGGTGCGCAGTCACCGCCGCAAGCTGCCAATGGATCTGTTTAAAGAATTACCCAAAAAGCGCCGCTCGGCTTTGCTGAAAATGGCCATGCTGCTGCGCCTTGCAGTGCTGTTCAAATACGTTGCCCAAGAAGAGGGGGAGCCGGAGTTTACGGTTTCGGCTGAGGGCAAAACCCTCAGCCTTAATTTCCCGCTCGACTGGCTGTCGCGACACCCATTGACCGCCAACGAACTGGAAAATGAAGCGGAGCTGATCTCCGACTCGGGGTATCAGCTCCACATTCGTTGACGCTGGATTTAACCGGAAAACAGCTCGAGCAATTGCTGTTGGGATGAGCTGGCCGGTTCGTCACCGGCCGGAGCCAGTCTCAAATAAGTTCCATCGGATTGCAGTTCCCAGCTGAAGGTGTTGTCATCCAGGTAGCAGTTCAGCTCATCCATAATGCGATTGTGCAGCTTATGATTCTCTACCGGGAAAGCGATCTCGACGCGATGTTTGAGATTGCGCTCCATCATATCGGCGCTGCCGCAGAACAGCTGCGGTTGAGCATTTTCAAAGTAATACACGCGGGAGTGTTCCAGAAAGCGGCCGACAATCGAGGTGACGCGAATATTTTCGGAAACTCCCTCAATACCGGGGCGCAGGCAGCACATACCGCGAATGATCAGGTCGATTTTGACTCCGGTCTGACTCGCCTTGTACAGCTCCTGAATAATGCCCTCATCGGTGAGGCTGTTGAATTTCATAATTATCCGCGCCGATTTGCCTTCCGCGGCTGCAGCTGCCTCGCCGCGAATCATGCGTGTGATTTTCTTGCGCAGGCTAAACGGAGCACTCAGTAAACGTTGTAAACCTTCCGCACGACCCATGCCGGTGAGCTGCTGGAAAATCTTATGAACATCACTTCCCAGCTCTTCGTCGCAACTGAGCAGGCTGTAGTCGGTATAAACACGGGCGTTCCCCGAGTGATAGTTGCCGGTACCCAGATGCACATAACGGCGCAGTTGTTTGCCTTCGCGGCGCACAATCAGCATGGTCTTGGCGTGAGTCTTGTAATTGACCACACCATAGGTGATTACCGCGCCAGCGTCCTGCAGGCGGCTGGCCAGCTGCAGGTTATCCGCCTCGTCAAAGCGGGCGCGTAGCTCCACCACCACAATAACCTCTTTGCCGTTACGGGCGGCTTCTACGAGGGCATCAACGATTTCCGAGCGGGCACCGGTGCGATACAAAGTCTGTTTGATCGCCAGTACATCGGGATCGCGAGCGGCCTGCCTGAGCAGGTCGATGATCGGGGTGAATGACTGAAACGGGTGCAGAAGCAGAATATCTTCTTTCTGAACAGCATCGAAAATGGTGGTTTCCGGTTTCAGCAGCGGTTTGGGTACGCCCGGAGTGATTGGCGGGAACAGCAGGTCAGGGCGGTCAACCTGATTCATCACCTCCATCATGCGGCCCAGGTTTACCGGACCGTTAACGCGATAGAGCTCGCTTTCGGTGAGGTTGACCTGATCAAGCAGAAACTCCACCAGCTCCTGCGGACAATCGTCAGTTACTTCCAGGCGAATGGCACTGCCAAAACGGCGTGAGTGCAGTTCACCTCGCAGTGCACGGGCGATATCTTCCACCTCGGCGGCGTTCAGGTCGAGGTCGGCGTCGCGGGTCAGGCGAAACTGGTAACAGCCAGTGGCGGTCATGCCCGGGAACAGCTCTCCGATGTGGGCGTGCATCATCGACGACAGGTAAACAAAGTTGTCACCGCCATCGCAGAGTTCGTCGGGAACGCGAATCAGTCGCGGCAGGGAGCGCGGTGCTGGCACAATGGCACGCTTCATCTCGCGGCCAAAGGCGTCGGTGCCTTCCAGCGAGACGATAAAGTTGAGGCTCTTGTTGGCCAGGCGCGGGAATGGGTGTGCCGGGTCGAGCCCAAGTGGACTCACCACCGGCTGAATCTGGGTGCGGAAATAGTCCTCTGCCCAGGCGGCGATTCGATCATTCCAGACTTTGCGTTGCAGGAAGCGCACACCCTGTGCATTCATCGCCGGAATCAGTGTCTCGTTGAGAATCCGGTACTGCTTGTCGAAACCCTCGTGACAAAGCAGGCTCAGCTGCTTGAGCACTTCCTGGGGGTGAATGCCGTCCAGCCATACGCTTTCGCGGGAAAAACTGATTTGACGTTGCAGGCCGGCCAGCCGAATCTCAAAAAACTCGTCCATGTTGCTGCTGAAGATCAGCAGAAAACGCAGTCGCTCCAGCAGCGGATAGTCCTCATTCAACGCCTGCTCCAGTACACGCAGGTTAAACTGCATCAAGCTGTGGTGACGATTGATATACAGTTCCGGGCTGTTGAGGTTGATGTCAGCCAGCTCCTCATGGAGAGGCGTCACATTGCTGGGCAAAGTGTCTTGGGACATGGGTCGTTCCGTGAGAGAAAAATGGACAGTAATGCTGTCAGAAGTTTATGACAGCTGTTATACAGAATAGACCCTGGTCTTGAATAGCAGCCAGTTAAAACAATTTCATCATTGATTCACCAAACGATTGCCGTCGGCTACCATGGGCGCGAATTTGAATATGGCAGAGCCAGGCTAGAGGCAAAGATGGATAAATTTGAAATTCGAATAGAAGAGCTGGAAACCCGTAGCGCCTATCAGGAAGATACGATTCAGGCGCTTAATGATGTGGTGGTCAAACAGCAAGTCCAGCTCGATAAGTTGCAACGATCACTGGAGACATTGGCCGAGAGATTGAGGGAGGCGATGACAGGGGACAGCTTTGACGATGCCCGTGACGAACCACCGCCGCCGCACTACTGATAGTTAATCCAATTCTTTTTTTCGGTTGCTCGATGATTTCGAGGCTCCTCAATTTGGAGTATCAGCCACTTACTTACAGAGAGACGGGCTCTTTCTCCAGTTACCACGCCGCTTGGGTCGGGGAGGTATCCCCGATATACTGGGCGACTCGTTTTACTCCTATTGGAATACGGTATCCACACTATGAACACGCTTCTGATTGCCGGTGATCACGGCACGCCACTGACTTTGGTTGAAACCAGCAACTACGACAACTGGTTTGAGCAGCAGCCCGAGGCGCTGCAAAACTGGCTGGCCAGCACTGAGTTCAAGGGCAAAGGTATGAGCCTGGTGCCCGGAGAGGACGGCGTTCTCAATCAGGTAGTGGTGGGTGTTCCAGCGATCGACAATCACTTTATCTGCGGAGATCTGCCCAACCAGCTGCCGGTGGGTGATTACAGGCTGGATGCTGAGGAAGCAACCCTGAAAATGGCCGCGTTCAGCTGGGGTATGGGTGCCTATCGTTTTGATCGCTACAAAAAAGCCGACTCACAGGAGCGCCCGCAGCTGGTTCTGCCAACTCAGGAACTGGTGGACGAAGCCAACAAGCTGGTGCTGGCGACTGCACTGGTACGCGATCTGGTGAATACTCCGGCCGCGGACATGATGCCGGAACATCTCGGGGAGACCATGGAAAACCTGGCCAAGGAATTTGGTGGCCAGGTGAAACAAATTGTGGGCGACGAGCTGTTGGCGCAAAACTACCCGACCATTCACGCGGTAGGTCGTGCCAGTGTCCATGCGCCGCGTTTAATTGATCTGCATTGGGGGGATGAGTCCCACCCGAAAGTGACCCTGGTTGGCAAGGGCGTTTGCTTTGACTCCGGAGGTCTGGACATCAAGCCGGGCGTTGGTATGCGGCTGATGAAAAAGGATATGGGCGGTGCCGCTCATGTGATTGGCCTTGCCCGCCTGATTATGTCTCACAACCTGCCAGTGCGTCTGCGAGTGTTGGTGCCGGCAGTGGAAAATGCGATTGCGGGCAATGCCTTCCGTCCCGGCGATGTGATCACCACCCGTCAGGGACTGACTGTGGAAGTGGACAATACAGATGCGGAAGGCCGTCTGGTGCTGTGCGATGCACTGACCGAAGCGTGCGAGGAGAAGCCGGAGATGCTGGTAGATTTCGCTACTCTGACCGGTGCTTGCCGCATTGCGCTCGGCACTGAGTTGCCGGGCTTTTTCACCGACGACGCTTCGCTGGCCTTTGACCTGATTGCTGCCGGCGACCAGGTGGACGATCCGGTATGGCACATGCCGCTGCACAAACCGTACAAGTACATGCTGGAAAGTGACATCGCCGATCTGGTGAACTGCGCCAGCGGACCGTTTGGTGGCGCAATCACCGCCGCTTTGTATCTGCAGGAGTTTGTTGGCGACGACATCCCCTGGGTGCATTTTGACATCATGGCCTGGAACAGCCGCAAGCAGTCTGGTCGACCAGTGGGCGGAGAAGCATTTGGTGTTCGCGCGACCTTTGAGGTGATCAAAGAGCGCTTTGCAGGTTAACTGTTCGTGTAAGAGTGATAGCGCAATAAAAAAGGGAGCAAATGCTCCCTTTTTTATTGGTTGGCTGATCAGGCATTTGCGTTTTCTGTTGCCGTTGCTGAATTGCTTATTCCGGTAATCATCTTTTTCATCTGGCGGGCATCTACCTGCAGCCACTCGGCAAACAGTTCCCCGTCCATCGGCTTTCCAAGCAGGTAACCCTGGCCCATATCGCAGTTGCGCTGTTGCAGATAGTGCAACTGGCCCTCGGTTTCGATGCCTTCGGCAACCACCAGCAAGGACATCTTTTTCGCCAGACTGATAATGGTGTCGGTAAGAGTGCTGGCGGATTCGTCATTAGTGGCATTGCGTACAAAGGAGCCGTCAATTTTCAGAATATCAATGGGGAAATTGTTGAGGTAACTCAGTGATGAGTAGCCGGTGCCAAAGTCGTCAATGGCAATTTCTACCCCGAACTCCTTGAGCCGGGAAAGTACGCTCATCGCCTGATCGGAGTTTTGGGTTAACAGGCGCTCAGTAATTTCTACGGTGATGGCAAGGTGGTTGGAGAGATCCTGAATAATCTCCATCCACAATCCCAGCGCGTTATCGCGGGCAGTAAACAGTCGCGGCGAGAGATTTACCGAGAGGCTAATGCTGTGGTCGAGCTTGGCGTTGAGGCGTCGAAAGTAAGCTCCGGCCTGCTGCAACACCAGTCGATCGATCTCGTTGATCATGCCGGTCTCTTCAGCCAGCGAGATAAAGTCGATGGTGGGAACCAGTGCGCCGTTATCAAACCAGCGCACCAGCGCCTCACACTTCACCACCTTACCGGTGCTGAGATTCATGATCGGTTGGTAATGTACATCCAGGGCTTTATCGGCAATCGCTGAAGAGAGTTTGTTGTGCAACAGGTGGCGACGCTCCGATTGGCGTTGCATTTCACTGGTGAAATAGTGCCATCCGTTGCGGCCTTCCTTTTTCACCTGGTACATGGCGTGGTCGGCGTTGCTGATCAGGTCTTCCGGCGTGTAGCCATCCTTGGGGTAGATGGAGATGCCAACACTGCCTGAACAGAATACCTGGTGGTTGAGAATGCTGTAGGGCTGGTTGATGACATTGAGAATTTTTTCTGCCACCGCAACCACGTCGTTTTTATGACCGGGATTGTCGAGTATCAGGGTAAATTCATCGCCGCTGTAGCGTGCCACGGTGTCAGAACTGCGCAGGCAGTTTTTGATTCGATTGCCCACTTCGCTGAGCAGCATATCTCCGGCTTTGTGGCCGAGGTTATCGTTGATTGACTTGAATTTGTCCAGGTCGAGAAACAGTACCGCCAGCTCCCGTTGTTCCCGATGGGCCTTGGCAATGGATTTGCTCAGGTAGCTTTCAAACAGGAAGCGGTTTGGCAGGCCGGTAACAATATCGTGAGTGGCCTGGTGCTGGATCATCTCGCTGAATCTCTTCTTCTCGGTAATGTCCTGAATCGCACCAACCACTTCGCTGACATGACCATTGCTTGAGATTGGGTTGCCTATCAGGCGAAGCCAGCGCAGCTCTTCGCTATCAGACATCTGCAGTTCAATATCAAACTTCCGTCCAGCGGTGATGGCTTCCTGAAGGTGATACTTGAGCGCATTGGCCTGGGAGGTATCAAACTTTTCGAGGATTTCTTCCAGGCTGCGAGCTGATTCTTTTTCGGACAGGTTGAGGATGCGGGTGGTTTGACGACTCAGGTGGGACAGCTCTCCGGAAGCGTGGATCTTCCAGCCCCCGATTTGGGCCAGCTCTCCAGCATCATTGAGTAGCTGTTCATTTTCGCGAATTGTTTTCTGGTATTTGCGAGTGTTCTGGATCTGTAGGTGGCGGCCCCGTAAAACCAGCAGATTGCCCAGTGCCAGCAAAATGGCTATTGAGCGCATGATCCAGATACTTGTTGGAGTTTGATTCCAGCCCATTAAAGGCCTGGCAGCGAGAGCCCATTTACCATCACCAACCGGTATGGATGAGTGAACCGCTCTCGGGTCGTCAAACACATCCGGATTGCCCCAAAAAATTTCACCGCTGGCACCAAGTCCGTCTCTACCGCGAATTGCAATGTCGATATCCAACTCTTCATCGGTTAAGCCCACCGAGTCAAACAGTGCATTTGCATCCAATGGGGCCGATACAATTCCCCAGAATTTCTCTTCGCCGGTCTCTGTGTCGGGAATAAAAACAGGTATGCGGCCGATGATGGCTTTCCCGCCCTGCACAATCTCCAATGGGCCTGCCACCACGATAGCCCGTTGTCGCTTGGCCTCCAGTACAGCGTCGCGCTGACCTGGTGTTGCCATATAGTCCAACCCTAAAGCGCTTCCATTGCCCTTGATGGGGTAAATCATCCGAATCACCATGTCTGGAGCGGCTGCAAGATTGATTAACATAGGATCCTGGCGAAATACCGCTTCAGCGTAGAGGGTGAATTCTGGCTGGGTGATATCGGGTTTAGTGGCTATGTGCGCTGCAAGGCCTCTGATCAGTGAGAAATTGGTGTTGATATTACTCACCATCTGGGCCGTTATTGAGCTCAGGTGATTGGAAACTTCCAGTTCAAGATCCTGGTTGTGTTCTTCGCGGGTAACGGATTCCAGTTTGTATTCGATCAAGCCTAAGGCGCTGAGCAGTAGCAGGCAGGTAGGCCAGGTAATTTCCCTGCGTACACAGAAGAACAAGCCGATCAAAACGACTAGAATGACAGTAATGAAAAAGAACAGGTTCATATTGTTGTATTCAGCCAAGTGTTCAAAATAGTAGCGACAACTATCCGCAGAAGTTTACCGTTCGCTCAACCTGCATAAAAAAATACAGTTTTAGAGTCCGTAAGAGCCCTAGGGTACGAGCCGCAAGGCAGGCTCCTGCAGCGCCGCTAATTGCTCACGCAGTTCGAGAATATGGTCCCCCCAATAGCGCGGCGTATTGAACCAACTAAACACTCTCGGAAATGCCGGGTCATCCCAGCGCCTTGCCAACCAGGCTGCGTAGTGCATGATTCTCAGGGTGCGCAGCCCCTCAATAAGTGACAGTTCTGCGGGGTCAAAATCACAAAACTGTTCGTACCCTTCAAGAATGTCGAGCATCTGGGCAGTTTGCTGTGCGCGGTCACCCGACAGCAGCATCCACAGATCCTGAATCGCCGGGCCAGATCTGCAGTCGTCGAAATCAACAAAGTTGGGCAGGTCGTCTCGCCAAAGAATATTGCCGGGGTGGCAGTCGCCGTGCAGTCGAATATTGCGAAAGGGCACGATATCAAACAACTGTTGCAGTTTGGCTATCAGATCCTCGCACAGGGTTCGGTAGCTGGTGGCAAGTTCAATGGGAATGAAATCGCTTTTGGTGAGGTATTCAAAGCTGTCGATGGCATACGATTGCACATCAATGCCCGGGCGGTGCGCGAAATCGCTGGCCTGTCCGGCGGCATGAATGCGGCCGAGGTAGCGACCGAGAATCTCCAAATTGTCGGGATTGTCGAGCTCCGGGGCGCGACCACCACGGCGCTCAAACAGGGCAAACCGAAAGCCGTGACATGACAACAGGGTCTCATTATTCGAATTCACCATTGGCGGAACCACAGGGATTTCGAGGTCAGCCAGCTCTCTGGTGAAAGCATGCTCCTCGAGTATCTGTGCATCACTCCAGCGCTCGGGGCGATAGAATTTGGCGATAATCGGCTGTGAATCCTCCAGCCCCACCTGGTAGACCCGGTTCTCGTAGCTGTTGAGAGGGTAGATGCGGGCATCACTGTGAAATCCCTGCTCTTCGACGGCATCAAGCACGCGATCCGGCGTTAATTCATCGTAGGGGTGCTGGAGATGGTTGGTCATGGCTGCAATCGTGTGATTTAAAAGCAGCCATTATGAACGCTGCCTATTAGTTGCGCGAGTGCCGCTTTGTAAGCTTTGCACTCAGAAACCGGGATTAACTTGCACGTTGGCTAGTTTTTGTGGGCTATAGCCGATAAAATCGCGCCACTTTGAAATAAGCAGAATGATATCGAGGCAATATCCATGGGAAATCGCACCGCACTGTTTGAAACACACCAGCAACTTGGTGGCAAAATTGTCGATTTTGGTGGCTGGGACATGCCGCTCAACTACGGCTCACAAATTGAAGAGCACAACGCGGTGCGTGAGAAAGCCGGGATGTTTGACGTCAGTCACATGACCGTGATTGACGTTGCCGGCGCTGACGCCCGCGCCTACCTGCGCAAGTTGGTAACCCATGATGTTGCCAAACTGGACGACAAGCCTGGCAAGGCTCTCTACAGCGGTATGCTGAACGAGCAGGGTGGTGTGATTGATGACCTGATCATCTATCACAACAGTCCTGTCGATTATCGTGTTGTTGTGAATTGCTCTACTCGCGAAAAAGATCTCGCCTGGATGAATAAGCAGGCAGAAGGGTTTGATGTAGCCCTGACCGAACGCCCGGAGTTTGCCATGGTGGCCATTCAGGGGCCGCAGGCAATTGAACTGACAAAAACTGTTGTCAGTCCGGCCGCAGCAGCCGCAATAGATGAGCTGAAGCCATTTGTGGCCAAGGACGTGGACGGCTGGTACATCGCTCGCACCGGTTACACCGGTGAAGATGGCCTGGAAATCATGGTGCCAGGTGAGCAGGCGGCTGATTTTTGGATGGCGTTGAAAGACGCTGGCGTTATGTCTTGTGGCCTGGCGGCGCGCGATACCCTGCGCCTTGAAGCTGGTATGAACCTGTACGGCAACGACATGACCGAAGAGGTTTCACCGCTGGAAGCCAATATGGGCTGGACTGTGACCTGGGAGCCGGAAGATCGCGACTTTATCGGCCGTGAAGCCCTGACCCAACAAAAAGCCGACGGTGTTCAAAACAAACTGGTAGGTCTGGTGTTCGAGGGACGCGGTGTACTGCGCGCTGGAATGCGCGTGGTTGCAGAAGGCGCCGGAGAAGGTGTTATCACCAGTGGTGCTTTCTCTCCAACGCTGGGGACTGCCATTGCCTTTGCTCGTGTGCCAAAATCCACGGGCGATGAAGTACAAGTTGAGCTGCGCGGCAAGTTAGCCCCGGCCCGAGTGATCAAGCCATGCTTTGTTCGTAACGGTGCCAAAGCATTTGACTAATTTTGCCAGTCAGCTACTTATTTAGCTGTTTGCTGGGTTAACGTTAATAAAGATTAGATAGAGGATAAAAAGATGAGCGAAGTAATTAGCGGCCTGAAGTACATCGCTTCCCACGAGTGGATTCGTGACGAAGGTGACGGCACTGTGACCGTGGGTGTTACCGACCACGCGCAGGAGGCCTTGGGGGATGTGGTATTTGTTGAGCTGCCGGAAGTGGGCAATACCGTGGAAGCGGGTGATGATGCCGGTGTGGTTGAGTCTGTAAAAGCGGCTTCTGACATCTACAGCCCGGTATCTGGTGAGATCATTGCTGTGAACGAAGATCTGGAAGACGCTCCGGAAACCGTTAACAGCTCGCCTTACGGTGACGGCTGGTTCTTCAAGATCAAGCTGAGTGATCCAGCAGAGCTGGAATCCCTGCTGGATGCTGATGCTTATCAGGAAGTGTGCGACAACGAATAAGCAGCCCTGGCTGGTCGGCATCGGCCAGTCCTGCTTTTTATGTTTGACGCATCACAGAAAAGCCGCCCCACAGGCGGCTTTATCATTTTTGGTTCACACTGTTAACCGGTAGTGAATAAAACAATCAACGAGAGATCAGTAATGACTGAACTGCGCATTAAGCTCAAACCTGGCTGTGACCGCCGTATTCGCGGGGGGCACCTGTGGGTATACAGTAACGAAGTGGATGTCGTTGCAACCCCGCTGAAAAGCCTGGAAGTTGGCGCCTGTGCAGTTATTGAGGATCATCGCGGTAAGGCATTGGGTGTTGCTACCATTAACCCCAACAGCCTTATTTGTGCTCGTATCTACAGTCGCGACCCCGAACAGTTGCTGGATGTAGAATTTTTGAAGCGCCAGTTGCAGTTGGCTATGGAGCGCCGCGAATCAGTTTACCCGCAACAATGCTACCGTCTTTGCTATGGCGATGCTGACGGTTTACCAGGCCTGGTGGTAGACCGCTTCGGCTGTTACCTGTCGGTGCAATTAACAACGGCAGGTATGGATCGCCATCGCGATCAGGTCACCGAGGCTTTGCTGGACGTGGTTCAGCCGCGCGGTATCGTATTCCGCAATCTCGGCCCGTTTCGCCAGATGGAAGGATTGCCCGAGTGTGTGGAGATTGGCTGGGGCGATGTGCCACAGATGGTGGAAATCGTCGAAAACCAAACTCTCTTTGAAGTACCACTACTGGATGGCCAGAAGACCGGCTGGTTTTATGATCACCGTGAAAACCGCGCTACCTTGCAGCGAATGTGCAAAGGAAAGTCTGTACTGGATGTGTTCAGCTATATTGGTGGTTGGGGAGTAGAGGCACTTACCGCTGGTGCAGAGTCTGCCATCTGTGTGGATGCTTCGCAGGATGCATTGGAAAGCGCCGAAAACAATGCGGCGTTGAACGGTGTCAGCGATCGTTTTCAAACCATTCAGGGCAAGGCTGCTGATGTACTTAAAGCGCTGGCTCAGGAAGGTCGTCAATTTGATGTTGTGGTGCTGGATCCTCCGGCATTTATCAAGCGCCGCAAAGACATCAAGCAGGGTGAAAAGGCCTATCACCAAATTAACCAGTTGGCGATGCGGGTTCTTAAGCCCGGTGGTCTGCTGGTGTCGGCATCCTGCTCAATGCATCTCTCTGACGAAATGCTGATGGACGTGGTGCGCCTGGCGGGCGCTCGCAGTGGTCGCCGCTTGCAAGTAATCGCGCAAGGAGGTGCTGGACTTGATCATCCAGTGCACCCATCCATTCCTGAAACTCACTACCTGAAAGCAATCTTTGCCAGGGATATGGGCTAATCACAATCGACTGGAATTACTTTAATGAGTACAAACATTACTATCCAGCCCGGTCGTTACCGCCACTATAAAGGCAACGATTACGAAGTTGTCGATGTTGCCCGTCACTCGGAAACCGAAGAGCTGTTGGTGGTATATCGCCCGCTTTATGGTGAACAAAAGCTGTGGGTGCGTCCGCTGTCGATGTTTACGGAAACGGTCGAGCGTGATGGTGAGCTGATCCCCCGGTTTGAATATCTGGAACCGATGTAATCCCTGTCATCAGGCTGTCGTTTAATTCGCATAATTTTTCGGTTGAGAGCTCAAAAAGTGATTTACATGTACTGATGACAGGCGCATAGTATTTCGCAAGCAAGCTCTAATTGGCAGGCTTCTGATTAACCACTGCCACCGGACAACCATAAGCCTGCCCGACTTCCAAAACGACAATAAATGGGAGAAGTGCTTATGGGAAAGCCCCAGCCCGTCGCGATGCCACCCCAGGCAGACCTGCCAACCCTCTACATCCTAGATACCAACGTCCTGATTCACGATCCAACTGCTCTGCTCAACTTTGAAGAACATCACGTCATCATTCCGATGACCGTCCTTGAAGAACTCGACAAACTGAAAAGCGGGCGTAACACACAGGCCGCAGATTGTCGGCAGGCGATTCGCGGGATTGACCAGATCCTCGGAGGAGCAACCTCGGCGGAAGTGGAAAAGGGGGTGCCGATTCGACGAGGGGAGCAGAGTGAACCTCTCGGCAGTCTCTCCATCCTGATGAGCCATGCCCCAGACAACGTTGCCATCCTTCCAACCCACCTCAACGACAACAAAATCATCAACGACATTTTCCTGCTCAAACAGAATCACCCCAACCAGAAAGTGGTGCTGGTCACCAAGGACATCAACATGCGCCTGAAGGCGCGTGGCTGCGGCATTGACTCCGAGGACTACCACAACGACCAGCTGGTCAGTGACATTGAGTTGATCAACAAAGGTTTTCTAGATTTTGAGGGCTGCTTCTGGGATCACATTGAATCAGTAGAAACCGAAGCGCGCGCTGGCTATGCCTTTCACAGGGTGCCACGCTGTGAGGTACTGAAAGACCTTTATTGCAACCAGTTCGTTCACGACGAACAGGGCTTTGTGGGCCGTGTTGCCGATATCGGCGACGACTATGTGGTGCTGAAGCAGTTCAGTTGCGAAGAGTTGTTAGGGCAGGAGGCCTGGGGGTTAAAACCGAGAGATATCTATCAGGCCATGGCGCTCAACCTGTTGATGGATCCGGATGTTCATCTGGTTAATTTAGTTGGCTCTGCCGGCTCCGGTAAAACCATTTTGGCGTTGGCGGCGGCCATCGAAATGACCGTGAATACCAAATTGTATCGTCGCATTATTGCCACCCGTAGCACGCAAGGCTTGGATGAAGACATCGGTTTCCTTCCCGGTACCGAAGAGGAAAAAATGGAGCCCTGGCTGGGTGCCATTACTGACAACCTCGAGGCACTTCACTACGATGATGAGGATTGCTCCGGCAGCGTCGACTACGTGCTTAATAAAGTGCCGCTGATGTTCAAGTCGCTCAACTACATTCGCGGACGCAGTTTCCAGCACAGCCTGATTCTGATCGACGAATCTCAAAACCTCACCCCGCACCAAATCAAAACCATTGTCACTCGAGCGGGTAAAGGCTCCAAAGTGGTGTGTCTGGGTAACCTTGCACAGATTGATACCCCGTACCTGAGTGCTACAAGTTCCGGCCTCACGTACCTGACCGAACGCTTTAAAGGTTTTGCCTACGGTGGGAATATACAGCTGCAAGGTGTGCCGCGTTCGATTCTGGCGGAGTATGCGGAGGCGAATCTGTAAAAGTTATTTAAATTAAAAAAGGCGGCCGTTTGGCCGCCTTTTTTTAACGCAATGAAATGATTTCCCACCCTCGCTGCTTAGCTTCCGCTCGCAATTTATCATCCGGATCTACCGCTACCGGATTGTCCACCACTTCCATCAGCGGCAGGTCGTTTATGGAGTCGCTGTAAAACCAGGCTCCTTCCAGATTTTCATCTTTCTCTTGCAGCCAACGGTTCAGCTGCTCGACTTTGCCGTGTTGAAAGGTGTGGCCGCCGGTAATTTTGCCGGTGTAGCTGCCATCAATCATTTCCGGACGTGCCGCAATGATTTCGGTAATGCCCAATTTGTGACATATGGGCTCCACGATAAAACGGTTGGTGGAGGTAATTACCAGCAGGGTGTCCCCGGCTGAGCGATGTTTCTCCAGCAAGGCTTCCGCCTTGGGCTGCCACATCGGGGCGATAACAGCTTCCATAAAGTCACGATGAAAGTCCGCCAGTTCATCAAGGCTGTATTGGGTCAGCGGTCCGACGGCGAATTCGAGGTAGGCCATCGGGTCGAGGGTGCTGTTTACATAGTCCTGATAGAACTGCTCGTTTTTGGCCTCGTATTCGGTTCTGTCCACCAGTTCTCTTTCAACCAGGAATTGTCCCCAGCTGTAGTCGCTATCGCCGTTGATAAGTGTGTGGTCGAGGTCAAAAATGGCCAGTGGCATAGGAATTATCCGGATGTGCGTATCTAGAAGGGAGGTATTGTAGCTCTAACAGCCTGGGAAAAGTAAATTGCCGAATATCAGTAAGTTATGGAACAATGGCTATCTAGGGTCAGGAGAGAGAGAAGTGGTCGATCGAGACGGTTTTCGCCCAAACGTTGGCATCGTGATCTGCAACGACCAAGGGCAACTGTTGTGGGCCAAGCGAGTCGGGCAGGATGCGTGGCAATTCCCCCAGGGGGGAGTAGACCGGGGGGAATCCCCGGAGCAAGCACTGTACCGCGAGCTCTATGAAGAGGTGGGGCTCACCGAAGCAGATGTTGAAATTCTGGCCAGCACACGTGGCTGGCTGCGGTACAAATTGCCGAAAAAGTACATTCGCCGAAATTCCAAGCCGCTATGCATTGGTCAAAAGCAGAAGTGGTTTTTGCTGAAGTTGACCGGTGATGAGCAGCAAATTCGTTTTGACTGTGGTCACAAAGCCGAATTTGATGGCTGGAAATGGGTGAACTATTGGTATCCGGTCGATAAAGTGGTGGACTTCAAGCGCGATGTCTACCGCCGTGCTTTAAAAGAGCTTGCCCAGACGCAGGTTGAGCTAGAGCGCCGACTATAAAGGAGACGTAATTGTGCTGGACCAGTTGCGCAGTATTGTTCAGGAGGTAAACACCGCCGCGAATCTGACGGAGGTACTGAATATTGCTGCGCAGCGGGTAAAGGAAGTGATGAATGTGGGCAGCTGCACAATCTTCCTTCACGAGCCTGAAAACAAACGTTTTGTACTTCGTGCTACCGATGGTTTCCATAAAGAGTCTATCGGTAAGGTAAAAATCCCTGAAGGGCAGGGTCTTGTTGGTCTTGTGGCCAGCAAGGAAGAGCCCATCAATCTGGAAAACGCTTCCGAACACCCCAGTTATGCCTACTTCCCGGAAACCGGTGAGGAGCGATACACGTCATTTCTGGGGGCTCCCATCATTCATCACCGCAAGGTGTTGGGCGTAATGTTTGCCCAGCAGGAGGAGCGCCGTCGCTTCGACGAAGGGGAGGAGGCGTTCATGGTGACTATTTGTGCCCAGCTCGCGGGTGCTATTGCTCATGCAGAAGCTACCGGTGAGTTGCGAGCCCAGTTGGCTCGTTCGCGAGGTGAAGGGCTGGCTGCTGGCAGGGTGCAGGAGATTGTTCTCAATGGTGTCCCCAGTGCGCCAGGAATTGCCATCGGTACAGCGGTGGTAGTGGCGGTAGCTGCGGATTTGCGAACGGTGCCCAGGCGTTATATTGAAGACGTGGAAGCCGAACTTAAGCTTTTCAAGCAGGCAATTCGTCGCACCAAAGAGGATCTTCACTCCCTGGACAGCAGTCTGGTTAACAAGCTCAGCTCCAGTGAGAGGGCGCTGTTTGGCGTTTATATCAGCATGCTGGATGATCACTCCCTCAGTGATGAGGTAACTAAGCTGATCAAAGGCAAGTTAGCCGCCCAGAGTGCCTGGAGTCAGGTGATCAAAGAGCATGTGCGCAACTTCGAGCAGATGCAGGATCCCTATTTACGAGAGCGCGCTTCCGATGTGCGTGACCTGGGTCGCCGGGTTCTGACTCACCTGCAACAAGCCCAATCCCCCAATATTGAATATCCGGACAATACCATTCTGGTGGGAGAGGAGCTGGCTGCCCCAATGCTGGCAGATGTGCCGCACGACAAGCTGGCTGGAATGATTTCTGTTCGCGGTTCGCGCAACTCTCACATGGCAATTCTCGGTCGGGCACTTGGGGTGCCAACGGTGATGGGTGCTGTGGATCTGCCGCTGGAAGAGCTCGATGGTTGTGAGCTTGTGGTCGATGGCCATCGCGGCCGGGTAGTGATCAACGTCTCTGACCCGGTTCGTAAAAGCTATGAGCACCAGCGCGAGGAAGAGTGCCTACTGGCAGCAGATTTGGAAGAGCTGCGCGACCAGCCCTGTGTCACTTCCGATAATCACCGCATCAGTTTGTGGGTAAATACGGGCCTTCGCATCGACACCATGCTGTCTCTTGACCGAGGTGCGGAAGGCGTTGGTTTGTATCGGACCGAAGTGCCATTTTTGATGCATGAGCGATTTCCCTCCGAGGAAGAGCAGCGCCAGATCTATAGAGAACAACTGGAAATGTTTGCGCCTCGTCCGGTCACAATGCGCACTCTGGATATCGGTGGTGACAAGGCTCTGCCCTATTTCCCTATCGAAGAAGCAAACCCGTTTCTGGGTTGGCGCGGAATAAGAGTCACTTTAGACCACCCGGAGATTTTTCTTAGCCAGTTACGGGCGATGATGAAAGCATCATTGGGCCTTAATAACTTGCGCATTATGTTGCCAATGATTTCCAGTGTGTCGGAGCTGGAGGCAGCTATCCTGTTGATCGATCGCGCCTATAATGAGCTGACTCAGGAAGAGGGTTTTGAGCTGGAGCGCCCTAAAGTGGGGGCCATGCTGGAAGTTCCGGCGGCGGTGTACCAGACGCGCGAAATAGCCAAAAGGGTGGATTTCCTGTCGGTAGGTACAAATGACCTTACCCAGTACCTTCTGGCGGTAGATCGCAACAACCCTCGTGTTGCAGACCTTTACCACACCTTTCACCCCGCATTGTTGAATGCATTGAAAATGATTATCGATGGCGCCCTTCAGGAGAACTGCCAGGTCAGTGTTTGTGGCGAGATGGCAGGTGATCCACTGGGGGCCGTATTGTTGATAGGCATGGGATACGACGTGCTGTCGATGAGTTCGGCCAACTTGCTAAGGGTTAAATCCATTTTGCGTTATGTCAGCCTTGAGGAGGCGCAGCAACTGGTGTCTGAGGCATTGCTGTTGCCGGATACCAGCTCGGTGCTGGCGCAGCTGGAGCAGAAGCTGTCACGTCCTGAACTGGAGCGTTTGTTGAGGACATCTGCAGTGAACTGAGCTGCAGACCAGGGATTAGCCCAGAGTGTTGCACGAGGTATCTCTAGTCATAGGTTGTTGTGTAGTATCATCTCCCTTCATATTTACGGTCAGTAGTCGGAAACCATAATAATGATTCATCCAAACTTTAACCCTGTGGCGCTCGACCTTGGGTTTGTCAAAATCCATTGGTACGGAATTATGTATCTTCTGGGCTTTGCTGCCGCCTGGCTGCTGGCTCGCAAGCGCTGTCGTCAGGATTGGTCGCCGATTAACAAGGCCCAGATAGAAGACCTGATTGTCTATTGTGCCTTCGGTGTGATTATCGGAGGGCGGCTGGGTTATGTCCTTTTCTACAATATGGGAACCTGGCTGGATGACCCAGTCTATCTGTTCCGCATTTGGGAAGGCGGTATGTCCTTCCACGGTGGCATGCTGGGGGTGGTAGGCGCAATTTGGGTGTACAGCCGCCGTATCAAAACATCATTCTGGAAGCTGGGTGATTTCGTAGTGCCATTGGTGCCTATTGGTCTCGGCCTTGGTCGTCTTGGCAACTTTATCGGCCAGGAGCTGTGGGGGCGTGAAACCGAGGGTTGGTGGGGCATGAAATTTCCGAACGACCCGGATTTTCTGCTCCGTCACCCATCCCAGTTGTACGAGTTTTTCCTGGAAGGTGTTGTGCTGTTCACAGTGCTGTTCTGGTTCAGTCGCAGGCAGCGGCCGACAGGCACAATTGCCGGGCTGTTTTTGCTGTTGTATGGCCTGTTCCGGTTCGCTGTGGAGTTTGCCCGCGAACCCGATAGTCATTTGAAAGACGAGCTCTTGTTTGGTTGGATGACCCGTGGGCAGACGCTCTGCCTGCCGATGATAGCTGTTGGCATCATATTAATTATCTGGGCTTGCTGGGCGCATCGTCGCCAGGCTGCCGTTGCTGAGGGGAGTAAAGCGTGAAGGCCTATTTGGATCTTTTGCAGGATGTGCTTGATAACGGTGTCGAGAAAGGTGATCGAACTGGCACTGGAACCAAATCGGTGTTTGGTCGCATGGTGCGCTACGACCTGGCGGAAGGGTTTCCGCTGCTGACCACCAAAAAGCTGCATATCCGCTCAATTCTTCATGAGTTGTTGTGGTTTCTCAACGGAGAAACCAATATCAAATACCTGAAGGATAATGGCGTCAGTATCTGGGATGAGTGGGCAACCCCGGAAGGTGAGCTGGGGCCTGTGTATGGTTATCAGTGGCGCCACTGGCCGGATGGCGAGGGTGGTCATATCGACCAGATTGCGGAATTGGTAGAGGGTTTGAAGAATAACCCGAACAGTCGCCGTCATATCTTTCATGCCTGGAATGTGGCGCAGTTGCCCGATGAGTCCAAAAAACCCTGGGAAAATGCCGCTGAAGGCCGTATGGCGCTGCCGCCTTGCCATCTGCTGTATCAGTTTTATGTGGCGGACAACAAATTGTCGGCAATGCTGTACATTCGCTCCAATGACCTGTTCTTGGGTAACCCCTACAACACAGCCAGTCTGGCGTTCCTCACTCATATGTTGGCTCAGCAGTGTGGCTATGAGCCGGGAGAGATTGTAATCAGTATGGCGGATTTACACCTCTACCAGAATCACCTGGAGCAGGCGCGTACCCAGTTGCAGCGTGAACCACGCAAGTTGCCGAAACTGGTAATTCATCGCAAGCCGGAGTCGATCTTTGATTATCGGTTCGAAGACTTTGAAATTGTCGATTACGATCCGCATCCACATATCTCAGCACCGATCGCGGTTTGATTCATGGGAGTTGATATGAAGATTGCACTCGTGGTGGCGATGGCCAGAAATGGCGTAATAGGACGGGAAAACCAACTCCCTTGGCACCTGCCGGAAGATCTTAAGTACTTTAAGTCGGTAACCATGGGGAAGCCGATCATAATGGGGCGAAAAACCTATGACTCCATTGGTCGGCCGTTGCCGGGGCGCACCAATATTGTGATCACCCGGGACACCAAGTGGCGAGCTGATGGAGTGGAGGTGGTTCATTCACTGGATCAGGCGCTGGCACTGGCGACAGAAGTGGCTGATCGTGATGGAGTCGACGAGTTGATCGTCATGGGAGGGGGCGAGATTTATCGTCAGTCGCTGGAGCGAGCAAATCGGCTTTACATTACAGAAGTAGATGCTGATGTCGACGGAGATGCGCGGTTTCCGACCTTCAATATTGACCAGTGGCCTGAGATAAAACGTACACCAGGCGCGCCGGGTGGGACTTATCCTTATGCATTTGTGGTCAGGGACAAGATAACCGCCTAAGCTAATAGGGCTAACGGGTTTAGGAAGCAGCTGTTACCTTTGTTTCTTAAAACCCTGTCACCTAAAACAATCAACTCTTTGAACGACTGGTCTCATGCTCGTCCAAAAGGGTGAAAACAGTAGTCGCATTCCTATGGGTATGCGCAATTTTTAGACAAAAATTTGGTTTGAATATGCTGTTACCTAAGGTAACAGGTGAGTTTTAGTTACAGGGCCAAACAGGCTTTTGATTGCTAAAACATGGTTGGGTTGTTAATAATGACGCCCCCCAGCTTCTATGAGAAGCGCAAATAGACCACCCGGAGAAACCGAGGTGGCTGGCAAAAAGACAGATTTCCAAACTGCTTAAGACCCACATCGAGGGAAGTATGAAACAGCATCGACTGAAAGTGATGGCTCTTGCCACCGCACTGGCGACCGGCGCTATGGGCGCTGTAACCGTGCAGGCTGGCAGTGTCAAAGACGTTCTCAAAGAAGGCAAAGAGAAGGTTGCTTCCTCTGCCGCGTCTCAGAAACGCATCGACAAGATTGCCGAGCAAACCGACAACATTGCGGTGGATTTCGACACTGTTAACAAACAGATTGAAAGCACCCGTCTCTATAACGAGACGCTGGAACTGCAAATTGCTCACCAAGAGCGTCAAATGGCCAACATCCGCAAGAACATCGACAATGTTCAGGAAACCCAGCGCGAAATGCCGCCGCTGACAATCCGCATGGTTGATGCTGTGGAGAACTATATTCAACTGGATCTGCCATTCCGTCTTGACGAGCGTCGTAATGCAGTTGAACAGCTGCGCAATGACATCGGCCGTTCCGATATGACCGTGGCTGAGAAATTCCGCCGTGTGCTTGAAGTTTACAAATATGAGCTTGAATACGGTGCCGTTGGTTCGCTGGATACCTACAGCCAGGAAATCGAGATCGACGGCGTGGTTAAGCAAGTAGATATCCTTCGCCTGGGTCGTGTCGCTCTGTGCTACCAGACCAAGGACAAAGAGCACACTGGTGTCTGGGATCAGGATAACCGTCAATGGGTTGAGCTGGACGCAGGTACTTACCGTAGCGCTGTTGCCAATGCCATTCGTATCGCCAAGAAAACGGCCACTCGTGACATCCTGACTTTGCCGGTTAAAGCTCCGGAGGTAGCACAATAATGAACAAGCGTATTTTACAACGTGGCCTGGCGGCTGTTTTCGCTGGCCTGATTAGTGTTTCAGCGATTGCAGCAAGTAGCGATGAGCCGGCTAAAAGTATTGATGAGCTGATTCAGCTGATCAAAAACAAAAAGCTCAGCGAAACCAAGGAACAGGCTCAACGTGAAGCCGAGTTCAAGCGTGAGCGTGCCAACCAGCAGCGTCTGCTGGATCAGGCAAAAGCTACCCTGAAAGCTGAAGAAGCCCGTTCAGACAGGCTGGAAAAACAGTTTGCCGATAACGAGCGCGCTATCACCAATCTGCAAGACCAGTATGAAGAGCGCCTGGGCTCCCTGAAAGAGCTGTTTGGTCACCTTTCTGCTGCCGCTGGCGACGTTGCATCGACTATTGATCGCTCATTGGTGAGCGTCCAGTACCCGAATCGCAGCAAACAGCTGGCTGATCTGATTACCAAAACTTCAGGTTCAGTAAAAGAGCTGCCTTCTGTAGAAGAGATCGAAGCCATGTGGCTGCTGATGTACGAAGAGATGGCAGAAGCTGCGAAAGTGGTTAAGTTCACTACCAGTTTCTACGATGAAGGTGAAAAAGTAGAGCGCGAAGTGGTTCGTATTGGTACCTACGGCATTGCTTCTGAAGGTGAATACCTCAACTACGATAATGGCACTTTGTCTACTTTGCCGCGTCAGCCGCAAACCAAGTACACCAGCTCCATTGAATCCCTGCAGAACTCTTCAAGTGGCTTCAATGCTACCGGTATTGACCCTTCCGGTGCCCAGGGTGACACCTTGATGACTGCCCTGGTGGACCTGCCGACCATTCCCGAGAAATGGCATGAAGGTGGCATCGTGGGTTACATTATCTCCGGTATCGGTGTGGTAGCTATCCTGCTGGCCCTGTGGCGCTACATGGTTCTTTCTGGCTTGTCTGCCCGTGTGAACAGCCAGTTGCGTGATACTACACAAGCTAACACCAATAACCCGCTGGGTCGCGTCTTGAAGGTAGCCCAGGAAAATCCGGGTATGGATGCTGAGTCACTGGAACTGAAACTCCACGAAGCCGTGCTGAAAGAGCGTCCGGCCATTGAGTCAGGTCTCAACCTGCTGAAGATTATCGCCATGGTTGCACCGCTGCTGGGTCTGTTGGGTACCGTGACCGGTATGATCGTGACCTTCCAGCAAATCACCATCTTTGGTGCTGGTGACCCGAAAAACATGGCTGGTGGTATCTCCCAGGCGCTGGTAACTACTGTACTGGGTCTGTGTGTTGCGATTCCAACTGTACTGCTGCACACCTTCGTTAATGGCCGCGCACAGCGCATCCTCCACGTGTTGGAAGAGCAAAGCGCCGGCATTGTGGCTGAGAACGCCGAGGGCCGTTAATCATGTACGCATTGATGGATGCCCTTGAAGGCATCGGGGACTTCATTAACATGGGCGGGGAAGTACTTAAGTACTGCATTGTCCCGCTGTTGTTACTGCTCTGGACCCTGATCTTCGAGCGCGTGTGGTACTTCAAGACATCCCTGAAAGGGGATGTCCAGGCCGCCATCGATACATGGGAGGAGCGTGCTGAACGCCGCTCCAAGCGCGCCCATCAGGTGCGTGAAGCCATCATTTCCCGAGTGAGCATAAAGATCGATGAAAATATGACACTGATCAAAACCCTGGTAGCCCTGGCGCCGCTGTTTGGCCTCATGGGTACCGTATGGGGGATGATCAATGTATTCGATATTATGGGAATCACCGGTGGTGGTGACGCCAAGTCGATGGCTAGCGGTGTGTTCAAGGCAACGATTCCTACCATGTCTGGTATGGTGACGGCAATCTCCGGGGTGTTTGGTTACACCTATCTGGACAGGGTTACCGCACGTGAGAAATCGTTGCTGGAAGACCATCTGACCATGGATCACTGATTGGGATACCTCCCTGCGGGGAGGTATTTCAGCCTGAAATATGAGAGTTAATCATGCGCGATAAGTCACGCAGAGCACCCGAGCAAGGCCAGGCCATTGACCTGACACCCATGCTCGACGTGGTGTTTATCATGTTGATCTTTTTCATTGTGACCGCGACATTTATCAAGACTCCTGGACAGGAAGTTGATAAATCAATTGCCAAAACCGACAAAATTATTGCAACGTCGGTACTTGTGGCAATTACCGATAGCAATGAAATCTATATCGACAAGAAGAAAATTGAAGAAAGTGAGGTCAAACTGGCTATCCAACGTCTTTACTTGGAAAACCCAAAAGGTGGTCTGGTGATAATTGCAGACGCTGCCTCAAATCTTGAAAAAGTCGCTCTGGTAGCCGACGCAGCCAAAGAGCTGAATATCCCCAAGATCGCCGTATCTACTAGGAAGGAGTAACAGATATGAAGTCAGCACGTTATGGGCTATCTGTGATCCTGGGAATCGCGGTCACAGGTGGATTACTTGTACTTATGTACACACTCATTGAAATGGGTGATGTTGATAAGAAACCGCCAGAAGATCGTCGAATTGTCGATATTTGGCAGGAAGATGTTGAGCTTGAAGCCAACCTGAAAGTACTTAAGCCGAAGAAACCCAACGAAGTCATTGAGCCGCCGCCCAAGGTGCCTCGTGAGAATCTGGATGTTAAAGATGTCGTTGAAGTGGTACAGCTGAACATGCCTGTGATGGATGTGAAAGGTGCCATTCAGGTCGGTGGTATGGGTGGCGATGGTGAATACATCCCCATTGTGAAGATTGCTCCACAGTACCCTCAAAATGCTCTCCAACGTGGAGTTGAAGGCTACGTGGTCGTCGAATTCACAATCACAACAAGCGGTTCGGTTGTTGATCCGGTTGTGGTTGAAGCGAAGGACAGCAAAGGGCGTGATACCAGCATCTTTAACCGCTCGGCACTTCGTGCGGCAACTAAGCTCAAGTATAAGCCTCGGGTAGTCGATGGCGACCCGGTGGAAGTGGCTGGAGTTCTTCACAAATTCACATTTGAACTTGAAAAGTAATAGTACTGTTCCAGGCTATTTGGCCTGGTTCGGGCGAAGTAATTACTTTTGTATGAATGCGTGAAAATAACTAGAACAACAATCACAAAATTGGCAGCCAGTTCGGGTGCTGCGGTGGTGCCAGGCATAACAATGCCATGACTGCCTGCAACGGCTTATGTAGAGGATGAAAATCATCACCTCAATCAGTTGCAGGTAGTCAGCCTCGCGGTCAGTTAGTGTCAACTCGAGCCCAAGGCGGTAGATGTGCCAAACGTGTTGCGCAAGATTGGCTTGATACTAGATTCACATTAATGATATTGAATTTGGCAAGTCATAGCGCACATTGAACATATCGGAGTAACGGTAAACGATGAGATTCACAATCAGAAACTTGCAAAAAGCCATCGGTATGGCTGCGCTGACCTTGGCAGTATATTCGGCGCCAGCAGTTTTGGCACCAATTGCTGATCTGGGTGGGGTAGTAGCTGCCGAGGAAGAAACACCGTCCAAGTATGCCAAAACCAAGACCAAGCGCTTTCAAGCAATGAGCCAGCGCTTTTACGAGATGCAAACCAAGATTTGGGAAGCTATCAACGGCAAAAAAGACGAAAAAACCGAGAAGGTTATTGAGCAACCGAACCTGCCAAAGGCTCGTGAGTATCTCGATGAACTTAAAGAGCGTTTTTCGCGCTATAACGATGCCGAGAAAGCTGCGTATTGGACAATGGAATCTGTCTATTGGTACAACAAGGAGCAATTCCCGAAAGTTATTCAGGCGTATGAGGAATTTCTCAAGTATCACGAAGCTGTGCCTCTGTCACAGGTTTCTAATGCCCTGAAAACTCTTGGCCAGCTCTATCTGCAGGATGGCAATTTTAATAAAGCCCTGGAGTACCTGTACGAGTGGAAAGGGATCGCTGAAATATTTACAGCTTCAGACAAGTACACACTGGCACAGGCACACTTTGTTGCTTTCCAGTACCACTCTGACCGTCAGGAAGAATTTCAAAAGAGTGGTCGCGCCAATGACGCTAAAACAGAATCTGCAAAAGCCAGCGACCACATGGCCAAAACATTGCGCTGGTTGGAACAGGCAATTGCCGATTTTGAAGCAGAAGCCAAAACTCCTGAAGAGTCTTGGTGGGTTCTGCAGCGTTACTGCTATTACTACAAAAAAGACATCCGCAAAGTCGCAGATATTCTCGTCAATCTGGTAAGCCATTACCCGAAGGTTAAGTACTGGGAACAGTTAGGTACTGTATACAGTGAGTTGGAGCGGCCGATGGATCATCTCGTCGCCCATGACAGTCTGTTTATGCAGGAGAAGCTGACACAGGAAGGCTATCTGAAAAACCTGGCCTACCTCTACCTGCAGATGGAAGCTCCTTACGAGGCGGCACAAGTTCTGCAGTGGGGTTTGGATAATGGGCACCTGCCTAAAACCATCAAAAACTACGATGTTCTGTCACAAGCTTATTACAATTCCCGGGAGACAGATAAAGCCATCCCGGTATTGGAACGTGCTGCAGACATGTCCGAAGACGGTCGTTTGATGGAGCGTTTGGTGACCATGTACAGCGTGGTGCGTAGAGACAAAGAAGTTATTGAAACTGCCAAGAAAGCCATTGCTAAAGGTAACCTGAAGAATGAAGGCCAAACCTGGATATACATGGGAATTTCCCATTATTACCTGAAGCAATACTCTGCTGCCGAAAAAGCGTTTGTTAAAGCAAAGAAATTTGACAAAACCAAAAAGCAAGCAGAGAACTGGGTTTCATATGTTGAAGATGAGCGCACTCGATTAAAAGCGTTGGATGATATGCGCAAGAGTTTGCAGCAAGCTGCTAACTAATAAAAAGCCGGCTGAAAAGCCGGCTTTTTTTTGAGTGTAAAGTGAGCGGAATTTGGTGGGGTGGGATTTAGAGAAACAACCCTTATATCCCTTTTACCAGCACCTTTGATTTACGCTGTAAGTTGTACAATGACTGACGCGGCTCGGGAAGCTGACTGGCATCAGTGAGCTGGAAACCTTGCTCAACAAACCAGTGTGCTGTGTGAGTGGTTAAAACAAATAGCTGGGTCATGCTCTGTCTGGATGCAATTTCTTCAATATGCGCCAGTAACCGTTTAGCAAGCCCCCGATTTTGAAATTCCGAATGACTTACCAGGCAAGCCAGTTCACCAGATTGCTTGTTAATCGGGTAAAGCGCCCCACACCCGACCAGCATACCTTCAGGGTGAACCATAACGAAAAAGCGGGAGATCTCTGCCTCCAGTAACTCCCTTGATCGCTTGACCAAAACGCCACGCTCTTCAAGGGGCGCGATCAAATCCAAAATACCACCAACATCGTCGATGGTTGCCTGACGAATGTGCTCTTGACTCTCCTTCAGGATAAGGGTGCCAGCGCCTTCACGGGTAAACAGTTCCTGCAAAAGTGCCCCTGAACTGGTAAAACCTAGAAGGTGACAGCGAGGTACTCCTTTACTCACGGCCTGATACGCACTGTTGAGTGCGGCAAATTGATCACTGTCGCTTGGCAGTTTTGACTGCCACTGGCTGACATCCGCTAGAGATATCATCTTCTGCAACTGCCCCTGAAGATCCTGAATGCCCTCACCTTCAATGAAATAGAGCAGCTTTTCGGCGTGCAGAGAAATGGCGACTTGCGAGGCAACCTCTTCCAGGCTGAGATTAAAGGCTTCACCAGTCGGGGAGTAGCCAAGTGGCGAGACAATTACTACAGCGCCTTGATTTAATTGATGCTCGATTGCTGTGCGATCGACACGCCTGACTTCGCCGGTATGGTGAAAGTCTACGCCGTTTCGAACACCCAGCGGCTTGGCAGTGACAAAATTTCCGCTGACGACACGAACACTCGCACCATGCATGGGAGAGTTGGGAAGGCCCATCGAAAGCAGCGCCTCAAGGCTGATACGGGTACTGCCAATGGCATCTTTGAGGCATCCCAGAGTGGCCTGGTCCGTAACTCGAATATTGTCGCAAAATTCACTCTTGAGGTTGCAATTGACCATGCGTGCATCTAATTGCGGGCGAGCACCGTGAACCAAAACCACGCGAATACCGAGGGTGTTTAACAGCGTTACATCGTGAATAATGTCGGCAATATTTGGGTGCTCAATAGCTTCGCCACTTAACGCGATAACGAAGGTTTTACCACGGTGGGCATTGATGTAAGGGGATGAGTCCCGAAAAAACTTTACGTAATTTTCCAATGAATCGATTCCTGACAAGGCTGATCAATATCCGCATCTTAACGCCACAAAGCCAATCCTCACAGCAGTTTGCAGGATGTTTGGTGTTCCTGTGGCAAGAGAGGCGCTACAATCGTTTAAAAGTATAACTGTTGGTGGCAAAAATGACTGAAGCGGCGACTTTTGATCGAAAGCTGGATCTGCGCGGTTTACTGCGTGATCTGGAAGAAGACGGTTTGATCAATCGGGAAACCGTGAATGTTATTGCAGGCAGCACGCGAAGTCGTGAACAGGCTTTGCTCCACCCGCTGGTCTACATCGCCAGTCAGCAGCCCGAGGATAATCGCAGGGAAGGCCGCACGCTAACCCTGGATCTGTTGACCGAATGGTTGGCGAATCGTGCCGGTCTTGAAGTGGCGCATATTGATCCGCTGAAAATTAATGTGGCGGCAGTCAGCGAAGTGATGTCCTTTGCGTTTGCAAAACGACATGGCATTTTGTGCATTGATGCGCAAAAGGATGAACTGCTGATCGTAACCGCCGAGCCGTACACGTCAGAGTGGGTGGCCGGACTGGAACAGGTAACCCGCAGAAAAGTGCGACGCGTGGTCGCCAATCCCGCTGATATTGAAAAATACCAGGTTGAATTCTATTCGCTGGCGCGCTCAATTGTGGGCGCCGACAAACAAACCGGAGGCAATACTTCGGCGGTAACCAATTTTGAGCAGCTGATGAAGCTGGGCAATCTCACCAATCCGGATGCCCAGGATCAGCACATCGTGGCGATTGTCGATTGGTTGCTGCAATACGCGTTTGAACAGCGAGCCAGCGATATTCACATTGAGCCGCGTCGCGAGAAGGGCAAAATTCGGTTCCGTATTGACGGCGTACTGCACCTTGTTTACGAGATGCCGTTGCAAATCATGGTGGCGATGACAAGCCGCCTGAAAGTGCTGGCGCGAATGAATGTCGCAGAAAAGCGCAAGCCCCAGGATGGCCGAATAAAAACCATGTCACCGGAAGGTCGCGAGGTGGAACTGCGTCTATCGACACTGCCAACCGCCTTTGGTGAGAAACTGGTAATGCGGATTTTTGACCCCGATGTACTGCTGCGTAGTTTCAGCGAGCTGGGCCTGGTGGGCGAAGACAGCAAGCGCTGGCAGGAAATGGTCAGCCGACCACACGGCATCGTGCTGGTTACCGGCCCGACCGGCTCTGGTAAAACCACCACGCTTTATTCCAGCCTGAAAATGCTGGCCACGGAAAGCGTAAATGTCAGCACCGTGGAAGATCCCATCGAGATGGTAGTGGATAGCTTCAACCAGACTCAGGTGCACCACAAGATTGATCTCGATTTTGCCGCCGGTATTCGAACCCTGCTGCGTCAGGATCCGGACATCATCATGGTGGGCGAGATTCGCGATAGGGAAACAGCTGAAATGGCTACCCAAGCGGCGCTGACTGGCCACTTGGTGATCTCTACCCTGCACACCAATGATGCACCGACGGCTATCAACCGATTACTCGATATTGGTATTCCTGCGCACCTGATTCGCGTGACACTGAACGGGGTGATGGCACAGCGGCTGTTGCGCACGCTCTGCCCGCACTGCAAGGAAAAAGTGCCGCTTGAAGCTGATGCATGGCAGCAACTGGTTCGTCCCTGGAAAGTGGCACCGCCGAAAGAGGTCTATCGCGCAGTAGGTTGTCTGGAGTGTCGCGGCACTGGTTATCTTGGTCGTCAGGGCATCTACGAAATTTTGCCGATGAGCGAAACACTGCGACCAATGATTCAGGAAAACGTCGATCTTGACCAGTTGCGCCTGCAGGCCATGAAAGAGGGGATGCGCACCCTGCGACTGTCCGGTGCCCAGAAAGTGGGCGTGGGGCTAACCTCGATTGAAGAAGTAATGCGGGTGGCTCCCGACTCCGGTAAATAAGGCTGGCGATGTCTACAAACCAAACCCTACCCGATGCCATTCTGGGCGAGTACCAGAAGTGGCGAGAACACTTTTGCCAGACGGGTGGCGAGACTTTGGCAGGCTGGCTCAATGAACAGTCCGCTGGCAATCCCAAATTTTTCCAACAGCTTCAGCTGGTCTGGGGCTGCAGCGACTTTGTTGCTGATTACGCCTGTCGACATTCGCAACGATTTCAGGAGCTGGTGGATAGCGGTGACTTGAACCGCCATTACCCTGCAAAAGAGTGGCGGCAATTTGGCCAAACCCTGCTCGGTAAAGTGAGTGACGAGACCAGCCTGGCCGCAGAGCTACGGCGCTTTCGCAACCGCGAAATGGCGCGCATTATCTGGCGTGACTTTGCCGGTGAGGCCAACCTTGATGCCACCACCGCCGATATGACGGCATTGGCGGAGTGCTGTCTGCAAACTGCACTTGATTACCTCTATCAGAGTGGCTGCACAACATCCGGAGTTCCAATTGGCCAGCGTTCCGGCAAACCACAGCAATTGGTGGTACTGGGCATGGGTAAGCTCGGTGCTGGTGAGCTAAATGTCTCGTCAGATATCGACCTGATCTTTGCATATCCGGAATCCGGTGAAACAGACGACAGTGGCACAGGTCGCTCTCGCAGCAATCACGAGTTTTTTGAGCGTCTGGGTAGAAAATTGATTCAGGCACTGGATGCACGCACCGTCGATGGGTTTGTGTTTCGTGTTGACATGCGGCTTCGTCCCTACGGCGGCAGCGGCCCGCTTGTAGGCAGCTTCGACGCACTGGAAACCTATTATCAAACCCAGGGACGAGACTGGGAGCGCTTTGCGATGATCAAGGCGCGGCCAGTAGCGGGTGATCTGGCCGCGGGACGCAAACTGCTGGAGGCATTGCGACCTTTTACCTATCGCAAATACATCGACTTTGGTGCCATCGAAGCACTGCGAGAAATCAAAGCTCTGATTGAGCACGAGGTACACCGCACGGGTGCGCATAATGATATCAAGCGCGGTGCTGGCGGCATTCGCGAGGTGGAGTTTATCGGGCAGGCATTTCAGTTAATTCGAGGCGGTCGCGATCCGCGGCTGCAGCAGCCGGCTTTGCTGACTGTATTGCCGTTACTGGAAGAGCTGCATGCACTACCCGAGGGTAAGTCCGACGAACTGATCAAAGCCTATCGGTTTTTGCGACGGGTGGAGCACGCAGTACAGGGAATAGCCGATCGTCAAACGCAACAACTGCCGAGTGATGAATTGGGCAGATGGCGGGTGGCAACGCTGAATGAATGTGGCAGTTGGCCCGAATTCGAAAGTGAGCTGTCTGCCCACCGAAAGGTGATTCAGGACGAGTTTGCTCAGGTGGTTTCGGTACCGGTAGGGGAGCGGGGGGCTGAGGACATTCAGGATGTGTCAGCTGGGCAGCTGTTGTGGCAAATGGTACAGCGGGAAAAACCGCTTGCCGAATCATTGGGGGAGCTCGGTTTTGAAGACCCCGAGGGCAGCGAACAGCAATTGTTCGCACTACTGGCCAGCAAACCTATCCAGTTGATGCAAGCCAGTGCCCGCGAGCGACTCGACCGTTTAATGCCCATTTTATTGCTGGGTTGTGCCGAGCAGGAAAATTCATCGCAACTGTTACAACGAGTGTTGAAGCTGGTGGAAGCGGTGGCGCGGCGCAGCGCCTATCTGGCACTGCTGGTAGAGAATCCGGGTGCTTTGCAGCAGTTACTTAGGCTCTGTGCAGCAAGCCCCTGGATCGGCGAACAGATAGCCAGCTGGCCGGCATTGTTGGACGAATTGCTGGATCCGCGCACCCTTTACAGCCCGCACGACAAATTCCAGTTGGCAGATGAATTACGCCAGCAATTATTGCGCATTCCCGAAGATGACCTGGAGGCCCAGCTGGAAGTACTGCGCTACTTCAAGCGCTCCAATAGCCTGCGGGTAGCGGCATGCGAAGTGACTGATGCGCTGCCGCTAATGAAGGTCAGCGACAACCTCACCTGGATTGCTGAAGTGCTGATCGAGCAGGTACTGCAATTGGCCTGGAAGCAACTGGTGGAACGCCATGGCGAGCCCGGTTGGAAAGAGGGCGAACCAAAACCCGGTTTTCTGGTAACCGGTTACGGCAAATTGGGCGGTATCGAGCTGGGCCACAGTTCCGATCTTGACCTGGTGTTTCTCTATCGGGCCGACCCGAACCTGCGCACCAGCGGTGAGCGACCTATCGACAACGCCACATTCTTTCTGCGCCTCGGACAGCGGGTGATACACCTGCTGACCACCCAGACCACTACAGGCGTGCTGTACGAAGTGGATATGCGCCTGCGCCCGTCCGGCAACTCCGGCATGCTGGTTACCACTTTGGCGGGATTTGCCAAGTACCAGCTCAATGATGCCTGGACATGGGAGCACCAGGCATTGGTGCGCGCTCGAGCGATTGCCGGCGATACTGAGCTGGTGAAAGAATTTAACCAGGTCAGGGAACAAGTAATGCTTCAGCCGCGCAGTCAAACAGCGCTGGCCAAAGAAGTGGCCGAGATGCGCAGTAAAATGGCCGAGCATCTCAATAACGCCCCGAGTGACCGCTTTGACCTGAAGCAGGGCAGCGGCGGTATCGTCGATATTGAATTTATGGTTCAATTTGCGGTTTTGGCGTGGGCCAATGAATGCCCCGCACTGGCGCGTTGGAGCGATAATATTCGTATTCTGGAGAGTCTGGCGGAAAGCGGCAAACTGGCCAGCGAACAGGTAGAGCAACTGATAGAAGCTTATAAAACCTATCGTATTGCTGGGCACAAGGCCCAATTGCAACAGCAGCCGGGCACAGTCGATGCCGAACAGTTTATCGAGCAGCGCCAGCAAGTGAGAGCGATCTGGAAGCAGCTGCTGCCAACGCTTTGATTGGCACCAACAGAAGTGAGAGCGCTTTGAGCTTACCCATTCCACAAAAAATTCTTATCATCGGCCCGTCATGGGTCGGTGATATGGTGATGGCGCAGTCGCTGTTTATCGCCCTCAAGCAGCAGTACCCGCAGTGCCAGATCGATGTATTGGCTCCAGCCTGGACCCGGCCTCTGCTGGTGCGCATGCCTGAGATTACCGAGGCCATCGCTATGCCTGTTGGTCACGGCAGCCTGCAGTGGGGTTTGCGTAAACAGGTGGCGCGTGAACTGCGTGACAAAAGCTACGATCAGGCAATCTTGCTGCCTAACTCACTGAAATCTGCACTGATTCCCTGGTTGGCAAAAATTCCTCTTCGCACGGGCTGGAAAGGGGAGATGCGCTACGGCTTGCTCAACGACTTGCGACCGCTGGACAAGCAGCGTTATCCACTGATGGTGGAGCGCTTCACCGCCCTGGCGTACCCCAAAAATCACGATCTGCCCGAGCCGCCAAAACCGAGCTTGCGGGTGGAGCCGGAAAGTGTCCCTGCGCTGTTGGAAAAGTTCGGCTTGAATCTCGACAGGCCTGTGCTGGTGCTGTGCCCGGGTGCCGAGTTCGGCCCCGCCAAGCGATGGCC
This sequence comes from Porticoccaceae bacterium LTM1, assembly GCA_030252795.1. Classification (NCBI taxonomy): domain Bacteria; kingdom Pseudomonadati; phylum Pseudomonadota; class Gammaproteobacteria; order Cellvibrionales; family Porticoccaceae; species Porticoccaceae bacterium LTM1. The sequence goes on from CP127080.1 coordinate 153,977, forward strand.
GGAGTCCCACTATGCGGCGGTAGCGGAACAAAAAATTGCCGACGGTTGGCAGGTCTGGATTATGGGCTCCGGTAAAGACCAGCCAGTGGCGCAGGCCATAGTCGAGCAGCTGAGCGAACCGGATTGTGCCCATGTTCTGGCTGGGCATACAGAACTGGCAGATGCTGTGGATCTGATGGCGCAGGCCAGTGCTGTGGTCAGTAACGACTCGGGCCTGATGCATATTGCAGCCGCCCTCAACCGACCTTTGGTAGCGGTGTACGGCTCCACCTCGCCCGGCTTTACGCCGCCGTTGGCAGAGCAGGTTGCGATTGTGTCGATCCCGGTGGACTGCGGTCCCTGCTTTCAACGCGAGTGTCCGCAGGGACATCTCAAATGCCTTAATAATCTGTCACCAAGTCAGGTGCTGGAAGCGCTGACCACAATTTCCGAATCGCAACCGGTACAGATGGTGGATTCGTGAGGCTGGTTTTTTCCCTGTTCAAATACTTCCCTTACGGCGGCTTGCAGCGAGACTTTTATCGCATTGCCGAATGTTGTGCCAGGCGTGGTCATGAAGTACATGTGCTGACTCGCCAGTGGGATGGCACAAAGCCAGAGTCATTTCGAATTCACCTGTTGCCCGTTAAGGCGTTCAGCAACAATGGCAAAAACCGGCAGTTTTACCGTTTGGCGCAACAAAAAATCTCTGAGCTGAAACCGGATCTGGTAGTTGGCTTTAACAAGATGCCGGGGCTGGATGTTTATTTTGCCGCTGACCCTTGCTACGCCGCCAAAGTGGATGAGGCCAGGAAAAGCTGGTTGTACCGAATGACGCCTCGCTATCGCCATTTTAAAGAATTTGAGCAGCAGCTCTTCAGTGATAACAACGCCCATTTCTTTGTGTTGACCGATCAACAAGCCAACGACTACCAGCGCTACTACCAAACAGCTGCATCGCAATTTTATAAGTTGCCACCGGGTATTGCCCGGGATCGTCAGGCTGGCGAGAATGCAGAAGAAGTGCGTAAGAATTTTCGCAAAGAGTTCGGCCTTGCTGAACGCGATAATTTATTGCTTCTGCTCGGCTCCGGTTTCCGAACCAAGGGCGTTGATCGGGCTATTGACGCACTGGCAGCACTGCCAATTGAATTACGAGAAAAAACCCGATTGTTTGTGGTCGGTAAAGACAATCCTGCACGGTATCTGCAGCAAGCCAAACAGCTGGGCATCAATGAGCAGGTTCGGTTTTTTTCCGGACGCGACGATATACCAAGATTTTTGCAGGGCGCAGATCTGTTAATCCACCCTGCCTACAGCGAAGCAGCTGGCATGGTATTGCTGGAGGCGATAGTCGCTGGCCTACCGGTTCTGGTCACGGATGTTTGCGGCTTTGCATATTACATTGATGAGGCCGGGGCTGGTGTGATTCATAAATCACCATTTAATGCGCAGCTGTTCACTGAGCAATTGCAAACAATGCTGGAAGACACCAGGCAGCGTCAGCAGTGGCGCGAAAATGGTATTGGCTTTGGTCGCTCCGCAGATATATTTAACTTGCCAGAACGTGCCAGTGATTTGATTGAACAATTCGCAAGAGAAAAACAACAATGAAACTGTGGTTACGCGAAGAGTTCGCCAAAGAGTGGCAGGAGCAGGATCCGTTTGCATGTGCAGATCAGCTGGAGGGCAAAGTCTATCGCGCACTGGAAGGTCGAAAAACCCTGCGTTTTGAACTGTCTGGAAACAGTTATTTTATAAAAATTCACAAGGGCATCGGTTGGGGTGAAATAGTTAAAAACCTCACTCAGGGACGGTTGCCCATTCTTGGTGCTGGCGCAGAATATCGGGCCATTAATCGGTTGCACGAGTTGGGGGTCGACACCATGACGGCCGCTGCCTTTGGTGAGAGGGGAGTCAACCCAGCTACACAGCAGTCATTTCTGGTGACTGAAGATTTGGCGGGCTCTATCAGCCTTGAAGATTTTTGTGGCAACTGGCAGGAGCAGCCGCCAAAGTTAAAACTGAAGCGAGCGTTAATAAAAAAAGTGGCGACGATCAGTGCTCAGTTGCACAACCATGGCGTAAACCATCGGGACTATTATATTTGCCATTTTCACCTCTACCCGGAATCACTGCAGGAAGACCACGATAATATTCGCCTGCATGTGATTGACTTGCATCGAACCCAGCTCAGGAATCGAACGCCTTATCGGTGGCGGCTTAAAGATTTGGCCGGACTCTATTTTTCAGCCATGGATGTCGGGCTGACCAGGGGAGATCGACTCTGCTTTTTGAAGCACTACTTTCAGTCGTCGCTAAAGATGGTTATTCGTGATCAGGAAAAACTACTTTCAGATGTGGAGCGAAAGGCGCAGGCACTTTACGAGCGTGAGCAAAGGAAGCGTCGTGGCTAATCGTATTTCAAATATCACTCGACCGGAAATTGTTGATTGGCTGAGTAGCGACAGTAAATATTTCGAACTATTAAAAGAGTCGGCAATCAAGCGCGATGATGCAATGTTTTCAGCGCTTATTACCGTTGGCGAGCTGAAAGTTTTTTGTAAGTGCTTTCCACTGCAAGGCTTGAAAGGTAAGTTACAGCACTGGTTTGGAAAAGACCGTGCCCGGCGGTTGCATCAAATGACTCAACAGTTACATGCTGCGGGTGCGCCGGTGGCCGAATCCTGGGGCTATTCTATTGAGCCGGGAAGGGCATTGTGGTTTTCACAGGTACTGCCTTTTAAGAGTTTGTTGCACTGGTGCGGACCCGCATTACCCGGGGACAAAGAGCAACGAAAGACAATACTTGATTCTTCTCTGGCAGCGATGGTTGCCCTGCACCGTGCCGGATTTTTTCACGGCGACTTCAAATGGGGTAATTTACTCTTTGATGAGAGGAATCAAAAGATCTGGCTAGTTGATCTTGATCGGGTGAAACCGCGTAGTACCAGACAATTTGATAAATCAGCGGCTCGGGACGTGGCTCGTTTTATGCTGGATTGTGAAGAAGCGGGAATGCCGAAGGATGAATACCTGTCGATAGTATCCTCCTATGCCGAAAGGGTGGACGAGTCGGTCGCCAATATCCAGCTATTGGTAGAGCCGATTTATAACGTACTCAAAGCGCGACATGATGCCCGTTACGGGGCAGGGTTCAGGCTCTCGCCACCTGCAGATTGAATTTGTTCAGGAAAGTAGCCCAGTACATTCTCTACCGACAGCGAGCGCATACAGCGATAGTTTTGTGAGCAAACGCTGCGTTTACAATCACTGGCACAGGGTTCGCTGCCTCGAATAACCCGTGCATATTCTCCCATCGGGCTCCAGCGGCGATTGTCGGTAGGGCCGAACAGCCCCAATGTCAGTGTGCCGGTGGCCGCACTTAAATGCATGGGGCCGCTATCGTTACCTATGTAAATGTCAGCGCGCTCCAGCAGGCGGACCAGTTCCTGCAAATTTAGACGGTTGCAGCTGTCGATAAGCTGGCTGTGGTGTTTGTGTTGCATTTTTTCAACAATGGCGTCGATACTGCAGCGATCGATTTTGCCCGCTCCAATAAAAATGCAAAGCCAACCCTGTTCCAATATTTGGTCAGCGAGTGCAGCAAACTTTTCTTCACCCCATTGTTTGTAAGCTTTGGTGGCGCCGACATGCAGGCAGGCTACTTTGTGGCAGTCATTCAATAAAACCGGTTGCTGTAATTTATTCGCCAATGCAGGCAGGTCAACCGGCGAATGGAGCTGCTGGTAACCACTGCCCGGATCAGCAATACCCAGTGGCTTCAACATGCTGGTGTAGTCGCAATGCTTGTGAAGATTGACCGTATCCACGTCAACCAATTGCTGATATACACCCGGACGCTTGGAAAAGTGCGGCCCAATTTTGTGGCGCGCCTTGCACAAACGAGTCAGGCGGCTGGAGAGAATTGTGCCGTCCAGGTCGATGGCGATGTCGTATTTGTGGCTGCGTAGTTCCCCGATAAATTGGCGAAATGTGCCGAGTCTTGAAAGCCACGAACCCGCGGTTAACTTCGAACGCGGGTAAAACAGGGTTGGTGTAGTGCTTGCAGACATCTCAAGCAAATTGCGATAGCGGTCATCTGCCACTAATAAGCAGCGACCATAGTTACCACTTTGGTTAATGGTTTCAATGGTCTTCATGCTGATCAGCAGGTCACCAATATGCTTGGTGGGCATCATGATCAAAATGCTTGGACGGGTGCTATCAGTCATTGGTCGGAAGAGTCTAGCCAACAAAAGCGCCATTGTAGTCAGGCGCGGTTGCAAAGAACAGTCTGTTCTTTCTTGCGAGTAGAAGGTTGCGCGGACAATGAGCCATTGCACGGTTATAATGCCCGCCAGTAAAAAGGTGGATGGCTTTATGAAACTGAATTTCCCCAGCTTCCAGAATGGACAGGTTTTGGTTATCGGCGATGTCATGCTGGATCGCTATTGGCATGGCCCGACATCACGGGTTTCTCCGGAAGCACCGGTTCCGGTGGTGAAGGTGGAAAACCAGGAAGATCGAGTTGGTGGTGCAGGCAACGTGGCGCTCAATATTGCCTCGCTTGGTTCTGGTGCTTCGGTAATGGCTGCAGTGGGGCAAGACGAAGCTGCCCATACGTTGAGCAGCCGTTTACAGGCGGCAGGCATTCACTGCGATTTTCAGGTCAGTGAAAACAAGCCGACCATTACCAAGTTGCGTGTAATCAGTCGCCAGCAACAGTTGCTGCGGATGGACTTTGAAGAAGGCTTTGAGCCGGAAGACTCCACCCAGTTTGCCGATAAACTGGCCAAGCTGCTGCCGCATATGGGCGCGGTAGTGCTGTCTGATTACGCCAAGGGCACGCTCAATAATACCCAGCAACTGATCAAACTGGCTCGCGACGCTAATGTGCCGGTTCTGGTTGACCCGAAAGGCTCGGATTTCAGCCGCTATCGCGGCGCGACCTTGATTACGCCCAATCTTCACGAATTTGAAACTGTGGTTGGCCGCTGTTACAGCGAACAGGAGTTGGTGGAAAAAGGCCTGCAGTTGATGGCGACCCTGGAGCTGGGTGGTTTGTTGATTACCCGCGGCGAGCAGGGGATGACACTGCTGCAACCGAATCAGCCAGAACTGCATTTGCCGGCAAAAGCGCGGGAAGTTTACGATGTCACCGGTGCTGGTGACACAGTAATTGCCACCCTGGCCGCTTCATTGGCGTCCGGTGAGGCATTGCCTCAATCGGTGGCGCTGGCCAATCTTGCCGCCAGTGTGGTGGTAGGCAAACTGGGAACGGCCACCATCAGTGCGCCGGAGCTGCGTCGTGTTGTCAATCAGGTACAAGGTGTTGGCCGCGGGGTAATGACAGTAGAGCAGCTGAAAATTGCCCTGGAAGACGCCCGTGCCCACGGCGAAAAAGTGGTATTCACTAACGGCTGCTTTGACATCATTCACGCAGGTCATGTGGGTTACCTGGAACAGGCCCGCACCCTGGGTGATCGACTGGTAGTAGCGATCAACAGCGATGCTTCAGTGACTCGCCTCAAAGGTGAAGGTCGTCCGGTCAATCCGGTGGATCGCCGTATGGCAGTTCTGGCAGGTCTTGAAGCGGTGGACTGGGTTGTCTTTTTTGAGGAGGACACCCCGGAGAACCTGCTTAAGGAGCTGAAGCCGGATATTCTGGTTAAAGGCGGCGACTACAGTAAAGAGCAGGTGGTTGGCTGGGAAATTGTCGAGAGCTATGGCGGCGAAGTTCGCTCCCTGAATTTCTACGATAACTGCTCGACCACAGCAATTGTGGAAAAAATACAAGGCAGTAAAAAGTAGCTAGGGCCTGTAGATACTAGTCCAACGCAAAAAAGCCGCTGTATTGAAAAGTGCAGTGGCTTTTTTAATGAGGTTTTTTCGGCCCTTAAATTTCTGTTTTCTTAAACGGGAACGCATCGGCGATTTTCTGCTTCACCAAATCGATATTGGGACGTTGGTATTCGCTGGCGATGGTGTCCAGCCCTGAGCTGACCAGCTCATCTGAGAGGGTTAGGGGAGAGACGCCTTCCAACCCAAAAGCGCTGTAGTAGTCCGCAAATTTATAGCCGGCACCACGAACCCGATTGGACAGCTCAATCCATGCATTGGGAACACCCAGTGAATCAGCGGCAATCAAACCGTGCATCGCTGAGGAGAGGATCACTTCACAGCGGGCAATGTCATTCAGCACCTGCTGTACCGGTGCCATAATATCAATGCGTTTAATGTGTGGATGGCGCTCAATTAATTCTTTAACCAGCGGGCTGTTGGCATCTTCGTAATGGGTGATTAATCCCAGTTTCCACTGTTTGGATGGCATTTTATCCAGCAGCATAAAGCTGAGCAGACCGGGATCACCCAGAACACAATCTTCCAGCCCATTGATGCGATTCTGGCTCAGCTCGCCGCGCAGTGCATGGTAATAATGGCGATGCGCAACCTGGTCACCTGCTTCGATAAAGCCGGTACCCCAGACATGCACTCTCTTATTCCACCAGTTGTGTTTAAAGCGGTGCAACAGGCTGCCCAGTGCCACCAGGTCGCAAGAGCGGGGTGAGGCAAGCTTGACTGTTCGGCCAGACAAGCGCTCAACCAGTAGTGGTGAGAGACAGTCGCCAAAATTGGGTTTGGAACTGGACCAATGCAATTTGATGGGTTTGTCAGTCATGTCAAATCAGCGAGCCGATTGGATGGCGCAGAGCACATTGTCGCGCAGGTGTTTAGGGTTGATCGTACCGACAATGGCACTGCTCACCCCTTGATGACCCAGTACCAGATCAAAGCTGGCCTGCACCGGGTCTTCTCCGCTGTCCAGACAGGCGTGGCCACTGGCCAGGGCTTTCTTGATCAGTACGCCCTTGTTGTGGGCCAGGCAGTAATCAATGACTGGTACTTCTTCGCGCTGGTTGAGGTTATAAGTAACCATCACCCCGTCGGACTGTTTCGCAGCCAGCAGGCCGCCGGCAACAGTTTTGGTGGACATGCCAAAGGCGCGAATTTTCCCTTGCTGTTTTAACTCAGCCAGAGTTTCCAGAACACCTTCCTGCTGAATAATACGTTCGTCGTTGCCGTCGGAGTGCACCAGCACCATGTCGATGTAATCGGTGTGCAGGCGCTGCAGACTACGCTCAATGCTGAAGCGGGTGTGTCTGGTGGAGAAATCAAAACGGGACTGACCGTTCTCAAATTCTTCGCCCACTTTGCTGCAGATCACCCAGTCCTGACGCTGGCCGGTGAGAAGCTTGCCGAGTCTTTCTTCGCTGTTGCCATAGGCCGGCGCAGTATCGATCAGGTTGATGCCGAGGTCTTTGGCCAGGGCAATCAGATTCAAGGCGTCGCGATCATCGGGAATCTTGAATCCCTGCGGATATTTAACACCCTGATCACGGCCTAGTTTGACGGTGCCGAGGCCCACAACACTGACATTAATTCCGGTGCTGCCAAACGGCCGCTGTTGCAGTTGTTCAGTCAAAAGCATGCTCCCAGGGTGTTTCGGAAACCGGCGGCACTGGCAGAAAATCCAGTGCTGGAATCTCTGCGCCGGAGGTTGGTGTTACACCGCTCTCGGCCAGCAGCGCCAGAGTTTCGGTGGCGAGGTTGGGGGACAGGGTTAGCTTGGTGGGCCAGGCCACCAGTACATTGTCGCAGCCCTTGGCTGCGGCAACATAGGCTTTGTCCGGGCGGGCAAAGTTGCGTTGCAGTGGTTCAGCGCGGTCGATATTGAGGGTGGCCCAGCGAGCGTCTTCGCCGAGATCTACCCAAGGCAGCAAATCGGCCAACTCTCGCTTGGCGTCGTCAATGACTTTGTCAGCGGGTTTGCCGACACTGCGCTCGGCCAGCGAACCGCCCAGATACCAGACCTGGCTTCCGTCGGCGCAGGGGTGACTGGAAATGGTGAGGCGCGGGGTTTTCTCTGCACCGAGGCAGTGGCCATAAAAACGGTGCGGGTAGTTGTGCTTGACCATCACCTGCTGCAGCGGACGGCGCTGCATTCTTGGTGAGTCCACCTTCAGTGTTTGCAGCAGCGCTTCATTGCCTTGGCCGGCGCTGAGAATAACGCGCTTGCAATGCAATTGCGTACCGTTGCCAAACTGCAGCGACACTGTACCGTCACTGTTTTTATTCAAGCGGTCAGTAGACCAGTCCACCTGAAACAGGCGCCCACGACAATTATTGGCCAGAGCCTGCACCACGCTCGGCACGTCCAGAACCATATCCACCAGCTTGTACAGAGAGCCGTTAAAACGGTCGTTTTGGAACAGCCCCGGTCGATCTTTGGCTTTAACTTTTTCGACCCGTCCACGGGTTGCTTTACTGGCCAGGAAGGTGGTCATTTTCGAGGTGGCACTGGCGCTGGAGAACATATAGAAATGATCGCTGAGGGTCTGGGCACTACTCAGATCCACATCCCCTTCGCCTTGCAGGCAGCGACGCCAATGCTCTGGCATATCGGCAATGGCTTCGGACGCACCGGACAGTGCACCACCCAGAGTGTACTTGATGCCACCGTGGATCATGCCCTGGCTGGCTACAGTCTGAAAGCTGCCAAGTGCCCGCTCTTCAAACAGCACCGCGTTGTAGCCTTCTTTGCAGAGTCGGTTCAGCAGCCATAGCCCGGCAATACCGCCACCGATAATGGCGATGTCGGCGTGTACACTTTCCTGATCCATTAAAACCCCTGCATATTCCGGTGCTGACAACAAAGCTTGGTAGTATAAAGCCTTTGCGGGGATAATCCCGCTTTCGCCGCTGTTTATTCGGTATTCACAAGTAAAAAAACGGGAGTCTCGTTTGGCCCGCACGCTCTATACATTGCTGTTCTATCTGGTGACACCGCTGGTGTTACTGCGACTGTTAATCCGTTCCAGAAAGGCACCTGCCTATCGCCGCCGCTGGAAGGAACGATTTGGATTTGTGCCGTCACTGAAAGCGGAAAAAGTCATTTGGGTTCATTCCGTGTCAGTGGGTGAAACGCTGGCGGCGGTTCCACTGATCAAGCAGCTGCAGCAGCGTTACCCGAATGCGCACTTGGTGGTTACCACCATGACACCCACCGGCTCCGAGCGGGTGAAAGCCAGTTTTGGCGACAGTGTTTATCACGTCTATGCGCCATATGATCTACCGGATGTGGTAGCGCGGTTTTTGCGACGGGTTAAACCGAATCTGCTGGTGATCATGGAAACCGAGTTATGGCCCAATCTGATCGCCGGTTGTGCACGGCGCAATATTCCGGTGATAGTGGCCAACGCACGACTGTCGGAAAAGTCCGCGCAGGGCTACCAGCATGTTGCCGGATTAACAGCATCGCTGCTTGGTAATGTTTCGAAAATTGCCGCTCAACATCAGGATGATGGCAACCGCTTTGTCGAGCTGGGGTTGCCGACGGAAAAATTGTCCGTCACCGGTAATATCAAATTTGATCTGGACTTGGGGACGGAGTTAATCGAGAAGGCCGAGTCGTTAAAAACGCAATGGCGCGCTGACAGTGAGCGGCCAGTATGGCTTGTGGCCAGTACACACAAGGGGGAAGACGAGCAAATTCTTGCGGCGTTCAGGCAAGTGCTTTTGAAGCACCCAAACCTTCTGCTGGTACTGGTGCCGCGTCATCCGGAGCGCTTTAACGAAGTCGCCCAGCTTTGTGGTGATAGAGGCTTCACTTTGGTGCGTCGAAGTGAAGGTGCTGCGCCACGAGTAAGCGACCAGATTCTATTGGGTGACACCATGGGCGAGTTGTTGGCGTTTTGTGGCGCCAGTGACATCGTATTTATGGGTGGCAGTCTGGTGCCGGTGGGAGGGCACAATCTGATCGAGCCAGCAGCCTGGTCGGTGCCGGTGTTGTCTGGGCCCCATCTGTTTAACTTTGCCGAAGCCTCACGGTTGCTGTTGGCGGCTGATGGAATGCAGGTCTGCGAAAACAGTGATCAGCTGGCGGAAAAGCTGGAGGTTTTGTTGAGTGATCCTTCGCGCTGTCAGCAAATGGGGCTGGCCGCCAAAGCGGTGGCTGAACAGAATCGCGGAGCCCTGAATCGCCTGCTGACGGTTATCGACGAGACGGTGAATTAACGCCACTTCTTAGCCAGAGACAAAAAAGCCTGCGGTGTTGCCGCAGGCTTTTTTGTTTTCGTTTCGAGCAATTACTCTTTGCGAATATTGGCTTGCTCGTCCAGCCAGTCATTCAGCGTGTAAATATCTTCCGGACTCAGCTGGCCAGCTTCCAGTTTCAACCCCAGCAGGCTGTTGATGTAGTCATAACGGGCGTTAGTGTAGTTCTGCTGTGCCTGGAAAAGACGGTTCTGTTCGGACAGCACATCAAGAATGTTCTGGGTGCCCACTTCATAGCCAGCCTGGGTTGCCTCATAGGCACTCTGAGCCGAGGTAACTGCAGATTGCAGGGCTTTAACACGCGCAGCATTGGTTTTGGCAGTCAGGAATGCCGAGCGGGTACCCTGGACGATAGTGCGCCGTGCGTTCACATAATTCTCCTGAGCCTGCACTTGCTGTTGGGCGGCAACACGACGCTGGGAAGCGTTCAACCCCCAAGTGAAAATAGGCACCGAAATGCTGACATTGGCGTCGCGATAGGAGGCGCTTTCTCGTGCCGGAATTGGTTGTGGGCCGGCACCAAAATCGACAGTTGTGCCGGGAGTGTCAGTGTAGTTGTAGCCGCCAACGTTAACAGACACAGTAGGCGTGTAATTCAGTTTGGTACCTTCAGCCGAAGCGACGGAAGATTCTTTGGTCAGCTTTGCGACTTTCAGGTTGTTATTGTTTTCCAAGGCAAAGTCGACCCACTCCTCGCGATCAGCGGGTTCCGGAGTTTCAATGGGGAAATCATCTTTCAGGGGGGATACTTCATAGTGACGCTGGCCTGTCAGAATTTCCAGGGCTTCAAAACGGATGCCGTATTCGCCTTCGGCTTGCAGAACGGCAACGACGGCGTTGTCGTATGTGGCTTGAGCCTGGTGCACGTCGGTAATGGATACCAGGCCTACAGCAAAGCGCTCCTTGGCATTTTGCAGGCGTCGCTCGGACTCGCGCTCATTTGAACGGGCGATATCCAATGCTTCCTTGGCGCGCAATACATCCAGATAGGATTGCACAACACGGGTAATCAGGTTTTGCTGATCAAGAGCGAATTGTGCTTCTGCGCGTTCAACATCGTGTCCTGCAGCCTGAAAGTCAAACCAGTTTCGAACATTGAATCTATAGCTCAGGCCGCTGACATTGAAAGTTTTACGCCCTTCTGCTGTACGGCTCTTTTCAAGGTCCCCTCCATCAAGGCGAGATCGGCTTTTACCGGCGCCCAAGGAGTAGCCAGCGGTAGCAGTTTCGGCAATTCCCGGTAATAAGTTCTTGCGGGGAGAAACAATCGCTTCCTGGCCGATTCTGTATGTGGCCTGTGCGGCTTGGAAAGTTGGATCATTTTGCAGAGCCAGCTCATAGATTTCAGCCAGGGATTCGGCTTGAGCCGTGCTGCCAAGTGCCAGCAGAACAGATGAGGCCAAAACGCTCAAAGAAGTTTTCATCACTCGTCCTTTATTGGGTTTGTTCCATCTTGGGATGGAGGCAGTCTAGCAGGTTGTTGAAAAACTATCTGCGTTGCCACGGCGGCGTTAAAAAGCCTGCAAGCACATAGATTTGACGGCTCTCTACTGCAATTCAACGCATGTTGTGAAAAAGAGCGCTGGTAGACGTAACTATAATGGCGGGGTAGAGTGAAGTAACGCATGTTATCAAGGGGTTAACAATGAGTTGGCGCAAGCCTCGTTTGGGCGCACAAGACCTGCAGGTGATGGAAGAAACAACCCTGTTTCGGGGGTTTTACCATATGGTCAAATATCGCCTGCGTCACCGGTTGTTTGCCGGTGGCTGGAGCGAGCCCATTGATCGGGAGCTGTTCAAACGCGGCAGCTCGGTTGCGGTGCTGGCATTTGATCCGTGTCGTCAACGGGTGGCGTTGGTGGAGCAGTTCAGAGTGGGTGCGCTGCAAGAGCCATCCGGCCCCTGGTTATTGGAAGTCGTGGCCGGTATGGTCGATAAAGCCGAGTCTCCGGAGCAAGTGGCGCGCAGGGAGCTGTTGGAGGAAGCCGGCATTGATTGCGGAGAATTGCAGCCCATTATGGAGTACCTCTCCAGTCCAGGTGGTAGCAGTGAAAAGCTGCATCTGTTTTTGGCGTTTTCCGATCTGGATGATAAGGTCGGAGGTATACATGGACTGGATGTCGAAGGAGAAGATATTCTGGTGCATATTCTCAGCGTGGATGAGGCTTTCGAGGCCCTGCAGGCCGGTCGCTGCAAAGACGCAGCTACCACAATTTGCCTACAGTGGTTGCAGCTCAATCTGTCAGGGTTGGTCGAAAAATCACCAACAATGGCAACTGGTTAACAGAATCGGTAGGAGCCAGTGGCGGTTATCAGCAAATTTCGATACAAGGTGGACTTAAGGCGGTACATGGCTGACTGCGATGCCAACTACTTGCGTCTGATCAAGCTGTTTCCAGACTACCAGTTGGCTTCCTCGCGCACTTTTGCCCTGCCGGGACGACCGGCGCGCAAGATGACGGCAACCGTGTTGGAGCGGACACCCTACACCACCTTGATGACGTTGAAACAGAGTAAGGCAGATGGTATCAGTTGGTTGACACTGCCGGTAATGACAGTCCGTCTATACCATGATGCCAGGGTGGCCGAGGTGGTTTTCTGCGAGGGACAACGCAGTCCCTTCCCCAGAAACGACTACCCGAATGATGAGATGCACCAGCAGGATGAAAAAGCCCAGTGGGGACATTTTCTCGCTGAGCTCCTGGCACACAGTCTGGCGCACGGGTACGACCTCAACTATGAACCGACGTCAATTTAACGGTTTTTAAAAGGCATAGTGGGTGAGGCAATCTCAATGGCATTAATCGGAGCATCCAGAAATAAACAGGGTTTGCGTCTGATACAGATTACGGACCCCCACCTGGGTACTGAGCCGGGCTACCGTCTGGCTGGTATTCGCACGTTGGAGAGCCTTGCAGCAATTGTGGCAAAGGTTGCCGAGAGTGACCTGGCGCCACAAGGTGTTATTGCGTCAGGGGATATTGCCGGTCACGGTGAGGCAAAATCCTATCAAGCGTTTGATGATCAAATGGCGGCCTTGCCTTGCCCGTATCACTGGTTGCCAGGCAATCACGACGAACCCTCAGTGATGGAGCGAACCCTGTCGGTTCCGTTTCAGTTAGAGCTGCGCTTTGGCAACTGGCTGTTACTGATGCTCAACAGTAAACAGGTCAACAAGGTCGGTGGCAGAATCAGTGAAGAGGAGTTGCTGGCTGCCTGCACCGCAGCTTTGAAACACGAAGGTCCGGTTGCAGTATTCGTTCATCACCCGCCCATCTCGGTCAACAGCGAGTGGATAGATGCCCAGCAGATTGAAAATGGCGAAGACATGCTCAAACGCCTGGCGGATTGTGGCAATGTTCGCGCGATATTTACTGGCCATGTCCATCAGGAGTTTGTCGGTAAATCCCACGGTATTGATATCTACACAGCCCCTTCAACCTGTTTTCAGTTTGCTGCCAACAGTAAAGAGTTTGCCATTGGTGCCGGCGGCCCTGGCTATCGCTGGATTGATCTCTATGAAGATGGTCGCATTGATACAGGTGTCGTGATGCTGGAGACCGCCAATCAGGGGCTTGATCGTCACTGTATCGGGTATTAAGGGTTACAGCCCGCCCTGCCAGCCGTCTATAATCGGTGCCTTATCAGGCAACTGGCAGCAATATGCTTCTCTATCTGCATGGCTTAAACAGCTCTCCACAATCACATAAAGCAGTTCAGACTCAAAACTGGCTGGCGGAAAACCATCCGGATATCCCCTTTGTCTGTCCACAATTGAGCAATATACCGGAAGAGGCAATTGCCGATCTGGAGGCGCGAATTGAGGCCCATATTGACGCAAGCAAGCAGCCGGTAGCTCTGGCTGGTAGTTCAATGGGTGGTTACTACGCCACTTATCTGTCGGAAAAATATGGTCTGCGCGCTGTGCTGATAAATCCAGCGGTAAAGCCATATCTCGGCCTGCAACGTTACCTCGGAGAGAACATTAACTACCATACCGGTGAGTCATGGATTATGGAGCTTCACCATATTGAACAGTACCGTGCACTGGAGGTGGAGCAACTTCTGACACCAGAAAATTACTGGACCCTGTTGCAGACAGGGGACGAAGTGTTGGATTATCGACTCGCAGAACAAAAATACCGCGATGGCAAAATGACCGTCGAGCAAGGCGGGGATCACAGCTTTCAGAACTACCAGCGATTTTTGCCGGAAATTTATGCGTTCCTATTCGGGGGAAATAATTAAGCCTGGCTTGGTAACCTTGTAGCAGGAGGTCGCACGACGCACGTCAGATGTCGCACGCTAAAAGCACCACATCGGACATAATGTGACAAAGTTTTTTAAAGCAACGGGAAATAACCAAGAAAGAATTTATAAATGAATCGCAACTCTGCCATGCAAGCGTGCGACGTGCGTCGCCAGACGTGCGACCATATGAAAAGAAGTAAATTATATTCGGATAGCTACACAATAAACTTACGAAGTATTACTGAATGACCAAATATACCGCTGAAGATATTGAAGTCCTTACCGGCCTTGATCCGGTAAAAAAACGCCCGGGCATGTACACCGATACTGCCCGTCCCAATCACCTGGCTCAGGAAGTAATCGACAACTCAGTCGATGAAGCCCTGGCTGGACACGCAAAAAAAGTGGAGGTCGTCCTCCACAAAGACGGTTCGCTGTCAGTGACCGACGACGGTCGCGGTATGCCGGTGGATATTCACCCGGAACAGGGTAAGCCCGGTGTTGAGGTAATTCTCTCCACCCTTCATGCCGGCGGTAAATTCTCCAATAAGAACTACCAGTTCTCCGGCGGTTTGCACGGAGTGGGGGTGTCGGTAGTAAACGCACTGTCGTTAAAACTGGAAGTGACCATTCGCCGCGACGGCCAGGTCCACCAGATCGCTTTTGCCAATGGCGAAAAGTACTCAGACCTGAAAGTGATCGACAGCTGCGGCAAGCGCAATACCGGCACCTCAGTGCGCTTTCAGGCCGACCCGAAATATTTCGATTCGATAAAGTTCTCGATTCCGCGCCTCAAGCATGTGCTTCGCGCCAAAGCGGTATTGTGCGCCGGCTTGCAGGTCACTTTTAAAGACGAAGCCAGTGGAGAATTGGAAGAGTGGTGCTACGAAGATGGTCTGAATGACTACCTGACCAGCGCCACCCAAGGTTGGGAAGTACTGCCAGCCGAGCCGTTCCTGGGCACCTTTTCGGCCCAAACCGAAGCAGTGGACTGGGCGGTGCAGTGGCTGCCTGAAGGCGGTGAGCTGACCCAGGAGAGCTACGTTAACCTGATTCCTACCGCCCAGGGCGGTACGCACGTCAACGGTTTGCGCACGGGACTGCTGGAAGCAATGCGGGAGTTCTGTGAATTCCGTAATCTGCTGCCCCGTGGCGTCAAATTGACACCGGATGATATCTGGGACAAGTGCTGTTACGTGCTCTCATCCAAGCTGGCCGACCCGCAGTTTTCCGGGCAGACCAAAGAGCGACTCTCTTCCCGCGAAGCAGCGGCGTTTGTCTCAGGGGTGGTGAAAGACGCCTTTAGCCTGTGGCTGAACCAGCACACCGAAGATGCAGAGAAGCTGGCCGATCTGTGTATCAGCAACGCCCAGAAACGGATGCGTGCCAGCAAGAAAGTGGCCCGTAAAAAAGTCACCCAGGGGCCGGCGCTGCCGGGCAAACTAGCGGATTGTTCTGGTGATGACCCCAGTCGCAGCGAACTGTTTCTGGTGGAAGGGGACTCGGCGGGTGGATCCGCCAAACAGGCCCGCAATCGCGAAAACCAGGCCATCCTGCCGCTGCGAGGAAAGATCCTCAATACCTGGGAAGTCGACTCCCAGGAGATCCTTGCCTCACAGGAAGTTCACGATATTGCGGTGGCGTTGGGTATTGATCCTGCCAGCGACGACCTCAGCGGGCTGCGCTATGACAAAGTCTGTATTCTTGCCGATGCCGACTCCGACGGTGCCCACATCGCCACCCTGATCTGCGCGCTGTTTGTGCGTCACTTTCGCAAGCTGGTGCAGGAAGGGCATGTGTATGTAGCAATGCCGCCGCTGTATCGCATCGACCTCGGCAAGGATGTTTACTACGCCCTCGACGAGTATGAAAAACAGGGCGTACTGGATCGCATTCAGGCCGAGGGCAAGCGCGGTAAAGTCAACGTGCAGCGCTTTAAAGGCCTGGGTGAAATGAACCCGTTGCAGTTGCGTGAAACCACCATGGACCCGGATACCCGCCGACTGGTGCAACTCACCATCGAACCCGGCGACGACACCAACCAGATTATGGATATGCTGCTGGCCAAAAAGCGCGCTTCAGACCGCAAGAGCTGGCTGGAATCCAAAGGCGACCTGGCGGAGGTGTAAATGGTGGTTTCAGCAAACAACATCTGGTTTAACCCACAGGCAGTCGATCTAAAACGTCTCAATCAGCGAATAACAGGCACCGCCTGTGAGCAGTTGGGCATACAGATAACCGAGGTGGGAGACGATTTTATTCGCGGCACCATGCCGGCAGATCACCGCACCTTTCAACCGGAAGGGCTGGTGCATGGTGGTAGCAATGTAGTGCTGGCTGAAACCCTGGGCTCCTTGGGAGCAAATTTGGTGGTGGACAGCAGCAAGCTTTACTGCGTCGGTCAGGAGATAAACGCCAACCACGTGCGCGGAGTGCGCAGTGGCGTGGTGACTGGCACCGCACGCCTCGCTTACAGGGGCAGAACATCACAGGTATGGGACATTCGAATCGAAGATGAACGTGGACGCCTGACCTGCATATCCCGCCTGACCATGGCGGCAGTGAAAAAAACAAACCAATAAAGATTACTTTCGCATTATTTACGTTTTATGAGGGGGAAGTTATGCGCTTGATTACAGCTTTACTATTTGCCGTTGTGGTTGGGGTTTCTACGACTCAGGCCGAAGAGGGAAAAAAGTCCACGTCAATTGAGCTCTATAATGGCGTGGTTTTTTACGACGGTTATGCCAAGTCGATTGCCGAGCCGGTCCCGGAAGGGTTAATACGGTTGAAAAGCACACTCTACAGTACTCGGCTAGGTGCCGATAAGCTCGCACTGCTGCGCGATTCATTGACTCTAGAAGTAACAATCGGCGCACTTTGTGACAACTATGATCGCATTGGGAGCGTGCATCTGGCGATGGTGCCCAAAGGTGCGGACCGCTACGATCCGGATAAAGTGGAGCGCATAGAATTAGGACGCTTTATCACGCCCTTTATGAATAAGAACAAGCAGCCAGATAAGGTGCCTTACCGATTTAATATCGATCATATTGTGCCCATCCTGAAAGATGTCTCCCTGCTGGCAAACAATGATTTCTGGGTTGAGTTCCAGGTGTTTGGCAGTACTGGGGCAGGTCGCAAAGAGGTAGCCGGTTGCAAAGGACGTATGGATACGTTTCAGGGATGGATGTCGTTGACTACCGATAGTGGTGAAGCAGCAAATAACTTTGATGTCTTTTTGCCATTGAGTTTTCAGCAACACCTGAACAACTACAAACAAGGTGCCAGTGACCAACTTGGAGTGAGTAAGAAAACCTTTGAAATAAAGGTGCCAGTGGATACTCACAATGCCCAGTTGGTGCTGATTACCTCCAATCACGGCGCCAATAGCGGTGGCGAAGAATATAATCGCCGTCAACATTTGGTCTACTTCGATGGCTCCCTGGTTCACGAATACACACCGGGGCGGAAAAGCTGCGAACCGTTTCGCCAGTTCAATACACAGGGTAACGGCATTTACGGCCGGTATATGAAGACACCAAAAAACTGGCAGTCGTTCAGTAATTGGTGTCCCGGCGATCGGATCAAAATTCGTATTATTAAGCTAGGTGAGGTTAAGGCTGGCCAGCATAGATTAACCCTGGATGTGCCCGAGGCAGTCTTTAAAGATAAGCAAGGGTATATTCCCGTGTCACTCTATTTTCAGGGAAGCAAAAAGCACTGACAGAGCCTGCTTGTTAAGCAAGACAAATAGGCAACACTGATACAGACAGCATTAAAGTTGGCGACAATAAATGACAGATATTATAAATATTGACCCGGATGGTATTGAGAAGGCCCGGCTCAGCAGCTTTGCCGAGAAGGCTTATCTCGATTACTCCATGTACGTTATTCTCGACCGCGCACTGCCGCATATTGGCGATGGCCTCAAGCCGGTGCAGCGTCGAATCGTTTACGCGATGAGTGAATTGGGCCTGAAGGCCACGGCCAAGTACAAAAAATCTGCCCGTACCGTCGGTGACGTGATTGGTAAATTCCACCCGCACGGTGACAGCGCCGCCTACGAGGCGATGGTGCTGATGGCACAGCCTTTCAGTTACCGTTACCCGCTTGTGGATGGCCAGGGTAACTGGGGTTCGCCGGACGATCCAAAGTCGTTTGCGGCGATGCGTTACACCGAGTCGAAGCTGACCAAGTATGCCGAGGCGTTGCTCTCGGAACTGGGTCAGGGTACGGTGAATTGGGTACCCAACTTCGACGGTACCATGGACGAGCCGGAAGTGTTGCCGGCGCGAGTGCCCAATGTACTGCTCAACGGCACCACCGGTATTGCGGTGGGTATGGCCACCGATATTCCGCCCCACAATCTCAATGAAGTGGTCACAGCTACGGTTCACTTGCTGGAAAACCCCAAGGCGTCGGTGGCGGAACTGTGTGAGTTTATTCAGGCTCCGGACTTTCCTACCAATGCGGAAATCATTACTCCGCGCGATGAGATTCAAAAAGTCTACGAGAGTGGCCGTGGCTCGCTGAAAATGCGCGCGGTGTGGCACAAGGAAGATGGCGACATTGTCGTTACTGCGCTGCCATACCAGGCTTCTGGCTCCAAGGTGCTTGAGCAGATTGCCGCCCAGATGCAGGCGAAAAAATTGCCGATGGTGGCAGATCTGCGCGACGAGTCGGATCACGAAAACCCCACGCGACTGGTAATTGTTCCGCGTTCCAACCGCATCGACCTCGAACAGCTGATGAATCACCTGTTTGCCTCTACCGATCTGGAGAGAAACTACCGTATCAACCTCAACATGATCGGTATCGACGGCAAGCCGGGCGTGAAACCGCTCAACCGCATTCTTGGCGAGTGGTTGGAGTTTCGCACCGAGACTACTCGCCGTCGTCTTGAATACCGCCTGGACAAGGTCAACAAGCGCCTCCACCTGTTGGAAGGTTTGCTGGTAGCGTTCCTCAATATCGATGAAGTGATTCATATCATTCGCACCGAGGACGAACCCAAAGCGGTGTTGATGGCGCGATTCAAGCTCACCGACGTGCAGGCCGATTACATTCTCGACACCAAGTTGCGCCAGTTGGCACGCCTGGAAGAGATGAAAATTCGCGCCGAGCAGGACGAGCTGCAGCAGGAAAAAGAAAAGCTGGAACTGATTCTCGGCTCCGCTGCGCGACTGAAAACCCTGGTGAAGAAAGAACTGTTGGCCGCCGCTGAAGAGTTTGGCGACGAGCGCCGCTCGCCGCTGGTGGAACGCAGTGAGGCTAAAGCATTCTCGGAAACTGATCTGTTGAGCTCAGACCCAATTACCGTAGTGCTGTCGCAAAAAGGCTGGATTCGCGCTGCCAAAGGTCACGATATCGACCCGACAGCACTAAGCTATAAAGCCGGCGACGGTTTTGCACTCGCTGCCAAGGGGCGCAGCAACCAGAATGTAATCCTGCTGGATTCCACCGGACGCAGTTACTCTCTGGCTGCCCACACCTTACCATCGGCGCGAGGCCAGGGTGAGCCGGTAACCGGCCGGCTCAATGCGCCGTCCGGGGCTACCTTTGAAGGCGTGCTGATGGGCGATGACAAACAGCCGATACTGATGTGCACCGATGCTGGCTATGGATTTATCGGTCGACTGGGTGATCTGTACAGCAAGAACAAAGCCGGTAAGGCATCGCTGAGTGTGCCGAAAGGTGGACGTGTGATGGCGCCGCTGACTATTGCCAATCCGGAAACCGATATGCTGGTGGCGATCAGCAATGAAGGTCGCATGCTGGCATTCCCGGTCAGTGAACTTCCGGAGCTGGCACGCGGTAAGGGCAACAAGATCCTCAGCATTCCCGGCGCCCGTGTGCAGAGCCGTGAGGAGTTTATGGTGGCAGCGGTAACTCTCGGTGAAGGCCAGCAGGTCAAGGTTTACTCCGGTAAGCGCCATATTGGTTTGAAACGCAGCGACCTGGAGCACTATATCGGAGAGCGTGGCAGACGCGGCCATAAACTGCCGCGGGGCTTCCAGAAAGTCGATGCGGTGGAAGTTGTTGACTGACACCATCTCGCCACCTTGTAAAAAGCCCCACTATTGTGGGGTTTTTTATGCCGCTAAAAAGATGCTGAAGATGCAACATACAGTATTTGATGGTCGTCTCTTGTGACTATACTTAGTCGGTATCTCTAAGCACGAATGAAAAATAAGGAGTAACAATGGAAGGTTTTTTGAGTGAATTAATGAATCAGGTTCAGGAGGCATTGCCGGGTGTTCTCTATGCAATTGCTATCCTGGTTATAGGTATCTGGGTTTCAAGGCGAGTACGAAGTCTGTTAAACACTGTGATGACCAGGAAACAGGTCGATCCGGCAGTAACCAGCTTTGTCAGCAGCCTTATCTACTACGGCCTGGTGGCTTTTGTAGTGGTTGCGGCATTGTCTGAAGTCGGTGTTGCTACCACCTCCTTTGTTGCCATTCTGGGTGCTGCAGGCCTGGCAGTGGGCTTGGCATTACAGGGTTCACTGTCCAACTTTGCATCCGGAGTGTTGATCCTTATTTTCAAACCGTTCCGAATCGGTGACTTTGTCGAACTGGCAGGCACTTCCGGTACGGTGAAAAAGATTCAGGTGTTTACCACCGAGCTTGCGACACCGGATAATAAGCAGGTAATCGTACCCAACTCCCAGGCCATGGGTGGCACTATTACCAATTATTCCGCTCACGACACCCGTCGTGTGGATATGGTGTTTGGCATCAGCTACCAGGATGATATCGACAAGGCCAGCGGCATTCTGCGCAGCATTGTCGATGGTGATGAACGCATTCTGAAAGATCCGGAAGTGAAAATTGCAGTAAGCGCCCTGGCCGACAGCAGTGTCAACTTTGTTGTGCGCCCCTGGGTCAAGAAAGAGGATTACTGGAACGTGTTCTTTGATGTCACCGAAGCGGTGAAAAAACGTTTCGATGCCGAAGGTGTTTCCATTCCGTTCCCGCAGCGGGATGTGCATCTCTATCATCAAAACAGTGAGTCCTGATTATTGGAGATTATGATGAGATCGATTTTTAAATTATTGGTATTGCTGGTGTCGGTCGCGTTGATGCTTCCAGCTTTGGCTGATCGAGGTGAAAAACCGGGCAAAGCCAAACCGGAGAAGCCCGCAAAAATGGAACAGCGTGAACATCCGGATAAAAAGCCGCCTAAACCCGAGCGGGAAAAAGGTGAGAAAAAAGGCGACGAGATGAAGCCCGATCGTGAAGAGATGGACTCTGACGACGATCATGGCGGCGGAATGGCCAAGCAGCAGGAGAAAAAATCCGAGCAGGAGCGCAAAGAGCTCGATAAAGGGTCGGAAACAGGTCAGGCCAAGCGAGAGGAACACAGCCGTAAATGGTGGAAGTTCTGGGAGTGGGGCAGTGATCCTGACGAGTCTGCCAAGAGCAAAGTAAAAGACAAGGAAAAAGCCAAAGAGAAAAGCAAGGATAAACAAAAAGAGAAAGACGATTCCTGAGTTTTCTCTTTAATCTAAAAAGGCGAGCCATATGGCTCGCCTTTTTAATTAAGCTTGTTTTTTAATCCAACAGCTTTTTGATGTCCGCCAATTTCTTCTTGCTTTCCGATTTTGGCAATGGTGTGCTGGGTTTTTCTTCAAGCAGTGCGGGCGGTTCAACGATCAGTTCTTCACCAGCCAGCACGCGATTGCAGACCTCGCGGTATTTCTTTTCAAACACCGGAAAGGCCTTACTCTCAATTTCATTGGCGAGCAGATACCAGCCGCTGTCGAGGGCGGCGTGGTAAACCGCCGGATGGGACCATGCATAGGCAGCTTTAGGTGAAGGTGCGTTGCAGGCCTCCTGATAGGCGTCGCGAGCACTGGGCAACCCTTTGCCCGGTCCTTGTGCGCGGCACAGTTCGTTCATGCGGTGCAGATTGGGCAGGTATTCGCACTCTTCAATGGCTACCTTGGCGGCGCGCAAAATCTGCTCCGGCGCGTATTTGGACAGGCTGTCCAGCCACAATTTCTTATTCTGGTTGAGCTGCTCGGTATCCGGGTAGGCGCTGTAGTACTGGTTGTGATAGTTCAACCGGAACAGGGTGAACACCTGATTGATGGTATCGATCAGAGTGTCGCGATCAACTTGCCCAGCTGCGGTCGCTGAGGTCGTCGATGAGTTCTCGAGCTCTTGTACTGCCTGATGAATAAGATCGTTTCCCTGTTTCATGGGTTTGACTCGCGGTGGTTGGCAGGGCGATCCGGTTCGCCCAGTTGCGTTTTACGTTTTGCAGGAAGCGGGTGTTCCAGGAACTTTCGGCTCGGCCGGTATCTTTCCAGTAAATAACAAACTCGGCGACCTGGCGCTCGGCAAATTGGCGGTCGATATTGGCCAGTGCCAGCACCTCAAACACGGTTTCGTCCGGGCGCCAGTCGGCGGGGATCGTTCGTGGCTCAGCATCGTTCTGGATTACTGCCGTGTAACGGGCCCACTGGCGTTTGATATGCAGAATAAAGCGTGAATTCCAGGTGGAGGAGCGCTCGCCGCGTTCGCACCAGTAGAGTACAAATTCGGGAATAGCATCTTCAATAAAGTTGGCGCTGATGCCTGCCTGGCGAGTGAGAATCTCGAAGGCATCCTGTGAAGGGCGCCATTCCGGGAACATACCCTGCTCGCGATTTTTGCGGCTCTGCTCGGTCTGTTGCTCGCGCCACAGTCGAAGAACCTGTTTGATAAATTTCGATCCCCAGCTGCGTTGCGGTTCGCCCCGTTCGCTCCAGTAGGTCACAAATTCCGGCACTTGCTCAAGAGCAAATTCCCTGGGAATGCTGTACTGGGCCAGTTGCCGCAACAACTCCTCCTCCGGTTGCCAACGGTGGTCTATAAAGTTGGCATTTCGTGTGCTGGCCGGCGATGAATGTGGGGCCCGTTGAGCAGGGCGCCCTTGATTGATCGCAAACCGCAAGCTGTTGCTGCTGGCAAATGGGGCTGACCCGATCAGGATAATCCCCTGATCGCGAAGGTTCTGGCTGATGCGTTGAATATCCCGAGGTTGCCAAAAGGGCACAAACTGCTGAAGTTGTTCACCACTGATTTCCACCCAGTCGTAACCATTGCGCTGCTCAACGCTGTGAAACAGCGCGATATCACTCAGCACATGCAACAAAGTGGCCTCCTCCAGGCCAATTGTGGCAGCCAGGGAAGGAGAGATGACCAGAGGTTTTTCGGGGAGTAAAGACATGGCGCCACTGTATCAGAAATTTGGCTGTTTTTGGGTTAAAGCTGACCCCTGACCAGCGAGTCTATTGCGTTCACAATGTGACGGAGTACACTTATCGGCTTTGTGGATTTTCACACAGGGATGCGATCATCATGAGCGCAAATAATAAGATTAAAAATACGCTGTTCCTGAGGTCAAATGGTGTAATTCGAATCGTCGGGGTTGCTCTACCATTTTGGTGTGCCTCTGTGCAGGCCGATGGTTTGGACGAGTCACTTAACGAGAGCGACTTTCTGCAGGGCTTGCCTCTGGTTATGTCGGCAACAAGACTTCCGCAAACGGTAGTCGATACCCCGGCATCCATTACCATACTGGATCGCAAGCTGATTGATGCCTCTGGTTTCACAGAGATTGGGGACCTGTTTCGTCTGGTGCCCGGGTTTCAGGTCGGCTTGTCCTGGCGTGATCACCACACGGCCATTACTTACCACGGTCAGACCGACGGCTTATCTCGGCGTATGCAGGTGTTGGTGGATGGCCGCACCGCCTTTACCTCCCAATTTGGATTGACCGACTGGGATCGATTGGGGATCACTGTACAGGATATAGAGCGCATCGAGGTGGTCAGGGGGCCAGCCAGTGCCAGTTACGGATCCAATGCTTTTGTCGGGGCGATCAATATAGTCACTCGCGATCCTGTACAGTCGGCACGCATTGAGTGGTTTGCTACTGCTGGTAGTGAAGATACCCAGATCACCGGCTCCCGTTACCGTTATATCGGTGAGCGACTCGAATACACCGCCTCGGCTAATTACCTCCATAGTGATGGTTTTCCCAACGGCAATAGTGATGTCGCTGTGGTAGGGGCTCGTTTACAAGGCCGCTATTTGTTCCCGGGCAGTCAATTGCTGGAGTTTCAGGTGGGTCACGCTTCTGGTCCTTCCGGACGAGGTGGGAATGGTTCACTGCCTGATCCATTGGGTTATAAACAGGTGGCTGAGCAGCACAGTGTTTTACGCTTTACTGAAGCGCGCTCCCCTGACAATGAGTGGTATCTGCAGTTTAGTTACGACCGTACCCGCCGCGATGATCGCAACACGATTGGCACTGTTTCGGATGTGCTGGCTGCCGGGGGAATAGACGCTGTAGACCAGCAGCAGTATCTCGATGATTTCTCTGCGTTAACAGGGATAGAGTTCGACAGCGAATTTCTCGGTCAGCAGACGATGGCTGGTCCATACGACTATCACGCTGACCGGCTCGATATGGAATTCCAGCAAACCCTTGTGTTTGGAGATAAAGCCCGATTGGCCTGGGGGGCGGGAGTACGCAAAAATCGAATCAAGGGCCACCTGGTGTTGCAGGAAGGAGCCTATTTTGATGATTTGAGCAGTCGAGTTTATGGTAACTGGGAATACCGCCTGGGGGATTGGCTGGTCAATGCGGGGGCCATGTTTGAGGGAGGTGATATGACTGCTGGCGATGTTTCGCCCCGCATTGGGATTAATTATCGACTGGCCGAAAACCACCGACTGCGAGCCAGCGCTGCTCGAGGCTGGCGTCATCCTTTTATTGGGGAGGCCAACCACGAAATTGCTCTCAAGAGCGAGGATGGTTTTACGCTAGAGCGATTTGTGGAGGTACCTGGCGATCTTACTCCCGAGCGAATCACAACACATGAACTGGGTTATGTGGGCTGGTGGCTGGATGGAAGACTTTCGACAGAAGTGAAGCTGTACCGTGAACAGATTCGCAACGAAATACAGGAACACTTTGTTCCCTGTTACATCGCTTCATCAGCGTGCGAACTGTCCAACCTGTTTGGTGCAGTAAATGGCAATCCCAATGGAGTTATCTATCGCGTTAATGGTGGCAGCACAAATATTCAGGGTGTTGAGGGCAATCTCGACCTGAACATGGGCAGCGCCGGTAGACTCTGGCTGTCATATGCATATGCCGATGCAGACCAGCAATTGCCAGTCGGTGCGGTGCGTGGGGCCTATTCGCACAGTGGTACTCCTACGCTCACAGCCAGTGCGCTCTGGAGTCTGGATTTCTCCTCGGGTTGGCAGCTCAGTGCCGGGTACTATTACCGGGATCGTATGGCCTGGTTCTTCTTTGGGGGAGATACCGAAACCTATGATCGAGTTGATTTGCGAGTGGCGAAAGACTTCACGGTAGAGAGAAGCCGATTTCGAATCGAGTGGATTGCACAAAATATTGTAGGCAGTAGTTACAGCGAATTTACTCCAGCCAACCAATTTGGCCAGAGGCAGTTCCTGCGCTTTAGCTGGCAACTTGACTGAGGCATTGTTTTGCAGCCAAAAAGTGAATGTCCCTCGAAAATCTGGTCGCTTTAAGAGGTTGTTGTCATTAGGTCGGGCAAAGTAAACTTGCCATGAAAAATAAATAAACCGAAGAAAGAGTACGCCTTTTGATATCAAGCATTTATCAGGGATGCCTTAATTATTTGCCTGGACTGTTGCAAAGGAAACCACTCGCCAGTTGTTTGACCATAGTGCTGGCTCTTGGCTGCGAAGCAGCTACTGCCTCTGACGATTTTACTGAAGAAGATCTGTTGGCCGGTATTCCAACCGTTATTACCCCAACCCGTTTGCCTCAATCCGTAGCCGAAGCCCCCGTATCAGTAACGGTCATTGACCAGCAATTGATTCGGGCCTCAGGTGCTGTAGAAGTTTACGATCTTCTCAGACTGGTTCCAGGCATGCAGGTCGGTATGACCTTTCGTCACCACTACCCGGCGACAACGTATCACGGTCAAAGCGATGGTCTGTCCCGCCGCATGCAAGTTCTGGTGGATGGCAGGGTAGCGCTGGGCTCCCAGTTTGGCATTATCGACTGGGATAGGCTTGGTATTACCGTTCACGATATTGAGCGCATCGAAGTAGTGCGTGGTCCTGCGAGTGCCACCTATGGCTCCAACTCGTTTGTCGGGGTGATCAATGTGATCACTCGTGACCCGGCCACTGCTCCTGACCTGGAAGTAACCTCCAGTTTTGGCAGCCAGGACCAACAGTTGCACAGCTTGCGATACAGCCATAGCGATGTGCAGTTGGACTATCAGCTCGGGCTTACCTATTTCACCACCGAGGGGTTTGACGGCGTCAACGATCAGGTGGAGGCCGGAGCACTTCGCTTTAAAGGCCATTACCAGTTTTCCCCACTGCAGAGTCTGGACTGGCAGATGGGCCATGCCGAAGGGCCGGCTGGTCGCGGAGGCGGTGGTATACCGGTCATTGATCCGGTCGGTGAGATGGATGTTAATGAAAGCCACCTGATTATGCGCTGGAATCAGCTGCAATCCCCACAGAGCGACTGGTATGCGCAATTCAGCTACAACCGAAACCGCACTGACGATCGTCTCTACCTGGGAACAGTGTCTGAGTTTTTGGGCTATCTGCCGGAAGGAATAGAGGACGAACCGGTAGGGGTGGGCATCTATGATTTTCACTCCGAGCGACTCGATTTTGAGTTTAAACATACCCATTCGCCCTCTGACAGCAGTCGCCTGGTGTATGGAGCCGGGGTTCGTAAAAACAGCATGAAAGGGGTGCTGGCTATGCAGTCCCCCGATTACTACAAGGATTACAGCGCCCGGGTCTTTGCCAACTGGGAACAGCGCAATGGGAACTGGTTGTTTAATGTCGGCGGATTGTTTGAAGATGGCGATCTCGCCAGTGGCAACCGCTCTTTTAGGTTGGGGGCCAATTACCAGTTCACGCCGGACCAGACTTTCAGGGCCAGCTATTCCGAGGGAATGCGTTCGCCAACCATGGGTGAGGCATTCAATGGCATTGGTGTCAAAACCTTAAGCGGACAAGTGCTGGAGGCATTTGTTGGCTTCCAGTCAGTACAGCAGCCGGAGAAAATAACCAGCTATGAGCTGGGTTATGTGGGCAGTTGGCTGGATGGCAAGATGAATGCTGATGTCAAACTGTTCCATGAGGCCATAGATCGCGAAATCAGTGAGGTACTGGATCCAACGGTTCCGGAGTTGGTCTCCATCATTAATCCCGGATCCTTTGTTCGCATTGATGCCGGCGAAACCCACATTCATGGCGCCGAGATCAATATCGATTACAAACCCTGGCAGGGTGGCCGACTCTGGGCGGCCTACAGTTATACGCCAGTGGAGCAGGACTCAATTCCGGGTGCTTTGAGAGCTATCCAGCAATCCCCCGCGACGCCCCGCGATACAGCAGCGCTTTCACTGTCACATGAATTTGGTGAAGGTTGGCAGGCGTCTTTGAACTACTACTACCTGGGTGAAATGGCCTGGCAGGTGTGGGGTGCTGATCTGGACAGCTATGACCGGATTGATGGGCGGGTGGCTCGAGACTTCACAATTGGTCGCGGCCAGGCGCAAATCGAACTGATTGGCCAAAACCTTTTTGGCAGCAGCTACCACGAGTTTAATCCCACCAACGATTTTGATCGCCGTATATTTGTGCGCTTTTCCCTGCGGTATGATTAGATGCCTTTCATAACTACTGCGCTTGGTAATACGGCGTTAAAAAGTGGCTCAAAATGCTCATTTACTTCAGTAGACTCCGCTTTTTCGCCACTTTTTGCCTTGTCTTACCGGCGCTCGTTACGTTATGAAACAGCCTCTAGGCTCTAATAATTTGACCCTACTCACAGGGAGTGCTGATGGCCAAACAAAAAACCGCCTACGTCTGCAGCGACTGCGGCTCTGACTACAGCAAGTGGCAGGGCCAGTGCAGTGACTGCGGCGCCTGGAATACACTCGCCGAAATGCGCTTTGCCAAGGCGCCGCGCGCTGCCAATAACGGTGCCGGCTACGCTGGTGCCGCCGATGGTGAAGTAAAGCGGCTGTCGGAAATAGCCCTGGATGAAGTGCCCAGAATCGGTTCCGGAATGCGCGAATTTGATCTGGTGCTGGGAGGCGGGCTGGTACCCGGTTCCTGTGTACTGATCGGTGGCGAACCGGGAGCGGGCAAAAGTACTCTGTTGCTGCAGACCCTCTGTTTTCTCGCCCAATCCCAGGACACCCTCTATGTTACCGGTGAAGAGTCGCCTCAGCAGGTAGCAATGCGTGCGCAACGTCTGGGGCTGCCCACTGACAAGTTGCAGATCATGGCGGAAACCAGCGTTGAAACGATCTGTAATACCGCCCAGCAAACTCGCCCCAAAATTCTGGTAGTGGACTCCATTCAGGTTATGCACCTGGCTGATATTCAATCCGCACCCGGCAGTGTCTCCCAGGTTCGTGAGAGCGCCGCCCAGCTGGTTCGCTTTGCCAAGCAAACCGGCACAGTACTGCTGCTGATCGGTCATGTCACCAAGGATGGCTCACTGGCTGGCCCTAAAGTCCTGGAGCACATGATTGACTGCTCATTGATGCTGGAAGGCTCAGCCGACAGTCGCTTTCGCACCCTGCGCGGCATCAAAAACCGCTTTGGGGCCGTGAATGAGCTGGGGGTGTTTGCGATGACTGAAACCGGCTTGAAAGAGGTGCACAACCCGTCGGCCATTTTTCTCAGTCGCGCCGACGAAGTAGCTTCCGGCAGCGTAGTGACTGTAGTGTGGGAAGGTACCCGACCTCTGTTGGTGGAATTGCAGGCACTGGTAGATGAGAGTCCATTCAACAATCCACGCCGCGTAGTGGTGGGGTTGGATCACAATCGCCTGGCCATGCTGCTGGCGGTACTGCATCGCCATGGTGGCATTATGGCGGCGGATCAGGATGTATTTGTAAATATGGTTGGTGGCGTAAAAGTGGTGGAAACCAGTGCCGACCTGCCACTGTTACTTGCTGTGGTGTCGAGCTTTCGCGACAACACACTGCCACGGGAATTGATTGCCTTTGGCGAAGTGGGGCTCTCCGGTGAGCTGCGCCCGGTACCCAGTGGAGCCGAGCGTTTGCGCGAGGCAGCCAAACACGGCTTCAAGCGCGCCATTGTGCCAGCCGGTAATGCTCCCAAACAGCCCATTAATGGTATGCAGGTTATCGCCGCGAAAACCCTCGCCGAAGCGCTGGAGGCCATCTGAGTCATGGCTAAGCTGTTGTTTAAACTCAACAACGTCCCTGCCGACGAGGCACAGGAGGTTCGCCAGTTGCTGGATGATCACCAAATCGATTTTTACGAAACGCCGGGTGGCAATTGGGGGATATCGGTGGAAGCGATCTGGCTGCATGACGACAGTCGTCTGTTGGAAGCTAAAGCGTTGCTGGAAGAGTATCAAGCGGAGCGGAGTCGCCGGGTTCGCGCTGAATACGAACAGTCACGAGCGCAGGGTGAGCACCCCAATCTGTGGCAAAAAATCTGCGCCAATCCGCTACCGGTTATAGCCCTGATGGCGTTGGCAGCGGCGATTATTTACTTTTCGGTAGTGCCGTTTTTTGACCTCTTTCACGGCAACTGAGCCGGATAATCACTAAAAATAACACTCAATAACAACAATTCATCTCAATAAGGAACATCCATGCCTCAAATCAATTTGGCTGGCCGAACTGGCTGGCTGGTTGCCGTGTTTATGACATTACTGGCAGGCTGCTTGCCAGTCGAAAAAAACCAACCTGCATCTGAGCATCACAAGGAGAGTGCGATGAGTGACCAAAAAGTTAATTTTAAAGAAGTGCTCTGGTATGCAGAGCGCGCCAAGGCAGCGTATCAATCAGAAGCGGAAATTCGCCGCGCTTTTCCTCAAACAGTGCGAGTGGCACAAGTGGCTGGTACGGATGTTCAGTATTTTGTCGAGCATTTCCCAGAGCAGAATCTGCAGGTAGTCACAGTTCGCGGCACTGATAACCTTGCCAACTTCAAACAGGATGCCGAGTACCTGCCGGAATTGAATAGCAAGCTGGGTATTCGTGTACATCGCGGCTTTGATAGCGATACCAGTAAGCTTTACGCTGACTTGCTACCGCATCTCGACAAGGACATGGAGGTGAAGGTTACCGGCCACTCACTGGGTGCGGCGATCAGTACACTGCTGATGATGTATCTGCACCAGGATGGTTATCAGCTCGGGCCGTCAATCAACTTCGGCCAACCCAAAGTCACCAACAGTGAAGGAGCCAAAGCCTGGGAATTTCTGCCTCTGTTGCGGGTGGTGGACGAAAATGATCTGGTGCCATTGGTGCCGCCCACCACATTGCTGGACTCCCTGCACGGTCATTACGAGCACTTTGGCCGCGAAGTGATTCTGTTGGAGGCGGAGTATTTTGTTTACTTGCCACAGCATCAGGCAATGAAGGATTCACTGGATTCGTTCTGGAACAACCTGGGCAATGAGAGTGTCGACGAGCACTTTATGGCCAACTACCTGAAAAATATTCAGCCGAAACTGACCAAAGCTATCCCGGTGGATTACCACAAGCGGGAAGACTTTGTTCCCGCCGGTTAAAATAGCCTCACCTACTCGGGCAAGTTAATCGTTCGCGAGCGCAGTACATCGAATTCCTGCCACACCTGATCGGCGGCAACGCCGTTCAGGCATTGCGCCTCCGGACCGCGGTAACTGTCCACCTGACAAAAACGCTTGTAGCAGGGCGTACAGGAAAATCCCGGTGCCACTTTTTGCTCGGCATTATTGCCGGTGGCACCGATTAACGCTGGATCGGTGGGGCCGTACAGGGTGAGTGTTGGTACATCCAGCGCCGCTGCAATATGGGCCAGACCAGTATCTACACAGATTGCGCCGCTGCTTATACTGAACAGAAACGCCAGTTCAGAGAGCGGCAGTCGCGGTAACACCATCGCATGGTCATAACCCTGAGCCAGCCGGTGGGCACGCGCTTCTTCTTCAGCGGAACCCCAAGGCAGCAAAACCCGGTAATTCTGCTGACCGGCTATATCAATCAGATGACGCCAGTGAATTTCCGGCCAGCACTTGTTGGTCCAGCTGGCATTGTGGACAAACATCAAAAATTGTTGCTCGGGAAGATCTATTGCCGGTTGTGGCCACTGTCGGTCGACCAGGCCAAAGTCCGGTGCGGTATCTGGCAGTTCGTAGCCCAGAGACTGGGCAAACAGTTTGCGCAAGCGAGTGATAGCCAGTTGCTGGCGAGGCAGGTGGAAGTGGCGGTGATAGGCCCAGTGGGCGCCGTATTCCCGTGCGGTGGCCTTGTCGAAGCCGCATTTGTTGCCATTAGCCAGTGCTGTAACGACCGCACTTTTATGGTTGCCCTGTGCGTCGATTACACAGTCATACTCAACCGATTGAAGTTGCTGTTTGAAGGATTTCAGCTCACCGCTTTTCAGGGTTTTAAAAAGCTGTTTCTTCCAGCGCCGGTGAGCGGTGGGGATAGTGTTGCCCACTGCTGAATGCCAGCGCGGAATTTCCGCAAATGCCTGATCCACTACCCAGTCAAACTTGATATCGGGAATGGCTCTTCGAGCATCGGTTAGCGCCGGAAGGGCCTGCACCAGATCACCCATGGAGCTGAGTTTGACAATAAGTACGCGCATGAAAGAGGGATCGACCATTGGTGAAAAACAGCCGCGGATGCTATCACGCTATGGAGTATCAAACAAAAACCGGGGCGAATTTCAGAGACTATTTCAAATAGCCAATTGGTTGTCATCCCCGCGTAAGCGGGGATCCATCGTGAATTGTATTCGGTGTTATGGATTTCCGCCTGCGCGGAAATGACGGCTTTGACGATCTGGAATGTGACGTGGCGAAGCCAATCACTTATTCAGGCATATGAATTCCTTCCACATCCAGAGTCATGAAGACTGTGTCGGCAGGGCCAACAGGCTTCATGCCAAAGTCGGCGAGCTTCAGTGCCACAGTGCCGCGGAAACCGGCGTGTGTTGCACCTTTGATCCAGGGGGATTCGCCGGAGCCGACTTTTTCCACCGCAATGGAGATTTCCTTGGTAACGCCGCGCAGGGTCAAGTTGCCGATGAGAGAAGCCTTGCCATCACCACTGTCTTTGAATGCGGTGCTCTTGAATGAAGCTGTCGGGTACTTTTCTACATTCAGGTATTCGTCACTGCGCAGGTGTTTGTCGCGCTCAGCGTGCATGCTGTCTATGCTGGCAACATCTATTTCCACTTCAACGCTGGAGACGGAGGGGTTGGCTTCGTCGTAGACAAAGTGACCGTCAAAACTATTGAAACGGCCGTTGAGCCAGCTATAGCCCAGATGTTGGATGGAAAACTGAATAAAAGCGTGAGCGCCTTTGGTATCAATCTTGTAGGTCTGCGCGCTGGCTGGCAGGGCTGAGCCAAACAACAGGGCAGTAAAGCCGGCAATTGCTAAATTTTTCAAGGTTTTCATGGGGTTCTCCTGTTGGAAAAAGTCATTTTTCTGAGCGTGTTGTCTTTGTTGATAAAGTGATGCTTGAGAGCAGCCAGTGCATGAAGGGCGGCAAGGCCTATTACCAGCCAGGCCAGCACTTCGTGAATTTCACCGGCAATATCCTCCTGATGGGGTATGTCGGTTATTGTGGCCGGTACGCTGAACCAGCTGAATACCTCAATTGCGCGGCCATCGGCGGTGGAAATAAGGTAACCGGAGACCATGATCGCCAGGATCAACAGATAGAAGCAGCGATGCACCCAACGGGCGATGTTGCGTTCAAGGGCGCTGCCTTCTGGCTCCGGTTCCACACTTGTCCAGCGCCACACCAATCTGAACACCAGCACCGCGAACAGTAAAATACCGATACTTTTGTGCCAGTGTGGCAGGGTGCGGTAGAGCGGGTCGTAGTAATCCCGACCCATCATCTCCAGCCCAAGCCAGAACATACCGATAATTACCACGGCCATCAGCCAATGCAGCAATTTGGCCATCAAGCCATAACTCTTCGAGGTGTTTTTCATGAGAGGGTTCTCACATCAGGCAGCAGCTTTATGGTGCAACATTTCACTGGCTTGAGACAGCGACTGATCGCGAATTTCTCCCATAGCCAGTCCTTCTGCGTAGACAAATTCAATGTCGGTAATGCCGAGGAATGAGTAGAAATTGCGAATGTAATCAGTTTGGGTGTCTGCCGGTGTGCCGGCGTATTGGCCACCGCGGGTGGCGATGACATAGAGCTTCTTCCCGTTCAATAATCCCTGCGGTCCATTCTCGGTGTAGCGAAAGGTGACCCCGGCGCGGGCGATATGGTCGATCCAGGACTTTAGCGTCGATGGAATCCCGAAGTTGTAGAGCGGCAGCCCCAGAACAATAACGTCGCTGGCCTGCAGCTCCGCGATCAGCTCATCGGATAGCTTTGCTGCCTGCTGTTGCGATTCGGACCGCTGGTCTTCCGGCAATCCAAACCCGCTGAATGAGTCGGCGGTCAGATGGGCGATCGGCTGTTTGGCCAAATCGCGTTCAGTGACAGTAGTATGCGGGTATTTCTGGCGAAGCTGTTCAATAAACTCGATCGACAGGCTGCGAGAGGCGCTATTGCTGTCAAACAGACTGGTTTGCAGAGAAAGTATGCGGTTCATAATAACCTCCTGAAGGCGTATCAATGGTGTTAGCCAATGGAACGACAGTGAGATTACATCTAAAATCATGCTCATAAACCGGTGAATATAGATCATTAATATCGAATATCTAGATGAAAAAACTATTGACGACCCCAAAAGTTACTCTGGAACAGTGGCGTATTCTGCTGGCAGTCGTTGAGTACGGCAGTTTTGCGGCGGCAGCAGACAGGCTGTTGAAGAGCCAGTCGACGGTCAGCTACGCGATGGCTCGATTGCAAGAGCAGCTGGGTGTTGCGGTATTTGAGCAACAGGGGCGGAAGGCGGTATTAACCGAGGCGGGAGAGCTGGTAGCACGTCGTGCCCAAACACTGGTTTCCGAGGCGCAATCGCTGGAGCAGGCGGCCATTGACCTGGCGGCTGGCTGGGAGCCGGAAATTCGCATTATGGTGGATGTGATTGTTCCACAGACCCTACTGATTAATGTGCTCAAGCAGTTTGCCCCAGAATCCCGCCATACCCGCATTGAACTACTGGAAGGCTCTCTTTCCGGAACCACTGACGCTATTGTCCATGGCCATGCTGATTTGGCACTTGGTGGAGTTTTGCCGACAGGCTATTTATCCGAGCCGATTTGTCAGGTTCAGTTTGTCGCCGTCGCTGCGCCAGATCACCCACTGGCCAAACTTGAGTCACCGGCTCGTGAAGGAGACCTGAAACTGCATCGTCAGTTTGTTGTGCGCGACTCGGGACCACGTCGCAGACTGGACGCCGGATGGCTTGGCGCGGAGCAACGCTGGACGGTTAGTCATTTTCAGCAATCGGTTCGTCTACTGGTTGCTGGGCTTGGCTATGCTTTTATTCCCCACCACGTCGCCCAACCCTATTTGGACAGTGGAGAGCTGGTGGTTGTCAAGGTAGCCAGTGGCAGTACTCGAGATGTGCCACTGAGAATGGTGTTCGCTGACCGGGAAAATGCAGGTCCGGCTTTGCAGCGTTTTGCTGAAATTGTTCGGGATCAGGGACAGACGTATCGTTTTTCCGGTTAATCGGCATGCAGAACTGTGGAACAGCTCAAGAAAAGTGACTAATTTTTGAAGACGACCCATAAAAAATTAAGAGAGTGGTATGCCCGAAAACTCGGTTGGTGACCTGGAAGTCTTTTTTCGAATGTCCAACGACATGCTCTGTATCGCCGATACCAGCGGCTACTTTCGGCGTGTAAACCCCTCTTTTGAGCGTAAATTGGGTTACACACAGCACGAACTGTTGAGTAAGCCTTTTTATCACTTTATCCACCCCGATGACCGGGACGCCACAATGAAGGAGCTGGACCGCCTGACGTCCGGTATCCAGACCATCTGTTTTGAAAACCGATACATGCGTAAGGATCAGAGTACAGTCTGGTTATCCTGGGATTGCCCTGCCCCCACAGAAGACGGCTTGTTATATGCCATAGCCCGTGATGTGACTGAGCAGCGGGCTATCCAGATGCGCTTGGAAGATATGGCTCATCGGGATTCCCTGACAGGCCTTAACAATCGTGCTGCTTTCATCAACGAATTAAATCTGGTTATGGCGCAGTTTCGTCGTCACGACATCCCCTTCGCGCTGTTGTACCTTGACCTCGACGGCTTCAAGGCGATCAATGATAAGTACGGCCACGGTATTGGTGATCAGGTACTGCAGGAGATCGCTTTGAGATTTAGTCGCTGCAGTCGCGAAAGCGATATGGTAGCCCGTATCGGGGGTGACGAATTTGCCATAATTCTTCAGGCTGAGCCCTTGGAACCGGAGCAGATGGGGGTGCGCATGTTGGCTGAACTGGAAGCGGATATTCTGGTTGCTGAAAAAGTCTTTCGATTGGGTGCCAGTATAGGAATCGTCCATTCCACACAGAAAATTCATTGTGTCGATAAGATGATTCGCTGTGCAGATTTTGCAATGTATACAGCCAAGCGTGAAGGGGGCAGTCGAGTATCTCGCTATCAGCTGAGTGCAGTTGAGTAATGCTGTTTTCCCCATAAAAAAACCGGAGCATGGGCTCCGGTTTTTTTATGGCTTGGGATTGGTTCAGGAAACTTCGATGACCTGGGTCCAGCCAAACTTGTCTTCCTTGGTACCGTACTGAATGCCGGTCAGCTCATCGTAGATACGC
Source organism: Porticoccaceae bacterium LTM1 (assembly GCA_030252795.1). Classification (NCBI taxonomy): domain Bacteria; kingdom Pseudomonadati; phylum Pseudomonadota; class Gammaproteobacteria; order Cellvibrionales; family Porticoccaceae; species Porticoccaceae bacterium LTM1. The sequence goes on from CP127080.1 coordinate 190,097, forward strand.
TTGGCCACCGGACCGGTCTCATTGCCGTTGATCAGGAACTCGTCATCCTTCATGCCGAGTTTTCCAACTGGCGCAATAACCGCAGCTGTACCGCAACCAAACACTTCAGTGATAGCTCCAGACTTGATGTCGCGCAGTACGTCGTTGATATCAATGGTCTCTTCAGACACTTCGTAACCAAGGTCGCGAGCCAGCTCGATCACTGATTTACGCGTAATGCCGGGCAGAATGCTGCCTGAAAGTTTCGGTGTAATGATCTTATTGCCGTAGACGAACATGATGTTCATCGCACCCACTTCTTCCACGTAGCGACCTTCGATAGCATCCAGCCACAGCACCTGGGAGTAGCCGCGTTCGGCGGCCTGTTTGCCAACAAACAGGCTTGAGGCATAGTTGCCGCCTGTTTTCGCTTCACCAACGCCACCTTTAACGGCACGGCGGTAAGTGTCGGAGATGTAAACGCCAACCGGGTTAAAGCCCCCTTTGAAATAAGGGCCTACCGGTCCGCCAATCACATAGTGCTTGTAGCTGCTGGAAGGCATAACGCCCAATGCATTCTGGGTGGCGATCATGGTTGGACGAATGTAGTAAGCCGAACCCGGTTCAGAGGGTACCCACTCCTGATCCAGCTTGACCAATTCTGCAACAGACTCAACAAATACATCTTCGTCGACAGTTGGCATGGCCATGCGCACAGCCGAGTTGTTAAAACGACGGGCATTCTCGTAAGGGCGGAACAGGTTGATATTGCCATCAGGGCGGCGATAGGCCTTCATGCCCTCAAAAATTTCCTGGGCATAGTGAAGTACAGCGCACGCAGGATCCAGGGTGAATGGGCCATAGGGGCCAACGGTGGCGTCGTGCCATTCGCCATTGGAATAGTCCTGGGTAAACATGTGATTGGAGAATACTCCGCCAAAACCCAGCTCTTTTGGAACAGGTTTGCGGCTTTTCTCGTCCACAGGCTGGATTTTGATTGCCATTGATAACTCCATAGGTATCGGTTGGTTGTTGTCGATCGACAAGGTCGAAAGTGTAGCTGATTATTATTGGTCAAACGCAGCTTGGGCAAGAGACGGATTGGTCGTTTATTGTACAGCACTTCTCGCTGGATAGATGACCCCTGTCAGTACTAGACTGTTATCTGGGGTCAGGTCCCGACAATAACAAGGAGAAATCACCATGATGAGTTGTACCCTGTTTGACGATATTGGCGTTTGCTTGCTTGAACCGGCGGAACAGTTGACCGAAGCCGACTTTGCTGAGGCGACCAGTACAGTGGATGCATATCTGGCCAGCCATGATCATCTCAATGGCCTGGTAGTACATGCGGAATTTTTCCCCTGGTGGGCGGACTTTGCCGCTTTGGCGGCTCATCTTAAATTTGTCCGCGACCATCATCGTCAAATCAAGCGGGTAGCAATCTGTAGTGATTCCGAAATGGCTGACCTGCTTCCGAAAATAGCCAACCACTTCGTAGCAGCAGAAGTTCGCGCATACGATGGCAGCCAGGTGTCCGAAGCTATGCATTGGGTTCAGGGCGAATAGGTTCGGGTCTTAAATAAGGGCGCTATAATGCGCCCCGTTTTTTAACAGTAACCGTGTCACCTTTATGGGGTGCATTCAGGTGATTTGGCTAGCGAGAGCGTATGAGCAGTTTCATTTGGCAGGATATTTTTACAACAGTAGCGACACTGTTTTTTATTATGGATCCACTGGGGGTTGTACCGCTGGTGTTGTCCATGCTCAAAAGATTCGATGACAGGAAAAAACGTCGAATTATCATTCGCGAACTGGTTTTTGCCCTGATCATTCTGCTCGGAATACTATTTGCCGGAAATTCCATTCTCGGCTTTTTGGGCCTTCAGCAACCCACACTCAATATCGCCGGCGGTATCCTGCTGTTTATTATCGCTATCCGCATGGTGTTCCCGCCTGAAACCAAAGAGGCAGAGAGCGCAGTGGAGGACCCGTTTATCGTGCCCCTGGCAATGCCGATGCTGGCAGGACCGTCCGCGATTGCCGTGTTGTTGCTGTTGAGCACAAACGAACCTGAGCGAATCTGGGAGTGGACCACGGCGCTGGTTATTGCTTGGGGGCTGACGGCGGTGATTCTTCTTGCATCCCCTTTCTTGTTACGCATCCTCGGCAATCGTGGATTGCGTGCGGTGGAGCGGTTGATGGGGATGTTGCTGATTCTGATTTCTATCCAGATGTTCCTGAATGGTGTTTCCCAGTATCTGGGATCTTTGTCCTGAAATTAAAAGTCAGGCCGCGAAAGGCCTGACCACCACCATTACTACAATGCCAATCAGCAAAAGTACTGGTGCTTCATTAAACCAACGGAAGAATATGTGAGAGCGGTTGCAGGTGTCTTTTTGAAACTGCTTTAAAAAGTAGAAACACGCCATGTGATAGACAACAAGCAGGGCTACCATTGCCAATTTGGCATGAAACCAGGCCTGGTTAAGGTAGTAGTGCAGGTTGTCTCCCGCCAGAAGTCCACCCAGAAAGATGGTTGCCACCATCGAGGGGGTGGCGATGCCGCGGTAGAGCTTACGCTCCATGATTTTGAAACGTTCCCTGCTGATCTCATCGTCCGCAGAGGCGTGATAGACAAACAGCCGCGGCAGGTAAAACAGGGCCGCAAACCAACACACCACCGCGACAATATGAAAAGACTTGATCCATTGGTAATTGCTGATAATCCAGTCGTGCATGGGGCTCGCTTCTTGTTGTGTTGATAATTGGTTCAGTGATAGTAATTATCTATAGCTTCGCGAGTAATGATACCGGAAACTTCCGATTGGAGTGGTGCGCTGGTGGAGCGGCTGACATAAATCGCCATGGCGTTCTGGTGGCGCATCAGTTGTAACGCTTCCTTGAGGGAGGCGCGAGGGTGAATGGGTTTCAGCTCGCGGTGTTGGCCTGGAATGTCGAGGAGGGCTATGGGTTGGTCTTCTTCCCATAGTGAGGTATCCGACGCTTCAAGATAATGCGCCAGGTCTGAGGGACGCAAAAGATATTTGGTTTCCCCAACATCCTCTATGACGATCCAGTCTGGTTTGCTCTCCAGTATTGCCAAAGCCTTTTCCCAGCCAATAGAACGCGAGCAACTGACAAAGTCACGGTTCATCAAGCTGGTGACACCTGAACGGCTGAGCATCTGGAATACCGGTGAGGAGAGTCGATCCGGGTCATGCCCGATAAGAAACAGACCGGGCAATCTCGAGAGAATACGAGCGGTCACGCAGGCAATCACAATTACCAGCATCGCCGGCATCAGAATGTGAGGGTGATAGGTCAGTTCCAGTAGTGCAATCAGCGCGGCGAGTGGCGCATTGAGCACCGCACCCATCATCGCCGCCATACCCAGCATAGCGTAGAGACCTGGGCCAGACGCCAACTCGGGCATCATAAAACCACCCAGTACACCCAGGGCACCACCAAGGCAGGCACCGGATACCAGAGTGGGAGACACCATGCCTCCAGGCAGGCCGAGTCCTACTACGGTAGTGGCGACCAGAATCTTGATCAGGCCAATAGCGATCAACAGGCCAAGCCCAAGTTGACTGTAGAGTGCCATCTCAATTGTGTCGTACCCCAGCCCCAACACCTGTGGCAGCATCCAGCCTGCAGTCCCGGCAATTAACCCCGCAGCAAGGGTGCGCCAAAGAATCGGGTATTGCTGAACCTTTGCGCTGAGCTTATGCATACGGAGTATTACAGCGGCCACCGCACCAATCGTAAGACCAGACAGAATCAGGTAAGGAATCTCCCACAGGCTGCCCAGCTCGACGGCTGGGACCATAAATGCCGGGTCATCTCCGTAGACTGCGCGAGACACTACTGTTGCTGATACCGAAGCCAAAATAATCGGAATAAATCCAGTGACTGTGTATTCAAGCAACACCACCTCCATCGCAAAGATCACACCGGCGAGAGGGGTGTTGAATGATGCGGCGATGGCTGCGGCGACACCGCAGCCTGCCAGCAGGCGCAGATTGTTATTGGGCAGTTTCATCTGCTTGCCCAGCCCGCTTGCACAGGCGGCGCCGAGGTGAACCGCCGGGCCTTCCCTGCCAACCGGGGTGCCGGTGGAGAGCAGCAGCGACCCACAGATAAACTGGGTGATGGCATTACCACTCGGCATTCTGCCCTGATGTTTGTGTACCCGCTCTACCACATGGGAGACGCCAACTTGACGGCGATGAGGATCAATAAAGTGAAGAATAATCCCAACCAGCAAAGCACCGCCCAGCGGCAATAAAAAGTGGATCATAGAGGGCAGTGACTCAAAGGCTTCGGTGCTGTCCCCTTCAAATAGTGCGTGTAACGGTAACTCAAATGACAGTCGGAACAGTAACGCAATGACCCCGGTGATGATGCCGCTCACCAAACCCAGTATGGCCAGTTGTGGCAGTGCATCACTGAATGCCAGGCGGTGCCGAAAATTGGCGGCGTGATTGCTGAACCATCGAATCGGGGCGGAGCGTTGGCGTTCTGGATGTGGAGGCATGCGAATGTGGTTTCCGACGATGGTTTCGTTGTGAAGTGGTTCAGGTATTATAAGCAGGTAATTATCAGGAAACAGTCGGGAATCAATCGAGTGATCAAAGTTGGAATTATTGGTGGTACCGGGTACACCGGAGTGGAGCTGTTGCGTTTATTGGCGTCTCACTCGGATGTTGAAGTGGTGGCGATTACCTCGCGCAGTGAGTCTGGCCGGCCGGTGGCGGACCTCTTTCCCAATCTGCGCGGCCACTATGACCTCTGTTTTACGGACCCTGACCCGGAGCAACTCAGTCATTGCGACGCAGTGTTTTTTGCCACGCCTCACGGTGTTGCCCATGCCCTGGCGCCAGCGTTTATCCAGCGCGGTATAAAGGTAATTGACCTGTCGGCGGACTTTCGCATACAGGACGTCCCCACATGGGAAAAATGGTACAAACAACCACACGGAGCGCCAGAGCTCTTGCCTGAGGCAGTTTACGGATTGCCGGAAGTTAATCGTCGCGATATCGCATCCGCGAACCTGGTTGCTTGTCCGGGTTGTTATCCAACCAGTGTGCAGCTGGGATTTTTGCCACTTCTGGAAATGGGGCTGATTGATTCTCGGGATTTGATTGCTAACTCTGCCAGTGGAGCAAGTGGTGCCGGTCGCCAGGCAAATATCGATACCTTGTTGACCGAAGCGGGAGGCAGCTTCAAAGCTTACGCTGCAGCAGGGCATCGCCATCTGCCGGAAATTGAACAAGGCCTGAAAGCGATGACCAATCAACCGGTGAGCCTGACCTTTGTGCCTCACCTGGTGCCAATGACACGTGGTATTCATTCAACCCTGTACGCGACCTTGTTGGATAAAACGGTCGATCTTCAAACACTGTTTGAGGAGCGCTTTAAGGATGAGCCTTTTGTGGATGTGATGCCCGCCGGTTCACACCCGCAAACCCGCTCTGTTAAGGGCGCTAACATCTGCCGTATTGCAGTGTTACGCCCCAACAATGGCGATAAGGTGGTGGTGTTGAGTGTAATCGATAACCTCACCAAAGGCGCCTCCGGTCAGGCGATTCAGTGTCTGAATATTATGTTTGGTTTGCCGGAGCGTCATGGTTTGCAGGCTCCTGCGTTACTGCCGTAATGGATACTGATAATGGCTAAAGAGGGTAAAAGTAACCAGGAGCGGTTGATTGTTCGACCCTACAGCCCACGCCGTGAGCGTCAAAAATTACTGCTTGCGGTGGCGATGATTGCCCTGAGCCTGATTGTGGGGCTGTTGTTGGGGGGGCAGTGGTTCGGGTACGAGATGAAACTAAGGCGTCAATTGGCGGTTGATTTGCAGACTCGCGACAAGCAGTTGGCAGAGGTGCAGCAGCAACTGGCAACCGCGGAGTTGGCCGCCGAAGTGGATCGTAATGCACTGGAGGCGGTTCGCCTTGAGTTATCAGAACTGCAGGGCGAGTTGGCCAGTAATGAAGAGGAGCTGAGCTTTTATCGCAATTTGTTGCAAGAGGGAAATGCTGCCACGGGGTTGGTGATCAGTGGTTTGACCCTTACGCAGGGCGAAGAGGGCGTATTGAATTACCGCTTGGTGGTTCAGCAGCGTGCAGGCAAGCTCAAGACAATTAAAGTAACCACGGTGCTGGAAGTAGAGGGGACCCAGGACGGTGAACTTAAAACCCTGACCCTGGGGGATGTCGATCCCGAACAGAATGACTATTACATGTACCTGAGCTTTCGCTACTTCTACGTTCATGACGGTACTATCTCGTTGCCCAATGGCTTTGAGCCGAACCAGGTCACAGTAAAAGTGTGGCCGGCAGGGCAAAATAAGAAGGCGGTGAGCCGTCAGTTTGAATGGAAATTGGAAGAGGTTTAATTACAGTGAGAGATAAAAAGAAAATGGCTGGAATTTCTAGCGGTGCAACCACTCTGGTTGCTGAAGGTACGCAAGTGGTGGGGGAAATCCGTTTTCACGGCAATTTGGAAATTGAGGGGATCGTGAACGGTAACATTATCGCTGAAGACCCGGAGAATGCCCGAGTACGTATCTTGCAGAGTGGCCAGGTGCATGGCGAAGTACATGCTCCGGAAGTGGTAGTGAATGGTCTGGTTGAAGGTGACCTTTTTGTAAGCAAGCATCTGGAACTGGCCAGTAAGGCCGTAGTTCAGGGCAACGTTCACTACGATTCCATCGAGATCGAGAAGGGTGCTCAAGTAAATGGCAGCTTTGTCCGTAATGCGGCGGCAGCCAAGACAGTTGATAAATTGAGAGCAGTAGATAGCTCGGAAATGGCTACGGCATAGAATCTTCCTGCACTTCTTGAATATCTGCGGAGGTGTATTTTTTCCAGTGGAGCGAAAGGCGACTAATACCCGACCTGTTTAATATGGTATTATTGCGGCCAGTCGCAAGAGATACCTTGCATCGAAGTACGCTATTGGAATGCCGATGTCAGAGATTGAAACTTTTGTTCCCGTTGCCCTGCAGGTTACCGACAACGCCGTCGCCAAGGTTAAAAGCCTGGTGGAGGAAGAGGGTAATCCAAATCTGAAACTACGGGTATTTGTCACCGGAGGCGGATGCTCCGGTTTTCAGTACGGCTTCTCCTTTGATGAAGAAGTTGCCGAAGATGATACCTTGATCGAATCCAGTGGAATCACCGTGTTGGTGGATCCGTTGAGCTATCAGTACCTGGTGGGCGGTACAGTGGATTATGAAGAGGGGCTCTCCGGTGCCCGCTTCCTGGTCAGTAACCCCAATGCCAGTACTACCTGTGGCTGTGGAGCGTCATTCTCGGTCTAGCAGGAGTGAACTATGATTCGCGCACTGTGGTTGGTTGTTTTATCTTCTTTGATGATGTGCTTGGCAAGCGTCGCTGAGCAGGAGCAACCGCCAAAAACCACAGTGCCAATCGTGATGGGCGAAGAGCATAACCCGGCGGATGAACCGCCAGGGTATGTCGCCCGCTTCGGATTGAACAATCCGGAGGATGTAAATGTTGCTCTTAAGCGTGCAGAGCAGATTTACCAGGATAGTGGCCTTGATGACAGCCTCCCGCCGATTATCTTTATTATCCATGGCCCCGAAGCGGCTATCTTCCTGAAAGAAAACTATTCAATCTATAAAGAAATTGTTGATCGCGCCGCACGACTGTCGGCGTTCAAGGTCATTGACGTCAAGGTTTGTGAAACCCGCCTTGGGGTTATGCAGGCACTGGACAAGCCACTGCATCCATTTGTGGGAACGGTGAAATTAGGTCCGGCAGAAATCGAGCGTCTGCGTCAGGAAGAGCAATTTGATTTGTTTTAGCACGTCCAATTTTATCCGATAACACTTTATTGAGAATTTGCCTTGTCGGCCCCCGCAAATACCACCACTTCATTCGTTTCGGGCAGAGGCTTTTTGCTTACCCGGGCAAGCAGTGATCACGCTGGAAACCCTCACATCGAATTTTGGCTGGCAACCGATAACGGACCTGTACGGCTGATGGTTGATGGTGAACAACCGATTTTCTTTATCGATCAATCGGCTGGGGCGCAGGCGGCTGCTCTGCTGAAGCATGAAGGGGTCGCTGTTGAGTTGAAGCCACTGTCACTGAGCACTTTTCAGCACCAGTCAGTCGTGGGCATCTACAGTACCAATATCAATCACAACCGTCGTGCCCAGCGGGTACTTGGCCAAGCGGGTATTGAGCTGCTGGAAGCCGACATTCGTTTGCACAACCGTTATCTTATTGAGCGGTTCATCTGTGGGGGTGTCGAGTATATTGGTTCGCCGGTGGCAAGAAACGGATTTACTGAATTGCGGCAATGCCGATTAAAACCTGCCGACTACAAGCCATCACTGCGTGCACTGTCCCTGGATATCGAGTGTGATCTCGATGGTGAACTGTTTTCTGTTGGCTTGTACAGTGCTGATCTATCCGTCGCCGAAGTGCTGATGATTGGTTCTCCGCAACCTTGCGAGGGAACCCGCATTGAATGGTGCAGCAGTGAGCGAGTGTTGTTGCAGCAGCTGATCAACCGAATTGAACAGCTCGACCCCGATGTGGTGATTGGTTGGAGTCTGGTGGATTTTGATCTGCGGATTCTGATGAAGCGTGCCGAAAAATTGCGGGTGCCATTTACCATCGGTCGCGATAAAAGCCAGCCACATTGGCGAGATGCACCAAGGGACAGCAGTCGCGGCTTTATGGATATTCCAGGTCGGGTTGCAATAGATGGCATCAGCGGACTGAAAAGTGCCACTTACCAATTTGACAGTTTTTCATTGGAGAGCGTTTCCCAGCAACTCTTGGGTCGAGGCAAGCAGGTTGAGGATGTGGATGATCGCATGGCGGAAATTCGCCACAATTTTCATCATGACAAACCGGCTCTGGCCGCTTATAACCTTGAAGACTGTCGGCTGGTGTGGGATATCTTTGAATACACCCAGCTGCTCGATTTCCTGTTATTGCGCAGCCAGCTGACCGGACTGGAGCTTGATCGCAGTGGCGGCTCTGTAGCTGCATTTACCAATCTCTACCTTCCCAAGCTGCACCGTGCTGGCTATGTGGCTCCCAATCTGCCGCCAGATGGCGGTTTGGTTAGTCCGGGAGGGTATGTGATGGATTCAAGGCCGGGCTTGTATCGCAATGTTCTGGTGCTGGATTACAAAAGCCTGTACCCCTCGATTATTCGCACTTTTAAGGTGGATCCTCTGGGCTTGGTGGAAGGTTTAAAGCAGCCTGACAAAGCAATTGAAGGATTTCGGGGTGGTTGCTTTGATCGCAACAAGCACTTTTTGCCAGACATTATTACCGGGCTTTGGCAGCAGCGTGACCAGGCCAAGAAAGATGACGATCAGCCGCGTTCACAGGCGATCAAGATTCTGATGAATTCTTTCTACGGCGTGCTGGGCTCAGGAGGCTGCCGCTTTTACGACACTCGCCTGGCAAGCTCAATTACCCTGCGCGGCCACCAGATTATGCAGGCAACAGCAGGGTGGATTGAGGAGCAGGGGTATCAGGTTATCTATGGGGATACTGACTCTACATTTGTGTGGCTCGATGGTGAGGTCACCGCGTCCCGGGCGAAAGAGATAGGTGCTGAGCTGGCAGCAATGATCAACGAGCGCTGGCAACAGGAGTTGAAGGATCGCCACCAGCTGGAGAGTTATCTCGAAATTGAGTTTGAAACCCACTTCAGCCGTTTTCTGATGCCAACCATTCGAGGCTCTGAAGCAGGTAGCAAGAAGCGGTACGCAGGGCTGATAGAAAACGCAGACGGCGAGAGGATGGTGTTCAAGGGGCTAGAAACAGTCCGTACCGATTGGACGGAACTGGCCAAGCGATTTCAGGTGCGGCTGTTTGAGCTGCTTTTTCACGATGGGGACCCATCGCAGTTGGTGAGGCAGACGGTCGATGAGACGCTGGCAGGCCGCTGTGATGACCTGCTGGTCTACCGAAAGCGGTTGCGCCGCAAGCTGGTGGACTACCAACGCAACGTGCCGCCTCATGTGCGGGCAGCGCGCCTCGCTGATCAGCGCAATGCCGAGTTGGGCCGATCGCTAAGGTATCAATCCAAAGGAGTTATCAGTTACCTGATGACCACCAATGGGCCTGAGCCACTGGAATATGCGAGCAGTCCTATTGATTATCAGCACTATATTGATCGGCAGCTCAAGCCGGTAGCCGATGCAATTTTACCGTTTGCCGGCCTCGATTTTGATCAGTTGATCAGTGCGCAATTGGGCTTGCTGTAGGCGCTGTTAAGCGAAATAAATGCCGCCCAGAATCGCTTCTTCACTGGCGCCGGTTACTGCCGGCATATTGCCGGGAAGACGAGTCAGTGTCTGTTTGGCGAGCCAGGCAAAAGCCACTCCCTCCACTCTTTTGGGGTCGATGCCCAGTTCCGCGGTGGACATAACTTTGGCCGGCGAGAGAAGCGCCTGTAGTCGGGCTGCCAGTTGTTTGTTCAGGGCGCCGCCACCACATAGGTAGACCTCAGTAGGAGAGCCGCACTGCCTAATGGCATCAGCGGCACTTCGAGCGGTAAATTCCAGTAAGGTGGCCTGAATATCCTGCGGCTCAAATCTTCGCTCCATCGCTTCAAGAATGCGTTGCAGCCACTTGCCATTAAAATCTTCACGACCGGTACTTTTGGGGGTGGACTGGCTCAGGAATGGGTGACTCAGTAAGCGCTTTAGCAGTTCCAGTTGAACAGTGCCGGATGCGGCCCATTCGCCATTCATATCGTATGGTTGCCCCTGGTTTTGTTGGCACCATTCATCCATCAACACATTGGCGGGACCAGTATCAAACCCACTGGCATTGCCATTGGCCGGCAGCCAGGTGACATTGGCAATGCCACCCAGATTCAGGATTGCCCGATCAATGGTTTGATCGGCAAAAGCAGCCTTGTGGAAAGCAGGTACTAGAGGTGCACCTTGGCCACCAAGTGCCATGTCGCGACGGCGGAAATCGGCGACGGTGGTTATGCCTGTCTTTGCAGCGATTACGTTGGGATCGCCGATCTGCAGGGTAAAGGGTTTTGATTCACCTCGTTGTGGGGGGCGATGGCGAATTGTCTGGCCATGACTGCCAATGGCTGCAATATCCATCGATGCCACTTGAGCTTCTCTAAGCAGTTGATTCGCAGCTTCTGTAAACAGCTCACCTAACATCTGGTCGCAACGCCCCATTCGATCTATATGATCGTCTCCCGGTTGGGTCAGAGTCAGAATTTCACTGCGAACAGAATCTGGAATAGGTAGCTCTGTGTGATGGCGAATCCGGGGAGTTGGAGTGCCGAAATCGACAAGAACCGCATCTATGGCATCAATGCTGGTGCCCGACATCAGGCCAATAAACAGGGTTGAGTCGGGCATAGCTTATCCTTAGTTCTTGAATTGTCTTGTGATTATCCGTCGGTGGATTTGAGTTCGTTCGCTTGGGCGTACTGCTTGGTGGACTGCATCTTTGCCAGTTCAGCCATAACCGGTCCGGTTTGAGCAAGAAAGCGTGCTTTCATGGCTGCATCAATCGGCTCGGCTTTGGGTAGTTCCACGGTGCGCGGATTGCGGTGCACACCGTTGACCAGAAATTCATAATGCAGGTGTGGTCCAGTGGCCAGGCCTGTAGAACCTACCGTGCCGATGGTTTGGCCTTGGCGAACGGTCTGGCCTTTTTTCACTTTGCGTTTATGCAGGTGCAGATACTTGGTCTGGTACTTTTGACCGTGCTGGATAACAACATAGTTGCCATTAGCACTGGTGTAGCCGGCACGAACGACCTTGCCATCACCTGCAGCGTAAACAGGTGTGCCTGTCGGAGCGGCGTAATCAATACCGCGGTGTGGCTTCACTTTTTTGGTGATGGGGTGCATGCGGCGCATGTTAAAGCCCGAGCTAACCCGTGCAAAATCCACCGGCGTACGCTTGAACGCCTTGCGCATGCTCATGCCTTCCGGAGTGTAGTAGTTGGCATGGCCACTGTCATCTTCAAAGCGGACTGCTTTGAAGGTTTTTCCCTGATTGGTGAATTCGGCGGCGAGGATATTGCCAGTGCCAATCAATTCGCCATTGAGGAATTTCTCTTCGTAGAGCACGGCAAAGCGGTCGCCTTTGCGAATATCCAGGGCAAAGTCGATATCCCAGCCGAAAATACCTGCCATTTCCATGATCAGGTTGTGAGGCATACCGGCACTGTCAGCAGCTACAAACAAAGAGCTGTTAATTTCTGCCTCGCGAAAGGTAGAAAGTAGCTCAGGCTCCAGCGCAACGTGTTCGGCATTGTAGCCCTGTTCTGAGCGAACAAACTGCCATGACTCCAATTGCGAAATGCGGTAACGCAGCGTGTCCAGCTGCCCTTCCTTATTCAGTCCAAACGACAGTTGCTCGCCGGGCATAATCCGTTGCAGTT
>CP127080.1:507500-627500 GCA_030252795.1 Porticoccaceae bacterium LTM1
AAATGGAGCGCTCGGTAACTACCACCTCACCAGCGGCTTCACGTTCCAGCTGGTGCTGCAAAATGGCATTGGCATTGGGGCGAATCAGCGCCACGTAAATGGTATGTACCAGTATCAGCGATAAGATCAGTGCAAATATCTGGTAGATAAATTCGGTTGAGGCCTGCTTTTTCATTTTTGTTCTCACATCCGCTGAAAATTAAATATCAATGGGGAACGGCACCGACAAATCTTCGGAAATTTCTTCCGTAGGCTTGAAAATATCTTCTTTTTTCTTGGGGGGCGGTGGTGCTTTTTGCTGTTCACCCTCGGCTTCGGTTTTTTCCTGTTCCACTTTTTCCGGCTTTTCTTTTTCTGGCAGTTTTTCGGTTTTGTCCTTTTCCGGTGTTGGCTTGGGGTCTTCAGCAAAACTGCCGAATGCCAAAGCCAGGCTGAATACTCCCACTAAAGAGATCAGGCTCCACTTTTTTGTACCAGTTTTTCTGGTCATCGACTGCTATTCCTCACAGATAGTTACTTTTCACAGATAGCTACTCTGCATAGCGGGCAATTCGAAATCCCACATCGTCTCTTGCTTCAATACCGTAATCGCGATACGAGAGACGTAATTCGGTGACGCTGCCGTGACGCCAGCTGGCACCACGTATTACCCTGAACTCGCCGGAATCCGGTCCGATAGGGTCAAATTGCTTTTTTCCGGACAAATTGATTTCGATTCCGTAATAGTCGTTGACCCATTCAGCGGCATTGCCACTCAGGTCGTACAACCCCTTGTCGTTGGGATCAAATCGACCCACGGGACTGCTGACTGCAAAGCCGTCATCGTACTCTTTGACAACACGACTGTTGATTTTCGCGGAAGATCGGTCGGCATAATTGCCTGCTTTGCCCTCGGGCGGAAAGCTATCGCCCCAAGAGAATTTCAGCATGTTGCCGTACAGCTGGCGGGCAGCCCAGGCCCATTCGGCTTCAGTAGGTAATCGATAGCCGGTGGCTTCGGGGTTTATACCGGTAACCTTGTCTTTGCTGACCTGATAGAACAGCGGCAAGCCTTCTTTGGCGCTCAACCAGTTACAAAACAGCGCAGCCTGCTCCCAGCTGACATTGACCACTGGCTGCTTGGGGGTAGAGAGGCTTACACCTCCAGCCTGGCGAGAGAAGTGTTTGGCATTGAAACGCTGGAACTCCGCATTGGTGACTTCATGAGTGGCGAGATAGAAGGGGCGCGCCAGGGTAACTTCCCGTTGTACTTCGTTGGCACGGCGCCCAGGCTCGCGGCGCGAGGCACCCATAGTGAAACTGCTTTCAGGGCGAAACAGTTTCAGTTTTTGGTTTACCGGAGAGGTGATCTCCCTCGGGGTTGCTGCCCAGCGCGCTTCTTTTTCGGTGAGCAGGTTGAACTGCAGTACCTGCTGGATGCCGGGGCGAGGAGTAAAGGTTTTCTTCTGGCTGGCATAGCCCTTGGCACGGACTTCAATAGTGTGGGCGCGGGCGGGAAGAGCAAAGCTCTCGCCGCCGTTACCACGAAGCTGGCCGTCTATATACACCTGTGAGTTTGCCGGCTGGCTGTCCACTCTCAGTTTTCCAGTTTCGGCGGCGAGGCTGATATTCAGGGTCTTCTCTGTACCAGATGCAATACGAAAATTGTGTTTCGAGGTCTGGTAACCGTTGAGGAATAGCGAAAGGCTGTGCTCTGCATCGGGCTTGAGTGCAAGCTCCAGTGGGGTAACTCCACGGTAGGTGTTGTCGATGGTGACACTGGCTCCACTGGGACTGGTGGCGAGTTTCAGGAGACCATCCACTTTTTCCAGCTTGATGTCATCAATTACCAGCTCACCGCCAGCTTTTACCGATAGGTTCTGCTGCCAGGATTTGTGGCCAGTCAGCTGAACTTTTACGGACTCTCCGGCTTCCAGCAGCTCTGTAGTCAGGGGGGTCTGGCCGCGGAGCTCACCGGCTATCAGTACTTCGGCTCCCTGTGGCGAGGAATCAATGGTCAGCTGTCCCCAAGCGGGTTTTAACTCCACCTGTTGTGACTGGGTTTTATCGAGGCCTTCGATGTCGATAGCCAGGGTTTGTTTGAAATATCGTGGAGCACTCATTACCAGCTGGTGAGCTCCCGGGGACAGTGACTCAATTGTCACTGGTGTTTCTCCGCGAGGAATGCCGTCCAAGGTAATGCTGGCACCTGTGGGGGTGCTAGTGAGCTCGAGGTGGCCAGGCATTTTTTCCAGCAAGATGTCAAAACGCTGGCTATCGGCTTTCGATACTTCGATCGTTTGAGTCGCAGGAAAGTAGCCTTCTGCAGAGGTGGAAACCTCATAGCTTCCCGGGTGCATCAGGTAACTGTCGGAGACCTGAAAAACAAAGGCACCATCAATCTGGATTTGGGCATTGGCAGGGTCAGTGTCAAAAAATATGGCTCGCGCGCTGAGCAGAAACCAGAGAACTAATCCTGCCAACACCAGTGCGCAAGTGACGGCAATGGCCACAGGACGCAATTTGCGACGCCGTTTGATCGGGCCTCGTAGCGGAGTGAACTCCGCTGGTGAGATGCTGTGGGAGTCGACGCCTGTTGAGTTATTCTGGTTCTCGGCTGTCGTCATGTCAGATTGGTTCCTTACACTCAATAACTATTGGACCGGTTTTGGCTCCGGTTACATGAAATTCCACCCGCACATCACGAAAGCCCTTGCGGGTACCAAGAGCGACATAGCGGCCGGGCTTTAACTGCAGTGTTTTAGAGTCAAAGCTGCCCTGTTCACCCACTCGAAAGATGGTTACGGCGGTGGCATTGTCGGAGTGAAGTTCCACCGGCCACGGGGTAGAGGCTTTAATCATCAGGGTCTGCAGGGTGGTAATCTGGTTTATCAGTCGGGGCCCTCTGGGGTCCACCTTACGGGCTTCATCCAGCAGCTTTTGGGCACTATCAAAGGTATTGGAACTGGTCAGACGCATAGAGTTGTCGATCAGGTCCTGCAACTTTTCATCCAGTTCTGCACGGGTGCTGGTACGAATCTGGCCAACCCTGGCGTCCACCACGGAGCTGTCATTGCGCAGAATCTGGCTGTAAAGCGTTTCTGCTGCTCGCCAGGATTCCTGTTGTTCGCGTTTGGCCGCTTCGCTGAGCTTGGCTTGCAAGCTCAGTCTGGTAATTTGGGTTTGGGCTTGTTCAAGGCCGCGTCGCGCGTCTGCGGAATTTGGCTTCAGCTTTAAAGCCTGCTGAAAAGCACTGGTTGCTCCTTTCAGGTTATTGGATTCCAGTTCCGAAAAGCCTTTGCTTATAGCGGCGATATAGTCCCGATTGATGATTTGCTCATCAATGCTGGTAATTCCTTCTCGAGCCGTGCGGGAGTCACTGTCCAGCTTCAGCGCAGCCTTAAAGTGCTTGCGTGCTGTTTCCAGTTGGCTCTTGTTCAGGGCTGCCCGTGCTTTAGCGATTTCTTCGGTGACTTGTGGTAGTGCCTCGGTACGACTCAGGCCTTTAATAGCGGCGGGGTTTTGGGGCTCAATGGCAAGAACCAGCTCGAAGTGCTGACGGGCCAGAGAGGCATTGCCGTTTTCGATTGCCTCAATCCCGGATGTCAGGCTCTGCTCAAGGGTTTGGTCTGCCAAACTTTCCAATTCGGTAAAGATATCCAGGGCTTTTTGATAGTTGCCAAGGGCAGTTTCAAACTCCCTCTGGCGATACTGGATATCGGCCTGCTCGGCTGTGGCGGTGCCTTCCTGGTAACGCTCCTGAGCCCAAAGGTTGACCGATTTGCTCTCAAGGTATTGCTGGCGCTCCAGCAGCTTGGCAATGATATCGAGCGCCTCTCGTCGGGCTTTTTCCAACTGGGCATCCTGCCATGGAGAGTCTTTGGGGCGGGCCGCTTGAGTGGCATTTGCCTGTGTGGCTTCTTCGCTGTCTCCGGTGGCTATATTGGTGGGGGTGCTGACCATTTGCGGCAGTACAAAAATAACTGCCAGAGCCATAAGCAGGGTTAACACCAGACCGACACCAATAATCAATTTACGAGAAAACTGCCGGTTGGGTTCTCCGGCAGTTGCTATTGGTTGTGTCAGTGGTATCTCAGTGGGTTGTATGGTGTCGAAATCGTCTTTGTCTGTGCTCATGCTGGCTCTAATTTATTCGCCCCGTTCCTGTTCATAGATTTCGCGCAGAATACCTTTCCACTGTTCGTACTGGGCTTCCACACTACCGGTTAGAGTAATGGTGCGGTCCTCCAGTTCAATTATCTGTGGTTCAATCTCGCCCTCCAGAGAGGTGCCGAGCTCGTTGAGGGTATCAATATGGATCTGGGCTTCCTGTCGATTCGCAAAGCCCTCTTTGATGAGAATCCCTCCGCCCCCAATACCGGCGATACCGGCAGCTTGACCACCACTACTATTACTTGAGGCAGCACCGGCTACACCGGCCAAAACCAATCCAATACCTGCGATGGTGTTGGTAGTGGCTTTCCTTTTCAATTTCCGCACTTCAATTACTTCATCGTAACTCATAGAGCGCCACTCCTGATAGGGGGTCTCCATGCGTTTTACAAACGTGTGGTAGTGCTCCTGCAAATTGTCGATGTAGAGGTAATCGCGGCTGCGAATACGCTCAATCCGCTCCAGAAGAGGGTCATTGGTGGCTGGCAGCTTTTCGATATTCAGCTTGCCGTTTTTATTCTGGCTCAGGTATTCATTAAATGCCTGGGGTGAGAAATCCCGGGCAAAGCGAAGTTCCGAGATGAGTCTCAATTGCTCTGCCTGTTGTGGCGGCAGGGATTGCTTGTAGTCGAGCAGGTCGTTGGCAATCCGGTTATAGATGCCCTGAAATGGGTCCCGGCCCCTGTTGCGACGCTCATAGGCATACTTGCCGACAATTTCCTCATACTCTTTTGTGTACCAGTGTGAGCCGCTGCTGTCGAACGCTTTGATCTCAACGATAAGTCGTTCTCCATCAGAGTGAAGAATCGTGCCTTCGATATAGACGTCAGTCACTGTCTGTGTGGAGGGAACTATGCGCACCGCGCCCCAACCAGCGCTTCGTTGAATAGTATTTGAAAGGTTCAGTGCCAGGAAGCGCCCTTCGGCATTGCGCACTTCCGGCATCAGGGTTTCGTCGTCGGGATCAGCTCTCTCCAGGCCCGGGTCAAAGGGGATTACTCCAACGTCGAGCAGCTGGGATTCCGGAATTACCTCTTCCTCCTGCTCCAGGGGTGTGTGAGCCGTAGTAGTAACTGTGGTACTTGTACAGGCTGCAACCAAGGCCAGGCAGGCCAGCAGAGCCAGTTGGCTTATCCTGTTACTCATGGCTTGTCTCCAAGCGTATTGTGAATTTCACTAACTGCCATCACTTACTCTTGTTTTTGTACTTGCGATATTCTTCCCAGAGTTTTTCCCTTAATTCCGGGTCTTTTTCATTCATCGCTGCCTCTCGAATCTGGCGAGCCACGATGTCATCATCACTACCGTCGGGAATGTCGTCTGGTACGGCCGCTTGTTGATCTTTGCCGTTTCCGACACCTTGTGATCTTCCCTGTTGTCCACCGCTGGCCCCTGACTCATTGCCATCCTGAGACTCCGGCATCTGCGGGATAGCGGCTGATTGACCGTCGCCACCTTCGCCTCCGGATTTGGAAACATCACCTTCGGCGAACAGGTCGTCATCAGAGATTGGAGAGCCTTCATCTTCCGCTTCGGTCTGGAATTCTCCCGGGTCGCCTTGGGCTGAAGCACGGTCAGCGTTGATCATGCCATCGAATTCACCCATGGCCTCTTCGAGGCGGGCATCCAGAACCGCTATTTCTTCGTTTCCAGATGCAGCAGGCTCAGAACCTGCGGTACCTTGATCGGGACCACTGCTGCTCATAATGTCGAGCAGATCTTCCAGCGTGGCCACCTCAGCACTGCTGACGGTTGGTCCACCACCGGGTTCGCCAGCCTCTGGCATTGACATGGCGGCATCCAGGTCAGACAGTACGTCCAGCAATGCCTCCAGGGTCGGGATGTCCAGATCAGCGCTTGGCATGCCAGACTCCAGACTGGCATCGATGTCGGCTTCAAACTCACCCATCGAGTCCAGTACGGCTTCCATTTCGGCCACTTCATCGGGAGAGGCGCTACTTACTGCGCCCTCGATTTTTTGCTCAATACTCTCAAGAACTTCCTGAATGTCTTCCAGTACTTCCGCTTGGGCACTGGCACTGCTGCTTGGGTCGCTGGGGTCCATTTCGTAATCGCTGTCCTGCCCGGACTCTTGATTAGGGTCGGGAATATCTTCGGATTTGCGCTCCTCGCCACCACCGCGTTTTCCGTAGCTCTCTTCAGCGGTATCCGGTCTGCTGGCATCACTGTCACTGCTGTCGTCCGAAGAGCTCTGGCTCTGGCTGCTACTTTTACTCTTACTTTGAGAGCTGCTTGAACTTGAGGGTACTGAGGGCACAGATGGCATAGACGGCGAGCTGGACGAGCTGCTGGAAGATGAGCTTGAACTCGACTCGGACTGTGACGACTGGCTGGACTGGCTTTGGCTCTGAGACTGGCTCTGAGACTGGCTCTGGCTCTGGCTTTGACTTTGGGACTGCTGAGTCTGGCAGCCACTCAATGCCAAGGCAGTTAACACGGTAATGGCACAGCATGTGCTTAATTTCATAGCGCTCTCTTTAGCATTCAATCTGTCTGTACTAACAGTTGATCATTTATGGATGTGCAAGTTCAGTACATATCCTTCAGTTTCCACCGGCTTGCCTTTTTCAAACCTGGGCCGGAATTTCCAGTTGCGCAAAATTCGCCGTGCAGATTGCTCGAGACCTTCGTCATTAGCCGGGTAAGTTTCCAGAATTTCGATGTCTCTTGCCAGACCATCACTGGTAATTCTCATTTCAATTCGGGCTAATTGGTCGGGAAGTGGCTGTCCGTTGTCACGATCGAAGTCGGGTAGCCTTTCCGGTGAGCCCAGCAATTTATCAAGGGTCTCCAGGTCGTTCACTTCGGTAAGCAGATTCCATGCCTGCTCATAAACGTCCAGTGCTGAACTGCGACGTTTGAACAGGGTGAACCAGTCACCCAATTGGACCAAGGCTGTGGCGCGCAGCTGAGGCTCGGCATCATTGTCATTAAGAATATCGATGATGCGTTGATAAGCCATCAGTCCGCTGTTGTAACTGTCCTGCCAGATACGTTCTTCATCTGAGCTTCCGGTCGCCATGGGAAGACTACTTGAGTCGAGGCGGGCAAAACTGGAATTTCGAGTAATCTGAAAGTTGGATCGATCCTGAGCGTTGATATAGCGGTATTGACCGTAGTGGTTTGCCAGCTGGTAGCTGCTGTAGGCGATATTTTTCAGCAGGTGTATGAGTTGCAGGCTGGTATTGCCAAAATTTTCTGTGGCAATATCTACAGCTGATCCGGCAAGGGCGATGGATTGAATCAGGTGACCAGCGGCATTTTTCTCATCGCTTAGCTCGTAGATCTTCTGGTGCCAGTTACTGGCTTCCTCAAGGACTGGAATCAGCTCAGGGGCTGAAAAACCGTAAGTTTTTTCATAAATCCACAGCAGCTGGCTGTAGTTTCGTGTGACTTCTATGTAATTGTCCAGAGCGTTCTGGCTTTCGATCATGCCTCTCAGCATAGGCTCTTGTGTGAGGCTGTGGATACCGTTATTGACCCTGTTTACATGCAGGGAGTGGCGGAAGGCGTCTATGGCGTCTACGTGCTGGTTATCTTGTTGAAGTGATTTGCCCAGACTGAAATAGAGCTCGCTCATGTGACCGTCGTAAGCTCCTGCAGTCACTTCGTAACGTTCAATCTCATCTTGATAATACAGAACAGTGTTTGGGTTCTCGGACTCGGTAAGATCACTCTCTGCAGATGGATTGCTGGCGTTTGGCATGCCTGTAACAGGCATAGTAGGCGTTTCATCCGGTTGATTGGATGTATTGGTTTCAGGGGAGGGATCACCTGTCTTATCACCGGTTTGTTCAGCAAAAGAGGGTGACGTTCCCAGTAGGGTCACTATTAATAGTCGGCTTAACATGGCCTTTTCCATACCTGTTACAGCACAAAAGGTTAGAGCTGTGGTAACTGTGTTGGTTCCAAAAGAGGGCCGATCCATGTATATCTTCAAGCGAAGAAGATTATTAAGCTCCTATTGCTACTATAGACCCGGTTGTTCAATGCTTGTTGTCTGTAAAGATTTTTTTGTGACGCAGTGGTCGAACAAATTCTGTCACTGCAAATACCACCGGTAATCGCCTACTATAGCCCGCTTACATAATGATAATTACGAGGTACGCTATGTCTCGCCCAGACAAGTCACCAAGTCTGCTGGATGTGTTTATTCCGGTATTGGTTTTGATCGCCGGTTTGCTCGCCATTATTTTTACCTTTCGGGATGATGCAGGGGGGTATACCTCGTTGGCATTGATGGCTTCTGCGGCGGCGGCTTGTCTGGTCGGAGTTAAAAATGGCCTGAGTTGGCAATACCTTGAGCAGGGCATGGTGAAAAGTGTCGCTGGTGGGCTGAAAGCCATACTGATATTGCTTACTGTGGGGGCTCTGGTTGGTGGATTGATCCTCGCAGGAACGGTGCCCGCGATTATTTACTGGGGCACCCAGCTGATGTCCCCGCAGTGGTTTTACCTTGCTACCGCGTTAATTTGCGCCATCACCGGGCTGAGTATTGGCAGCTCCTGGACAGTGGCCGGCGCACTGGGTGTCGGATTGATGGGGGCGGCAGTCGCGATGGGGTTATCCCCCGGGATTACAGCCGGTGCCGTAATTTCTGGTGCCTATCTTGGTGATAAATTATCGCCGCTCTCCGATACTACAAATCTTGCAGCCGGCATTACTGGTAATGATCTGTTTCATCATATACGTCATATGGGCTGGACTACGATTCCCGCATTTACGATTGCATTGCTGGTGTATGCGATAGCCGGTTTTGGTGTTGGTGACGTAGAGATCAGTTCAAATCTTGTGCAGGTAAATGACGCTCTGGAACAGCAGTTTTATTTAGGGTTTCCGGTCTTTTTACCCCTGGTGATTATTTTTGCTTTGGCTATCTGGCGTAGACCAGTGTTGCCTGCCCTGTGGCTGGGAGTACTGTCTACTATTCTGGTGGCTTTATGGGTTCAGCGCTCCAGGATTTACGGTCTTGCTGGTGGTGAGGACGCCGGCAATCTGTTCAAGGGAGTGGCATTGGCATTGATGGATGGATTTTCCATTGAAACCGGCTCGCCGATGCTCGATAAACTGCTCTCCAAGGGTGGCATGAGCAATATGTTAAGCACCGTGTTTCTGATTGTATGTGCGCTCTCATTTGGTGGTGCCTATGAGCGTTCCGGATTGTTGGAGCGGGCGATAAAGGCGATTCTCAGCGGAGTAAAAACAGTGGGTGGTCTCATCTCGGCAACACTTGCTACCAGTATCGGTACCAATGTTGCTTGTGCTGATCAGTACATTGCTATCGTGGTGCCTGCGAAGATGTACAAGGACGTGTACCGGGAACGGGGGCTGCACGGCCTTAATCTGTCCCGTGCAATTGAAGATGCTGGTACCTTGACCTCTGTTCTGGTGCCGTGGAATACCTGCGGTTTATTTATGGCCAGCACCCTGGGCGTAGCAACCTGGACTTATGCTCCCTGGGCCATACTCTGTTGGATCTGCCCGATTATCAGTGCACTTTATGGCTACCTGTCGTTTCGAATTTTACCGCTGGAGCCTGCGGGTAATGGGGTGAGCTCTTCTGGCTCAGTTAATTCGGAAATAGCACATTAAACTCGTGCTGCTGTACAGAAACGGCTTCGCCATCTGCAAAAAGAGGCCTGAAAACAGAGTTGTCGGCCAGTTCTTTCGCCAGGTTGGCTACCTGGCGATTGGCAGCTGGAAAGGTCTCAACAACTTTTATGTTGCTGGTTTTTCCCGAGCCATCTATGTCCAGCCGAACTTTAGCCAGTGCTTTAGGAATTCCGCTATAAAGATCCTCATCGAACTCAGGTAATAACACCGGCTTGCTGAAAGATTCAGCCAACAATTCATACTCACCGTTACTGCTCAACAGTTGCCAGGCTTCGCTGTAGACCTTATGAGCGTTGACGTGTTGGCTGAATACCTGCATGTAGTCACCCAAATCCAAAAGTGCCAGTGCAATTGCACGTGGCTCACCGGTTGCCTTAAATAAGGCCACTAACCGCCTTGCTGCTTCAAGTCCCTGTTGATAATGACGCTTTATGGAAGATTGTGTGCCTGCCTGAAACCTGCCACTGGTGTAGGACACACGTGTCTGCTGGTGTTTGGCTAAATAATATTGGCATTCCATAAGTAGCCTGAGAGGCTTTTCCAAACGCTGGTCGCTTGGACCGAATTGCTCAGTCAATAATGTCAGTGCCGCTTTTGACAACTTTACTGAATCCACTAAATCGTCTGAAGAAAATTGCAGTAGATCATTTTTGTATTTATTCAGGTGCCATTCGCTGCCACTGACCAGAGCCGGAAGATCTGCAACTTTGGGGTTCTGCAGTGTAGTTTGATATAGCGAATCCAAATGGAGCTTGAGAATTTCGTAGAGTTCTGACTCGCCCGTTAATAGCAGAACTTGTAGTATTCCACGCATACTTTCGGCTTGTGAAAAGCTGTGAATGCCGTGGTTAATCTTGCTGATGTGTCGAGCTCTTTTGAATGTTTTAAGAGCTTCTAATGGATAGCCTTCTTCAAGCTGCAGGTTACCCAAGCGTATCAATGGATCGTGGAGTCCTTCGTAAAAAGCCCCTTGTTGATCGCTTAATCTGTCGATGATCTCAATATATTCGAGAGCAAATGGCGATTTCAGGGAGGGCTCGTCCGAAAACAGCGTATCTTCGCTATGAGAACTTACTGCAAGTATTATGGTTAGCAGAGCAGAGGCAGTTCGAATCATTGACGATGTAGCCCGTTTCAGTTTGTATCGTGCTTGTAGACCTGTAAGTAATGAAAAGGTGCCTTAGGGTCTTTTAACACTAGTTGAATACTTACTGTCGACAGGCCATGGGCTGTTGTCAATTATCCTCTTTCCATTTTATGGGCAGCGTCACATCAACCTCGGCCAGCTCTTCGGGTCTGCCATTTTTATAGTGTGGTCTGAACAAAGAATTACGAATTAAACGTTGGGCCTCTTTGGCAGTTTGTTTGTCTTGCTCTGGCAGGGTTTCCAAAACGCGAATTCGGCTGGGTTTACCGCGCTCACTGATGTTGAGCCTTACATGGGCAAGTCGATTGGCATCGGCTGGCGGTGTATCGGCGATAAAGTTCGGTAGCAGTACTGCCCGGCCAAACAGTTCTTGTTGTAGGTCTGGATTATTGTCGAGCCTCAACCAGAGCAGTCGATAAGCATCGTTGGCGGATTGCACCCGGTCATGAATCAGGTGCCAGTCAGCGATGGCAATTTGAGCCTGCGCCTGGTGAGCTGGCGAGGAATTGTCATTGACAGTGATCTGGTAAACCCGTTCCAGTTTTGCCAAGCCCATTTGGTAAAGATTGTAGAGTTCCCGTTCATGGCGTCGCAGTTCTTCACGACGCTGGTTTTGTTTCTGGCGGTCATCAAAAGCGGAATAGCTCATAGCCCGGCTGTGCCAGCGATCCTCTTCATAAAGCCTGTTGTAGTAGTGGCATTCGGCCTGTAGCTGTAGAGGGATAATGCGTTCCTCAGTGTTATTGTCGGGGAGCAGTTTGGCGATTTTCTCGGCTTCTTCAGATAGCTCACACATCTGGCCGATGTGGCTGTTGGTGATATCAAATGTGGTCTGGCGCAGTTGGCTGCGATGCCACTGGCTGGCTTCATTGAGCACAGTCAGCAGTTTGGCGTCGAATTGGCCGTAGTGCTTGCGATAGATCCCCACCAATAAATGATAGTTAAAGGCAAGCTTGTCGATGGCACCTTGCGCGGTCAGGCTGGGTATCATCTCCCGCAGCATCGGCTCCTGAAGAATGCTGTAGGGGCCGTATTCCACCCGGTTGATATGCATCGCCCGTTGCAGGGCATTGATCGCTTCGGAATGATGCCCCTGTTCCTGATACTGATGAGCAAGCCCTTGGTAAAGCTCGGTCAGACCGGGGTCATAGGCACCGAGCTCGGCTTGCCGCGCTTCAATGGCATCAATATAGGACTGCGCTGTGGAGGCATCACTGTTGTCAGCACCTATGGTCGGCCCACTCGCTATCAGCAAGGGAAGTGTCATCACAAAGGCAGCAGTGGTGCGAAGCATAGGGGAAACCATAATTAATAAGCCGTCAGACTATCTCAGAGGGCAATATTGCTCAAATAATTCCCGAGGCAAGGGGGGGCATTTTGGTGAACCAAAACTAAAAAGGCGCAGAGGATACGAATCCGCTGCGCCTTTTTAGTACATCTAAAAGCTGATTAGCAGAACGCTTGTATGCCGGTCTGGGCACGACCCAGAATCAGGGCGTGAACGTCGTGAGTACCTTCGTAGGTATTCACCACTTCCAGGTTCAGCATATGGCGCATGATCGGGTATTCGTCGGAACAGCCGTTACCGCCGTGCATGTCGCGAGCAACACGGGCAATTTCCAGCGCTTTGCCAGCGTTGTTGCGCTTGAGCAGGGAGATCAGTTCCGGTGCCAGCTTGCCTTCGTCTTTCAGGCGGCCGGCTTGCAGGCAGCCCTGCAGGCCCAGGCTGATTTCGGTCTGCATGTCGGCCAGCTTCTTCTGGATCAGCTGGTTGGCTGCCAGCGGACGGTTGAACTGCTTGCGATCCAACACGTAGTCGCGAGCGGTGTGCCAGCAGGCTTCGGCGGCACCCAGAGCACCCCAGGAGATACCGTAGCGGGCGCTGTTCAGGCAGCCAAACGGTCCACGCAGCCCCTGAACGCCCGGCATCAGGTTTTCGTCTGGAACAAATACATCTTCCATCACGATTTCACCGGTTACGGAGGCGCGCAGTGCCAGCTTGCCTTCAATTTTCGGTGCGGACAGGCCTTTCATGCCTTTTTCCAGAATGAAGCCGCGAATCACGTCGTCTTCAGTCTTCGCCCATACTACGAATACATCGGCAAACGGGGAGTTGGTGATCCACATTTTGGCGCCGTTGAGGATATAGCCGCCCTCTACTTTCTTGGCGCGGCTCTTCATGCCGCCGGGGTCAGAACCGTGATCCGGCTCGGTCAGGCCAAAGCAGCCAACCCACTCGCCAGTAGCCAGTTTTGGCAGGTATTTTTGTTTCTGCTCTTCGGTGCCGTAGGTGTAGATCGGGTACATTACCAGACTGGACTGTACGCTCAGCATGGAGCGGTAGCCTGAGTCGACGCGCTCGATTTCGCGAGCCACCAGACCGTAGCAAACGTAGTTAACGCCCGGGCAGTCGTAGCCCTGGATAGTGGAGCCGAGCAGACCCATTTCGCCCATCTCGTTAAAGATTTCGCGATCGGTGTGCTCGTTGCGGAATGCCTCGCGTACGCGCGGGGCCAGCTTTTCCTGAGCATACTGGCGAGCGGCGTCGCGCACCATGCGCTCTTCTTCGGTCAGTTGTTGCTCCAGCAGGAACGGATCCTGCCAGTCAAATTTGCCCCAGCTGTGTGGCATGGCGATTTCTCCAAAAGAAACGGATTTAGGTGGCGCACTATACGATGGTATATATTATAAATAAAATATATGTTTTATATCGAAGGTATATAAAAGATATATGAATGTCAGACAGCTGGAAATCTTCCTGGCGGTTGTGGAGTGCGGCAGTTTTACCGGTGCTGCCAAGATGCTCAATATGGCCCAACCCGCGGTCAGTATCGCCATTGGTAAATTGGAAAAAGAGCTGCAATTGAGCCTGCTCAATCGCGGTGACCAGGTGGTGCCCACGGCCGAGGGTTCGGTGCTGGTCAAGCACGCCCGCAAGCTGCTGGACGGTGTCCAGGCAGCGCAACAACAGATGGCGGACTTTAACAGCCTGCAGCGCGGCGAAGTACGCTTCAGTACCAGCGCCATGCTGGGTAGCTACTTTTTCTTGCCTCATATCAAGGCGTTTCGCCAACAGTATCCCGGCCTCAGTTTACGGGTGCTCAACGAGGGTACGCACGGCGCTCGCCAGCTGCTGGAAGAGGGGGCTACCGATATGGCGGTAGTCAATATGGATGATCTGCCGGATGGGGTGGAGGCGGTACCATTGACCCGCCAGGAAGTGGTGGCCTGTGTCAGTAAACAACATTCACTGGCAAGCAAAAGGAGTGTTGCTTTTGAAGACTTCGCTCGCCAACCCCTTGTGCTATATAGGGAAAACTATGCGCTGCGTCGTCTGGTGGACAGCCTCAGTCTGCGATTTCAGGTAGTGCCGGAAATAGTGATGGAAACTGACCTGCTGGGCATGATCCTTGGTATGGTCAGTGCCGGTGATGGTGTCACGATAGGATTGCGGGCGATGACCGAGAGTGAACCGGTGCTGGTGAGCATCCCGTTTCAGGAGCCCATTTGGTTGTCGTTGGGAATTGCCTGGAAGCGAGGCAAGTACCTGTCGATTGCCAATCGAACATTTGTGGATTTTTTGGTGGGTAATCAATCCATATGAAGTATGTAGAAGCTGTTTATGCAGAATATTTGCGGTTTTTCTGCAAAATGGCAGGGTACAATAACTGCATAACTAGCGTTAACAGGCCCTGGGAACCAAGAAAATAAATGGCTCGGTACATTCAAGCGGATATCAGCCGCAGTGCCCTACAGCACAACTTCAACCTGATCAAGTCCTGTGCGGGAAATGCCCGCATTGTAGCGATTATTAAAGCCAATGGTTACGGACACGGCGCCGTGGAGGTGGCCAGATCTCTGCCGGAAGCAGATATTTTCGGGGTTGCCTGTATAGAAGAGGCGCTTGAGTTGGTGGAGTCCGGCATTCAACAGCCGGTGTTGTTACTGGAGGGATTTTTTGAAGCCAGTGAGCTGCCTGAAATTGCTCACTTTGGTTTTGAAGTGGTGATCCACAGTCGCGAGCAACTGGACAAGCTGCTGGCTGCAAATCTTGAAAAACCGATTGTAGCCTGGCTTAAACATGACAGCGGTATGCACAGGCTAGGATTTACCGCCGAAGAGTTTCGCGATGCTTACCGGGATCTTGATGCCAGCGCCAATGTTTCGGAAATTCGCTTGATGTCGCACTTGGCCTGCGCCGACGATCTGGGCAGTGATTTTACCGATCAACAACTGCAGCGCTTTGCAGAGGCCACCAAAGGGTTGCCCGGTGATGTTTCACTGGCCAATTCGGCAGGCCTGCTTGCCTGGCCAGATACTCGAGGCAACTGGGTGCGGCCGGGGCTGGTGATGTACGGTTGCTCGCCTTTTAATGAGGCTCATGGCATTGCCGACCAGTTGCAGCCTGTAATGACGGTGCGTTCAAAGATTATGGCGATCCACAATCTGGAAGTGGGCGAAGGCCTTGGTTATGGCCAGAGCTGGAAGGCGGACAAGCCGACCCGGGTTGGCACAGTGGCTGCCGGATACGGGGATGGTTACCCGCGCCATGCCCAAACCGGAACCCCAATGTTGGTTAATGGTCAACGCACCCGCCTGCTGGGAAGGGTTTCCATGGATATGCTCTCTGTTGACCTTTCGGATTTGCCCGATGCAAAGGTTGGTGACCCCGTAGTTCTGTGGGGGGAAGCCAGCAATGGCCAGCGTGTCAGTGCCGTGGAAGTGGCAGCCCACGCTGACACAATCGTGTGGGTGCTGTTAACAGGGATTACGGCGCGCGTTCCACTGGTGTATAAGTAATACTTTGCTACGATTTTTTGAAACGCTATAGTTCAGGCAAATAGCCCCAGACGAGGATGTCACAGTGAGCTCAGCAGAAAGACGCCGTTTTCAACGTATACCTTTTGTAACTATTGTCACGCTCTACCACGACAAGGAACATGTTCCGGTTGAACTGGTTGACCTTTCCCTAAAAGGTGCCCTGTTCCGGGTGCTGGGTGAAACACTTCTGTCAGTAGGTGACTCCGCCAACCTTCATGTCGTCCTAAGCAGCGACGTCATTATCGAAATGCAGGGAGTGATCGCTCACGAAGAAGGCGATTTCAAGGGGATGCAGTGCACTGAACTGGATATTGAGAGTGCAGGTCACTTGCGGCGCCTGATTGAGCTGAACCTTGGAGACGCCGAGCAGCTGGAGCGCGAACTGAAAACGCTGGTGATGCAAAACAGCTGAGGGGGCCGACAAGCACTAGGGATTGCCGGGGTCGATCAGCTTTACCACTTGCACATCCGTTTCGCGATGCTTGCCGGCTTTTGCAAGTTGGTTCAGGTAATCCTGCCAAAGTCTTTCGTATTCACTGCCCAGTTTGTGCAGATAGTCCCAGGTGTAAATTCCAGAGTCGTGGCCATCATCAAACACCAGCCGCAGCGCGTAGTTGCCAGCCCGTTCAATATTCAACAGCTTCACATGGCGTTTGCCATATTGAAGTACCTCCTGGCCGGGACCGTGACCTTTAACCTCGGCGCTGGGTGACATAACCCGCAGATATTCGGCGCTCAGTTCAAAGCGTGAGCCATCGGCGTAGTGAATCTCCAAATGGCCGTCGGCTTTGTGGAGTTTGATTTTGGTGGGGAGCATCGAGCACCTCCGGTGCCCGATGGGTCGGACGTCTGAAGTCGGACGTCGGACGCACAGCACCCAGTTAATGTTTTGCGGTGGCTAGGCCACCGCAGCGTCAGACGTCAGACTTCCGACGTCAAGCCAGATTAAAGAATAAACCGCGACAGGTCTTCATCCTGCGACAGTTCACCCAGCGCTTTGTCCACATAGGCAGCGTCGATATTTACGTGCTCGCCTTTGGTGGCCAGATCGGAAGCGTCGAAAGAGACCTCCTCCAGCAATCGCTCCAGCATGGTGTGCAGGCGACGGGCACCTATATTTTCGGTTTTTTCGTTGACCTCAAATGCCAGTTCGGCGAGGCGGCGAATTCCATCGTTGGCAAAGGCCACTTTCAGGCCTTCAGTCGCCAACAATTCACGATACTGTTCGGTAAGCGAGGCGGTTGGCTCGGTAAGAATGCGCTCAAAGTCATCGGCGCTCAGCGAGTCCAGTTCCACACGAATCGGCAGACGACCCTGCAGTTCCGGAATCAGGTCGGACGGCTTGGTCAGGTGGAACGCGCCGGAGGCGATAAACAGGATGTGATCGGTTTTGATCATTCCATATTTGGTGGTCACGGTGCAGCCTTCAATCAGCGGCAGCAGGTCGCGCTGAACGCCTTCGCGGGAGACATCGGCACCAGAGGTTTCGCCGCGTTTGGCCACTTTGTCGATCTCGTCGATAAACACAATGCCGTTTTGTTCGGCGGCTTCAATGGCGCGAGTCTTGATGTCCTCTTCGTTGACCAGCTTGGCAGCTTCCTCGTCACGCAAGAGATGCATGGCTTTGGCGACAGTCATCTTGCTGCGTTTTTTGCGGCCCGATCCCAAGTTGGAGAACATGCCCTGCAGTTGGCTGGTCATCTCTTCCATGCCGGGAGGGGCCATAATTTCTACACCCATGGAGGCATCGACGTCGATCTCTACTTCCTTGTCGTTGAGTTCGCCTTCACGCAATTTTTTGCGAAATAGCTGGCGTGTGCTGGAGTCCTTGTTCTCCTCAGGTTCGCTTCCGCGAGCAGGGGTGAGCAGGGCGTCGAGAATACGCTCTTCGGCCGCATCGGCGGCGCGTTGATGAACTTTTTGCATCTCCAGTTCGCGAATCTGTTTAACCGCAGTTTCCGCCAAGTCGCGAATGATGGAGTCCACTTCGCGGCCTACATAGCCCACTTCGGTAAATTTGGTGGCTTCCACTTTGATAAACGGCGCTTTGGCCAGGCGAGCCAGGCGGCGGGCAATTTCGGTTTTACCGACACCGGTTGGGCCAATCATCAGGATATTTTTGGGGGTTACTTCATTGCGCAGCTCTTCATTTAGCTGCATGCGGCGCCAGCGGTTGCGCAGCGCGATGGCCACCGAGCGCTTGGCGTTTTTCTGGCCGACAATGTGGCGGTCCAGTTCGTGAACGATTTCTCTGGGTGTCATGTTGGACATGTTATTTGGAGTCCTGCTCTACGGGGTGCCATTTGAGTTGCTAAGCGGCACCGTTCAATTTGGGTTGGTCGCACGTCAGACGTCTGACGTCGCACGCTAAAAACAAATTCGTCATTGTGAACGTAGTGAAGCAATCTCCATCAAGCTGGCAGATGCGTCGGGAGATTGCCACGTCGCCTACGGCTCCTCGCAATGACAGGGGGCGTTAATATTCAATCTCTTCAATAGTGCGGCTGTGGTTGGTGTAGATACACACATCGCCGGCGATTGAGAGGCCTTTTTCGACAATTTCCCTGGCGCTCATCTCGGTGCAGTCAAGCAGTGCCCGAGCGGCTGATTGGGCAAAGGCACCACCGGAGCCAATGGCGATCAGGTCGTCCTCCGGCTGCATTACATCGCCATTACCGGTAATGATCAGAGAGGCCTCTTCATCGGCCACTGCCAGAAGTGCTTCCAGTCGGCGCAGCATGCGGTCAGTGCGCCAGTCTTTGGCTAACTCGACGGCGGCGCGAGTCAGGTTACCGCGGTGTTGTTCCAGTTTGGCTTCAAAGCGTTCAAAGAGGGTGAAGGCGTCGGCAGTGCCGCCGGCAAATCCGGCAATTACTTTGCCGTTATACAGGCGACGCACTTTTTTGGCGTTGCCTTTCATGACGGTGTTGCCGAGAGTGACCTGGCCGTCGCCGCCAATCACAACCTTGCCGTTGCGACGCACGGATAAAATAGTAGTGCCACGGTATTGTTCCACTGTGGTGTTGCTCCCTGATTTTGGTGAGTTATAGGGGGCTAGGTTGGGGCGGCCGACTGAAATTCAAGGTGGGAGGTATACAATTACTCTTCCAGTAACAATTCAAGATGTGGCCAGACGTTATCGAGAATCAACGGTTGAGCATCGGAGTTGGGATGCATGCCATCCGCCTGAATATATTTCGCAACGCCACCGACGTTTTCGAGAAAAAACGGGATCAGGGTGATGTCCTGCTCGTCGCCGAGATCCAGGTAAACCTGATGGAATTTTTTGTTGAACAGCTCGCCATAGTTGGGTGGCAGGAGCATGCCGGCGAGAATGACTTCGGCGTTTTTATCCATTGAAAGCTCGATCATTTTTTCCAGGTTGCGCTTCATCTGCTTGAGAGACAGCCCACGCAGGCCATCGTTGGCCCCCAGTTCGACGATTACCACATCCGGCGAGTGTTGCTCCAGCATGGCCGGTAAGCGGCTTAAACCGCCGGCAGTGGTATCGCCACTGGTACTGGAGTTAACCACCTGATAACGGCTTTCTGGATATTTTTTGTCCAGCTTATCCTGCAGCAAGTTGACCCAGCCCTGCTCTTCACCCATGTTGTAAGCAGAGCTGAGACTGTCGCCAATTACCAGGATGGTCTGTGCAAAAGTGGTTGCTGAGCACAGTGCCAGCGGAACTGAAAGTAATACAGCCAACAGGATTTTTTTCATGAACTTGGATCCTTTTCACAACAGCAAAGAAATTGTTTCGGTTACCAGATTGACCAAAACAGTGACCAGTGGCAACGGGCCTTTGACCATTCTGGCTGACGTCAGTTTCGCCATCAAGCCCGGGGAAACTGTTGCTGTTATAGGAGTGTCCGGTTCAGGTAAATCGACTCTGCTCAGTTTGCTGGCAGGATTGGATCGACCTACCAGCGGCGATGTGGTCCTCTGTGGTAAGTCGTTGTCCGGGTTGAGTGAAGATGACTGCGCGACCCTGCGCGGTGAACAGGTTGGCTTTGTATTCCAGTCCTTTCAACTGCTGCCAAATCTCACTGCACTGGAAAATGTCACTCTACCGCTGGAGGTGCTGAACGGTTCTAATTGCCAGCAACGTGCGCGTGAATTGCTCGCTCGAGTCGGTCTCAGTGATCGCCTGACTCACTACCCTTCACAACTCTCCGGCGGTGAACAACAGCGTGTCGCCATTGCCCGCGCCTTTGTTACTCAGCCCAATGTATTACTGGCTGACGAGCCCACCGGCAATCTCGACGCCGCCACTGGCAAGCGCATTATTGATTTGCTGTTTGAGCTGAATCGGGAGCAGGGGACCACTTTGGTTCTGGTCACTCATGACGAGCAGTTGGCGTCCCGTTGCAACCGCTCTTTGAGACTGTCCGGCGGGCGCCTGGTGGATATAGAAGTCAATTATTCCCAACAGAAGAGTGAGGAGGTGTCGCCGTGAGTGATCTGGCACTCTCCTGGCGAATGTTGCGTCGCGACTGGCGCTCCGGTGAATTGCGAATTCTTGTATCGGCACTGATTATTGCGGTAGCTGCGGTTACCTCGATCAATTTGCTGACGGACCGATTTGATCGGCTTCTGTCACGTGAATCGGCCGAGATGATTGGTGGTGATCTGGTTGTCAGCGGCACTCG
The DNA here is from genome assembly GCA_030252795.1 of Porticoccaceae bacterium LTM1. Taxonomy (NCBI): domain Bacteria; kingdom Pseudomonadati; phylum Pseudomonadota; class Gammaproteobacteria; order Cellvibrionales; family Porticoccaceae; species Porticoccaceae bacterium LTM1. The sequence goes on from CP127080.1 coordinate 527,907, forward strand.
TGAGTTAAATCCGCAGTGGCTGCTGCAAGGTCAGCAGTTGGAGCTTGAAACGGCTGAAGTGACCGAATTTTCCACCGTAGTGTTTTTTGACGAAGAGTTGCTCCTCAGTAGCGTTAAGGCGGCGTCGGAAAGTTACCCGTTGGTGGGTGAGTTGAAAGTGGCACCGGAGCCATACGGTGAGCAACAGCCCGCTGCAAGGCCGCCTGAGCCGGGTAAGATTTGGGTGGATTCACGAGTGCTGAGCCGCCTGGGTGCCAGGGTTGGGGATAACATTGGCCTGGGTGCTACCGAGCTGAAAATTGACAGGGTCTTGAGCTACGAGCCGGATCGAAGTGGCAATGTGTTCAATTTGGCACCGCGGATTTTGATGAATGCGGCAGATCTAAAGGCCGCAAAAGTCATTCAGCCCGGAAGTCGCATTCAGTACAAATACCTATTTGCCGGTAAACAAGCCGATATATTGCGTCGTCAGATCTCACCCGAATTGGGGCCAGGCCAGCGCCTGATTACCGCTGATACCACTGACAGTAGCAGTGGCAATGCAATGGCGAATGCCCAGCAATTCCTCGTTCTGACCGCGCTGTTGGCAGTATTCCTGGCAGCGATTGCAGTTGCCATGGCGGTGCGGCGTTACAGCGAGCGTCACTACGATGTCAGCGGCATGATGCGTTGTATAGGAGTTCGACAAGCGCGTATTACTCACTTATATCTCTGGCAGTTAGCACTACTGGCGCTGATAACCGCCCCTTTGGGTACCTTGCTGGGCTGGTTCGCCCATCTTGGTCTGGTAAACGCTATATCGGACCTGTTGCCTGCAGCATTGCCAGCGGCATCGGTGAAAAGTTATATCACGGGATTGGCGACGGCTGTGCTGCTGATGCTGGGGGTGGCACTTCCACCGGTACTGCGGTTGAAATCGGTACCGCCACTGAGGGTTTTTCGCCGGGAATTAACGCCGCTGCCGCCATCTGCCTGGTTGGTATATGGTATAGCAGCATTGGCATTGTGTACGCTGTTGCTATTGCTTTTTGATCGCATTGAGCAGGTGTTGCTGATTCTACTGGCGGTGGCGGCGGCAATTGCAGTATTGGGTGGTTTACTCTTTATTGGTTTGCGTTTTTTGCGTCGTGCGATGTCCGGGATGCGCGCTGGTCGCGGCCATATTCTGGCGCGCAGTTTTCGTAATCTTGCCGGTCATACAGCTACTACTACGGGACAGATTTTGTCATTCGGTCTCACTGCCATGGTGATGACCACTCTGATAGTTCTGCGCACCGATCTGGTGACTCAATGGCAACAGCAACTGCCGGAAAATGTTCCCAATAATTTCGCATTTAATATTCAACCGCACGAACGCGATGCTTTTGCCAGGCGTCTCGACGATGCGGGTGTCGAGACCAGGTTATATCCAATAGTTCGCGGGCGTCTGGTTGCAGTAAATCGAAACAACCTTGAGACCAGCCAGCCAACCGGACGCGCACCGGAGCGCGAATTGAACTTTACCTGGTCGGAATCTTTTCCAGACGACAACAAAGTAGTGGAAGGCCAGTGGCGTACGCAATCCGATTCACCCGAAGTATCAATTGAGCAGGGGTTGGCCGAACGCCTGATGGTAGGTGTGGGCGATATTCTGACGGTTGATATTGCCGGGCAGCAAATTTCTGCAACCATCAACAGCATTCGTACCGTCGAGTGGGAAAGCTTTTCACCAAACTTTTTCCTGATTTTCCAGCCGGGAGTTCTGGATGAATTTTCAGCGTTTTATCTAACCAGCTTTCGATTGGTTGATCATGAAAAACAACTGCTTGCAGAGCTGATTCGCGAATTTCCCTCGGTCAGTATTATTGAAGTGGATGCCCTTATTGAACAGATCGATAACATCATTACGCAAGTCAGCCTGATGGTGGAAATGCTGCTGTTATTCGTTTTGCTGGCTGGCGCGACTGTTTTGCTGGCTTCAATTGTCAGTTCGCTGGATGAGCGCCTGAGAGAAGGGGCATTGATGCGGGCAATGGGAGCAAGCAGGCAGTTTTTGCGAGACGCAGCTGTTGCTGAATTTTCCCTGCTAGGTGCCATTGCAGGTTTATTTGCTGCGCTTGGCGTGCAGATTATCTGCGCCCAGCTTTATGAACGCACCTTTGATATGGCATACCAACCAAATTGGTTGCTGTGGGTAATGTTGCCTGTATTGCTGGCAACAGTGATTGGAACCATGGGCTACCTGAGTACACGTAAAGTGGTAGAAGTTTCTCCTATCCGCCTTTTGAGCTAGCAATTATCAAAAATTATTCGCAAACTGGGGATTTGAGGCTAACTTTAAAATAAATCTCAATTCTCCAGGATGGAATAAATGCACAAATATTGGAAAATCCCATATAAAAGCAAGGGTTTTACACTTATAGAGTTAATGAGCATTGTGTCTATTATTGGCATTCTCAGCGCTATTGCTCTTCCCGGTTATCAAAATTATCTCTACCGGGCCAAGTCTGTAGAGGTCATCACCGCTCTTGATAAAATCCACACATCTCTGGCACTGACCGCGACGGAGCGAGGCGGCACTCTTGGTGATCAGCTGTTGGCGGCTACCCTTCAAACCGGCTCTGGAACTCATACCATGATGTGGCAGCGAGGAATTGAGCGGCCATTGGGGGGTGTTGAAGTTCCATCCATTAACCATGTGGTACAGCATTACGGGATTCAGTTGTTAATCAGCTCAGGTATACCCGACCCTACGCCCGGTCAATATGAGGTGAAAATGTATTGGCCTACCCAGGGGGAGCACAGTGCCGAAGCTCGTCAGGTGGTGCTGGCTGTATTAGATGTTATGGAGCCTCACGTGGTTCGCTCCTGGGTTGGAAATACCTTTGGTGCATTGGACATCAACTTGAGTGGCACTATGCCAACACATGTCGCCGGAAAGCCAGTTTCTACCAGTTCAGCAACTGATTCTGCTGTATCAGAAGCAACTACCGGTCAAGGAACGGCTGATACGGATACAGGAAGCGCTGGGACAACGAATAACAATAATGTTGAAAACACTACCGGCCAAACTGTAGGGAATCCACAGAACAGTAACCCGCAAGACAGCAATCCACATAACCAGCAGGAAGGCCGTGAAGGTGAAAGTGAGCATGGGAATCCACATGACCAAGGCGATCACGGGCATGGAAACCATGGACACAATAATGACAATGAAGGGAATCATGGCAATGGCCATAAAAATAATTAATAGTGGGGTTAAAAAATTATGAGTAATAATGGTGATAGAGATATTAATGATTTAGCTGCCACTGCCGATGCGTTGATTAAAAGTCGTGCTGACGCCCAATCAAAAAGTTCGAATACCAAAAAACGAATTCTTGCCAAGTCTTCAGTGATGCTGCTTTTGGTCGTGGTATTTGCATCAATATTCTATATTCAATACCCAAAAATAGTTGACCCGTTTGATGCGATTACGCTTCAAGCACCTGAAGAGTCGTACTCCCAAGACCTGATGGCAATAGCTCAACAAATTTTTATTTACCATATGGCAACCGGAAGGTATCCGGAGACTTTGACTGAGGTAAATATGCCAGAGTCACTGGCAGAAATCAGTCAGCGATATCAGGTTGTTTATCTCAATCAGCAGAATAATTTTGCTTTGACAATGGGTGCCGAGGGCTATGAGTTCGAGTACCTTAGTTCACGTAACCAGGTAATTACATCAAAGACAGATAGCTAATGGATAATTCAACATCTCCCCTGATCAGGGTCTCGTCAAGTGATGCACCCATTGACGCTCTGAAAAAACTGATTTCTAGTGCATTTCCGGATTGCACAAGCTTAAATACCATAGATTTTAATGGGAGTTATGAGCAAGCCTGGCAAGTCTACTCAAGATTGCTTGGAGTGGACCAGCTGGAGATGGTGAAAAAAATTGCACCACTTGTCGGCTATTCTGTCGTGGAGGACCTGTCTAATGTTCCTGAGTCAGTAGTTGGCTTGCTGCCATTTAATTTTTGCCAGGCAAATAATGTTCTTCCGGTCAAATTGACAGATGCAGGCATTCAGGTAGCAACCGCAAATCCTTTTGATCAAAACGTAGCAGAGCGGGTAAGGTTTTTGGCGAACCGATCTGTGCAGTGGGTGCTGGCTCCACCCGGGCTATTGTCCGATTCAATCCTCTCCCTGTTCAGCAAAAGTGCAGAGCGTCAGGCGTTACCAAATCAAATAAAGATTGATTCTGATCCGGAAAAAAATGAGGATTCAATTGTCAGGCTTGGTCGAGCTTTGCTGGAAACAGCCGTAAAGGAAAGAGCTTCAGATATTCATATTCAGCCATATATGGGCTCTTCAGTTGTGCGCATTCGTGTCGATGGTGAATTGCGGCGTTTAACCGTGTTGACCGACGTGGTAGCTGGTACATTAATTCGGCATATCAAGGCACGCAGTGGTATCGACTCAACAAATACCTTGATTCCCCAGGATGGTCGAATGTCGATGGTGGTCAATGATCGCGACTACGATTTGAGAATTTCCACGCTGCCAGCCAGTCGTGGCGAGCGACTGGTGATTCGTTTGCTGGATCAGGGGCAGGTTATTCGGTTGAGTGAAAGCGGATTTTCATTGGCTGAAGTACAGTTAATGCGACGTCAGATTGCCAGACCTTCTGGTTTGATCGTGATCACCGGGCCTACCGGTAGCGGTAAAACATCGACGCTCTATTCACTATTGTCAGAGCTCAACAGTACGTCTCGAAACATTATTACCGTTGAAAACCCGGTGGAGTATCGCATGCCGGGAATCTCCCAGGTGGAGGTGAATGAAAAGGCGGGGCGGGGATTTGGTGAAGTACTGCGCAGCATACTGCGTCAGGATCCTGATGTTATTTTAATTGGTGAAATTCGAGATACTGAAACGGCAGAAATTGCTTTGCGAGCAGCCCTTACAGGCCATCTGGTGTTCAGCACGCTGCATACCAATGATGCACTGACTACAATCCCACGGCTTCTGGATTTGGGGGTAGAGCCGACGGTACTCTCTGATGCGTTAATTGCGGTCGCTTCCCAAAGGTTATCTCGAAAGCTCTGTGAAAAATGCAAGGTCCCGGTAGCCAAACCCTATTCGCGTATGGAGAAGTATTTTTTTGAATTGACCAAACACTATCCTGGGGCTCGTCCTGTAGGTTGTGAGGAGTGCAGTTATACCGGATACAGAGGACGATTGCCGCTGATGGAACTAATAGAAGTTGATCCTCCTTTAAGAGAGGCAATCAGCAGCAGGGAAATGCGTTTATCCAAGCTTCAGTCAGCTTGCCAGAGTGGCTTGAAATCACTCGCAGCAGACGGCGGTTTGCAAATTATCTCGGGCAACACGACCATCAGCGAAGTATGTAAGTCCATAGGTCATCAATTCTGGTCTGATCTTGCCAACTATTATGGGGCTGGCTTTGACGCTCAGCAGGCAGATCAGTTTTTGGAGTCGATCACCGAGAATGTGGCGGTGGTATTAATCTCCGAAAACCAGGCACAAATTGAAGAGTTAGCTGGAGTTCTGACTCCGGAAGGATACAGTTGTATTGCTACCTCCTCAGCAGAGGAAGCCAATGAAGTATTCAAGCAAAACGACAATGTCAGTTTTGTGATCTTTGACCTTAGCGACAACCTTACATTGGGAGAAGCCATTGAAACCCTGCAAAACGCCGGGAAAGTAATGTACTGGTCGCGCTTGCCTGCTATGGTTTTGGTTCCCGGTTCATTGGCGAACAAAATTGATGATCTGCATGATCATGGTGTGATTTCGCCCTGTTTAGTCAAACCGGCTGCTGCGAAGGATGTGTTGCTGGAGCTTTCCCGACATAAAGCCAGGTAATTTTCCTTTGGCTAGTGATAAAATTTGCGCTTTCTTGTATCCGGAACTCCTGCTATGCCCAATTCCGTCCAGCTCCACAGCCAGATCACCGGCCAGGGTGACAAACATGTCATTCTGGTACACGGTCTGTTTGGTATGTCCGATAACCTGATGGCTCTGGCAAAGGTATTGGAAGATACCTATCACGTGCATCGTCTGGATTTACGTAATCATGGCCGCTCGGAAAGAAGCGACAGCATGGTGCTGACGGATATGGCTGCGGATATTGCTCGCTACATGGAACAGCAACAAATTGCTAAAGCTGTGCTGTTTGGTCACTCCCTCGGAGGTAAGGTGGCTATGCAGTTAGCGCTTGAGCATCACCCGGCGTTAATCGGGTTTGTGATCGCTGATATAGCACCGGTGCAATACGAGTCGCGCCACAACGATGTCTTTAAAGCACTCAATGCTATTGATTTGTCAGCAATAAAAAGCCGCAACGACGCCGATCAGGTAATGGCGGAATATGTAAGTGAAACGAGTTTGCGGCAGTTCTTGCTGAAAAACCTCTACCGAAGTGAAAATCGCGAGTTTGCCTGGAAAATTAATTTACCAGTGCTGACCGAGCGGTACAGTGAAGCGCTTAAACCCCCTCAGGGGGAACCCTGCCAGATGCCCACCCTGTTTATAAAGGGCGAGAAATCAGACTACATCACTACCGAACACACCGAAGTGATCAAGCGACTGTTTCCCAATCTGCACTTTAAAATGATCAGCGACACTGGTCATTGGCTGCACGCAGAAAAGCCGGAACTGTTTAACCGCATTGTGCGGCGTTTTATCGACGAGCAGATAAGCTGGTAAGTATCTTCAGTCCTTTCATGCTTTTTATGGGCTATGGTTTATTGGGTGGCAGATACCAAGAATTACCGGGGCCTAACATTGATTGAGCAATCTTTAAGTGAAAATACCGATGCGCTGATAGTGGGTGCATCCAGCGCAATTGCTCAGGCGCTGATGGAGGCGTTAGCCCAGCGAGGAAGAGTGGAGCGCATTTTTGCTGTCAGCCGCACTCAGCCACCAATAAATTTCAGCAATAAATTGCACTGGCTCGAGAGCGATTATTCTGAACAGAGTATCGAACAGGTTTGCAAACAGCTCAAAAAGGGTTTTCACGCAAAGCTGTCTCTATTGTTTATTTGCAATGGTATCTTGCATGGCGATGAAGTAATGCCGGAACGAAAGCTGGAGTCGTTAAATGCAGATAAACTGGCAGAGGTGTTCAGGGTAAACACCCTGATACCTGCCTTGTGGTTGGGCAAGTTGCCGCAATTACTGGAAAAAGAAATATCCTCGGTGGCAGTTGTTTTCAGTGCGCGTGTCGGCAGTATTGGTGATAATCGGCTGGGTGGCTGGTATAGCTATCGTGCCTCCAAGGCGGCGCTGAATATGCTGGTAAAAACGGCAGCCGTTGAATGCGCCCGACGCTTGCCGAATTGCAAATTAATCGCTTTTCATCCTGGAACAACAGATACACCACTATCAAAACCGTTTCAAAAAACCGTACCTGCGGGAAAACTGTTTGAGCCTGAATTTGTTGCCCAGCAATTGCTGAAAATTATTGCTAATGTGAAAGCGGATGGTGAAGCTGGCTATTTGGATTGGGCGGGGAAACCTATTCCCTGGTAACTCGTTTTAAAGCTCGGTAAAGCCATAGGGGGTTTCCAGCTTGACCCGCCAAGGCTGATATTTTTTACTGCGCGATGGATAAACCCAGCCGCGCACTTCGATTTCGCGCCCCACCCATGCTTCCAGTTGTTTGCGATCAAAACGGTGCTGGTGTTCGCGGTAAATTACGGCGGCGATCTGCTCGCCAAAATTAATCCACCAGGCATTCTTGGTAAAGCTGATGCCGGTTACTTTCCCCTGGATGCGCTGAAACCCACCTTCGGAAACAGTACTGGCCGGAACTGGCTGAATACCATTCGCACTCCACAGATTCAGCTTTTTTTGTCGTGCCTCTTTTTCTGCGTTAGCGAGGCAGTCTGCCTGGCTGAGATTGGGTGGCACAACAACGTGCCAACCAAGCCCTCGACTTAGCAAATAAGCTTCGGCACTTTTGCCATCAAGGTTGTAAATATGGGCGAGGGTACGGCCGTAGTGATCGGTGAGTTCCTGATCGGTGACAAGCAGGGCTTCTTCACCGAGAAATGCTGATAGTTGCTGGCGAGCTTCAAGAGCAAAGGGCTGGTCGGCCTTGCCGTCACGCCCCAATTCCGGAGTATTGATACCAATCAGGCGAACCTTGCGGCCATCGCCCAGTTTCACAGTGTCGCCATCGTAAACCTTGTTGATGGTTACGGTTTCGGTGGTACCTTGTACTGGACAGTCGAGCTGATCAAGCCTGCTTTCGGCGGAGCAGCCAAAACCGCAGAGCATAAAAAAAGCGCCGAGGGCGAGGCCCGCAGCGCTTTTTTTGACCGGCTCCAGAAAGTTGGAGAACACGGTAGGAATATTACTTGCTGGAACGTGAACCGAAACGCTTCTTGAAGCGATCAACACGGCCACCAGTAGAAGCGGCTTTCTGCTTACCAGTGTAGAACGGGTGGCAGGCAGAGCAAACGTCCAGGTGGATGTCACCAGAACGAGTGGAGTTTACTTCGATAACGTTGCCACAGCTGCAGGTAGCTTTCAGCAGGCCGTAGTTCGGATGGATATCAGCTTTCATGATAAATGCCTCAAGTGTCTTGCATACCGCCACCTGGTCACTCAGACTCTCGGTCTTATCGCGCCGGGCACCGTATGCCTTAAAATCGGATCGCGGATACTACTCGTAAAGCAAGATAAAAACAAGCCTGAGATTACATGTATTACCAGATCGCCGTGCCGTCGCCCCTGAGGCGCACCTTTGATTACCTGCCTCCAGCTGGGGCTCATGCCATATTGCAGCCCGGCGTGCGTGTACAGGTGTCATTTGGCCGCCGTACAGTGGTTGGGTTGGTGATGGGGTACCGCGATCAAAGCGAGCTTCCAGACAGCAAGCTCAAATCTATAGAGGCTGTGCTGGATGTTGAGTCGTTGCTGCCAGCGGACTTGTTTGAGCAGTTTCAATGGGCCGCGCAATACTACCAGCACCCTGTTGGCGACGCGCTGCTGCAAACCCTGCCGGTATTACTGCGCAAGGGCGAGGCTCTTCCCAAGCGCAGCGAGCAGCGCTGGCGGCTCAGTATTCATGGTGGCGGCTTGCCGGAAGGGGCGCTGAAGCGGGCACCACGTCAGCAGCAGTTGCTGGCCCTGTTGCAACAAAACGACTCGGTTAATCGCCAGCAGTTAGACAGTGCAGGAGTTACTCGGGATGCCCTCAAGGGATTGGAAGGTAAAGGGCTGATCGAGTCATTTGAGGTGAAACCTCAGGCTCCCAGTCAGCCGGAAGAGAACCTGTTGGCCGAAACTCCGCTGTCACTGACCGACGACCAACAGCAGGTGATGGCAGGCATCGAGCTGCACGGCTTTCACAGTTATTTATTGCAGGGTGAAACCGGTAGCGGCAAAACCGAGATTTACCTGCAGGCCATCGAAAAGGCGCTTCGCTACGGTCGGCAAGCGCTGGTTCTGGTGCCAGAGATCAGCCTGACTCCACAGACGGTAAAACGTTTTCAGAACCGCTTTCATCGCCCGCTGGCAGTGATGCACTCCGGCATGACCGACCGTGAGCGGCTTATTGCCTGGGATATGGCCCGCACCGGCGAAGCGCCAATAGTGATTGGCACGCGCTCAGCGATATTTACTCCGCTGAAAAATCCCGGTGTGATTATTGTTGATGAGGAGCACGATCCTTCCTTCAAGCAGCATGAAGGGTTCCGTTATCACGCCCGTGACTTGGCGGTGGCAAGGGCCCACAGGGAACAGATTCCTGTGATTTTAGGCAGTGCTACACCTGCACTGGAAACTCTGCATAACGCCAACAGCGGGCGCTACCAGAGGCTGGTATTGAAGGGGCGGCCCGGTGCTGCCAAGCCGCCAACATGGCAGGTGCTGGATATTCGCAAGCAGCAACTCAGTGCCGGGATCAGCCTTGAGTTGAACCATGCCATTGGAGCGGAGCTGGCAGCGGGCAACCAGGTGCTGGTGTTTCTGAATCGTCGCGGCTTTGCACCGACCCTGATGTGTCATGACTGCGGCTGGAGCGCCGAGTGCCACCGCTGTGACGTGCGTATGACGGTGCATCGCACCGACCATAAACTCTGGTGCCACCACTGTGACCATCAACAGCGAATTCCGGTGGAGTGCCCCAACTGTTTCAGTCATCAGTTGCAATTTCTGGGGCAGGGCACCGAGCGCGGTGAGGCCGAACTGGGATTGCTGTTCCCCAATTATCCGGTGATCCGGGTGGACCGGGATACTACCCGCCGCAAGCAGGCGATGCAGTCGGTGGTGAAAGAGGTAGCTAAGGGTGAACCCTGCATTTTGGTGGGCACCCAAATTCTCGCCAAGGGGCACCACTTTCCCGATGTTACTTTGGTGGCGATTCTGGATGCTGATGGCGGTTTGTTCAGTGCTGACTTCCGTGGTGCTGAGCGAATGGGACAGCTGATTACCCAGGTGGCTGGTCGAGCTGGTCGTGGCGATAAACCTGGCCGAGTGATCCTGCAGACCCATCACAGCGACCATCCGTTGGTGCAGATACTCACCCAACAGGGCTACATCGCGTTTGCCGAGCAGCTATTGCGAGAGCGTGAATTGGCCCAGATGCCACCCTATGGTTTTCTGGCGCTGCTGCGCGCCGAGGCCAACAGTGCTGACCTCGCCTGGCAGTTTCTCAGCGAGGCTCGACAGTTGGCAGAGTCGCTGCAGCCACCCAGTAATGACTGTAATTATCTGGGGCCACTTCCTGCACCGATGGAAAAACGCAGTGGCCGCTATCGTTTTCAGTTGAGTCTTACCTTTACTCACCGCCCGGTTTTGCAACAACTGCTCAGCATTTGGTGCGAGCGACTGGCGGAGTTGCTAGTGGCCAAAAAGGTGCGTTGGTCCATCGATGTCGATCCACAGGATATGATTTAGGCTGTCATCCTGAGCGTAGCGAAGGATCTCTGGTTTTGTCTGCATCGGACTTTTTGAACCCGCCCAATCCGCTGCCTGACAGGCCACTCCTCATAGTACCCACAAATCGTCGTGACCTGTCACACTACAAGAAGAGCTACTTTGGAAACTGACTCCGTAGAGTGAGCCGCGCGCACCGCGAGTTGTTCCTTCTCTCATCCTGTGTGGCTTTCAATGAGGGATGGTGGTTTATGTATCAGTTGGTCAAAGTTTGTAAGTTTTAGGCAAGTTTGCTTTAGCTTTTATTGTTATCATCACGCTTGAACTACTTGTTACACATAATAATCAGTAAAGAAACCATGAGCCGCGATTACGCCAGATCATCCAGTAATTCCAACCGTCGCAAACCAAGCAGGCCAAATGCCCGTCGTGCGCCAGCAAAGAAGAGCCAGAAAGGGAGCAGCAAAATGTTCTGGTTTCTGTCTGGTGGCGCTGTAGGTGCTCTGGTGACAGCGATGATTCTGCAGCCGGAAATGCGCGAAGACGTGACCGATATGGTGGCTGATATGGTGCCGACGCAGAAGTCAGACAAGCCAGCGGACAACAAGCCAAAATTGGTCTTTTATGAGCGCTTGTCAGAAGACGAAGTGCGTATTCTGGAAGATGAGGTTGCTCGTCAGGAAGCTGCCCAGGTTACAAGGCCTGTTAATTCTCCAAAGCCAGAAACCAAGCCAATTGAAATAGCACAGCCGACTGATTCAGCAGGGCAGAGTGGCCAGCCGGTTTATATCTTGCAGGCAGGCTCCTTCGCTACTCACGACGATGCCAGTGGCCGTCGTGCGCAATTGCTTTTGATGAACCTGGATGCCTCCATCGAGAAGGGTACTATCCAGTCCGGTGCTACCCGTTATCGAGTTATGGTTGGTCCTTTCGCCAATCACAGTGAGATGGCGCGAGCCCGTTCCACACTGAGCGCCAATGGCATTGATACCCTGCCGCTGAAAAGGAAGCTCTAGCAGTCTGCTAGGGCCCCACAGTCTCAGTCCAGCCCGGCGTGAGAAGGGATGCTAAGGTTGCGTGTAATTGCCAGTGCTCTCACAGTAAATGCTGCCAGACAACCAATCAGTACCGCAATGGAATTGGGGAGCCCCGTTAGCTCGGCAGTAATGCAGTAGCCTAACGCACCAGTCAGTGATGCGGTGATATAGATTTCCTTCTGAAAAATGATTGGCACTTCATTAAGCAGGGTGTCCCGAATTACGCCCCCAAAGCAGGCACTGAACACTCCCATAATGGCTGCCACCGGAATGCTAACCCCCAGTACCAATGCCTTTTGGGCCCCCAGTACGCTGAATAGCGCCATACCTACCGCGTCCGCCCACAGCAGTGCCTTGGTGCCGCGGTTTACAAAGCGGGTGGCAAAATAGGTAAATACCGCTGCACATCCGCATATCGCCACATAGTGCCACTGCTCTACCCAAAACACCGGCAGGTTTAAAAACAGATCCCGCAATGTGCCGCCGCCTATTCCGGTGATACAACCGACAAAAATAAAGCCAATGATGTCCAGTCGGTGCCTGGCGGCCAGTAGTGCGCCAGAAGCGGCAAAGGCGGCGGTTCCGGCAAAATCGATCAGGCTGATCAGGTTTATCATTGTTAATCCTGTTATTGGGTGCACAGTTTGTCCGTGACATTGGCCACGGCTTGTTGTTGGTCACAGCAATATACTGGCAGTGTTAAAAACTGTCGACAACAGAGGTGAACCATGAAGAAAAGACTGTTTTGTATCGCCGTGCTTGGCCTTTCCAGCGGGGCACTAAATGCTCTGGCGGACTCTGATAGGCTCACCGAACGGAAAATTGCCGCTGCGGTCGAGGTTGTCGATATTCTGTTTGGTGACAAAGAGCGTAGAGTATTCACCGACTACGGGCATGAATACTATTACGAGGAAGAGTCACACCACGAAGGTAAAAAAGGTAAAAAGGCCAAATCCCTGCCACCCGGTTTGAGAAAAAAACTGGAGAGAGGAGGTGAATTGCCTCCAGGCTGGCAGAAAAAGGTCGCTCGTGGCGAAGTGATTGATGCCGACCTGTATGGTCAGGCTTGCCCTTTGCCGGCAAGCATTTACTCCCGCCTGCCAGCTCAACCTGTAGGTACTGAGTTGATTCAGCTGGAAGACCGGATTGTGAGAATTATCCACGATACTCGTGAAGTTCTGGATGTGTTCAGATTGGTAGCCAGATAAACTTCAACTGCAATTTAATGCTGAGTTACGTGAAAGGGCCGCTGAAAACAGCGGCCCTTTTTTTAGCTGAAAGTTTGTTGTGACTTCAGTATCTACGATAACAGCGAGTCCACATACAGCTCGTGTCGCTTCATGTAGGTCTCCTTGATCAATCGGTCCACATCCTCTTCCTTCATAAGCTGATCACTGAAACCGGGAACTACCGGATCTATAGCCAGTTTAGCGGCGGCGGCAAAATGAGTAATCAGGTCTTTGGGGTTTTCACAGCCCAGGGAGATACGGACAGTTGTAGGGTAAATATGGCCTTTTTTCTGATCCTCTTCGCTCAGCTCAGAGTGTGTGGTCAAACCCGGGCAGCTGACTATGGTATTGGTCTGCCCCAGGCTGATCTGGTGAGAGTAGGCAGGCTCCAGTGAGTCAAAGAAGCGCTGGAAACAATCCTTGGGAATACTGCCCATATCAAAAGTAAACAGTGGTGCTGGCAGTCCGTGAGAGAGGAGTTTCTCTTTCAGTTCAAAGTTCGGGCTTTCCGGTAAGGCATTGCAGTTGACTCTAATGCCAGGGTGGGCTCCAAAATATTTAGCGAGAATTTCGGTATTGATGCATTTGTTGATCATTCGCAGGTTAAGGGTGCGCATGCCTTGTAGTACTTCGTACGCCGAGTCTGCGGAGAGGAAGGCGCCCTTAATGTAATAGACATTCCAGAACATGGTGTTTTCCCAGCCCGGCATGCCTTTGGGAATAAACATATCTTCGTTGCGGGCGATCACGCCGCCGGCGATTACCGAGCCGGTGCCGGTCAAATCCTTGGTGTAACTGTGAATCATAAAGTCCGGGCGACACTCCGGGTCCGGGTGTTGCATGGGTTGCTGCAGAACCGGGGTGCCCACAGTGGCGTCGATAATCACACGTATTCCCTCGGCATGGGCCGCTTTACAGAGCGCCGGCACATCCAGAACGTAGCCGTGCGGATTGCAGGGCGACTCGATATACAGATAGGCCTGCTTGCCGTTAGCCAGACGATCGGCGTACTTGGTCTTGGCCTCGCGCCAGCACGCCATAAAGTCCTCTGCGCCAAAGCCATCGTACTGCTCGACACCAATGTTGAGGTTGGACGGCTTGGCGAACCAGTCGTGAATCAGTTGGTGAGCACCGCCGTAGATATTGCGGCTGGCGATCATCACATCTTCATGGCCGAGTACGTGGGACAGGGTGCCGTCGATAGCCGCCATGCCACTGTTGTAGTTCCAGGCCATGTACTCACCCGCATATGGGCCGCATTCCAGGTCGACGATGTGGTTGGCCAGAGAAATCGAAGTCGGGTTCAGCAGGCGCGAATAGATTTGCAGCATGAACTCTTTGCCTTGAAATGCGTCGGCGATCCATTCGGCGCAGGCAAAGGTGTAGGTAGCTGTGCGAGCGATTACCGGCGTGGCAGAGAACAGCGCGGTTACATTGTCGATGATCGGGTAGGTGCAGCGTGCGGCATGGGTAGCTCCGGATTCACCGAGTTCCTGGTAGCTCTTGCGAAAGCTGTTCTGGAAGTTATCGAGAATCTTGGCGATCTGGAACGAGATGAATTTCTTGGCATTGAATAGGGCGATGCGGTCACTGCGGTCCAGCTCGCGCATGCTGGCTTGAGCCATTTTCCAGACTTCATCAATACCGCCTTGGCACAGGTAGAGATTTTGAGCCACTTTAGCGAGGCCGCAGCCCAGTTCAGAGTCCGGATTGATCTGGAAGTGCGCCAGCTGTTCGTTTACCAATTCATCAATGCTTCCGGCCTTGCTGCTGTTGCGGACAGGGGAAAGCCCCCGTGCAGGCTCTAATTCAATGCCGCCGTCCAACATAATTCTTCTCCTGATCTTTGTTTTATTGGTTAATTTCTATAGTTATGGACTCATCCTAATATTCGATTTAATCTTTAATTTAAGACCGAATTAAATTCAGAAAGTTGTGGGGAAGAGGGGTATGGATCGAATTGACTTCGAAATAGTGCGGCTATTGCGAAAGAATGCACGGATGTCCAACAAAGAGATTGCAGAACAGGTAGGTCTGGCGCCGTCTACCTGCTTGTCGCGAATGCGCTTTTTACGGGCCAGTGGGATAGTGAAGGGGTATCGCGCCGAAGTGGATGCGCCGACGATTGGCATAGAGGTTCAGGCAATGGTGGCCGTTAAACTGGCCCGTCATTCCCGCAACGAGGTTGAGGCATTCCGCCAGCATTTGCTGGGGTTGCAGGAGGTGCTAAGGGTTTATCACACCAGTGGCGCCAGTGACTTTCAGGTGCAGGTTTGTGTTCGCAATACAGGACACCTGAGGGATTTTGTCCTATCTGCTTTTACCGAACGATCTGAGGTGGCTCATATTGAAACCTCTTTGATCTATCAGCAGTGGGATAGCTGGGAGTTGCCGGAGTATTGTGTGGAGGGGTGAGCGGATTTGGTGAAAAAGGGTCTTTATTTGTTAAAATTTCGGTTCCAAGTTCCGTGGATTATCTTCCTAATATCCTTTGATTCTAAAGCTCCTCCTGTTTCTGTATTTCTGGCTCTATAGATCCGACAAGAGTCATCTCCTTTCCTGTGCGTAACTTCTGTCTTTATAGACTAAGTTTGTAGGGTACCCCTTATTGGCATGCGTTAACTGTGGGTCTATTCCCTCAACCATAGGTGATTTGGCTCAAGTGACATCATCGATAGAGAGCAACGTGTATTACCTTAATGGTCGACCACGAGAAACTCGAGAAGAAGTGCTCGAACGGCTGTTCAATGAGCATGGATCGGCGCTGCGCGGGTTTTTGCGGGCGCGGATCGGCTCATATGTTGATTTAGACGACATTATTCAGGAGCTGTTTCTGAAGCTGGCTGGTATGGAGGATCTTGATCAGCGTGTTGGTCCCCAAAGTGGCAGTAATCGCGCATTTCTTTTAACCACAGCCAACAACCTGATGGTCGATATGGAAAGGCGCAATGCAACCCAGTATCGATACACGTCTGAGTACGGGATAGAGCAGAGAGATATTCACAGTAGTGATGCTCCTGAAACTATTGCCCAGGCAGTAGAGGAATTGGATATCGTGAGGCGAGCCATTCTCGATATGCGCCCCAAATGGCGCAGAGCATTTGTGTTGCACCGGTTTGAGCATAAAAGTTATCGCCAAATAGCTGAGGAAATGGGGGTTTCAGTCAAGCAGATCGAAAAATTGATCTCATCTGCACTCACCCGAATTAGAGCTGCAGTTCAAGAACAGGAAAGCAAGGATTAACAGTGATGACCCGTAAAGCAGATAAGCTATCCTCCCGTCAGGCCGATCAAATGGTTGCGAGATTGTTCTCCGGAGAGGTGAGTGAGGAAGACATACAGCGTGTGGAATCCTGGCGTTCTGCCAACCAGGAAAACCAGCAGGAGTTCATGGACTCATTGCATTTGCATGCCCGAATGGAAGGTTTAAGCAATCACCCTGATATCTGTGCTATTGCTGCACCAATCGAAAATGACCTGGCAAGCAAGAGCGCTAAAGAAAGCCGTCGCTGGCCGAGGTTGTCGATGGTTGCTGGTTTATTATTGATTGTCACAGCAGGATTGAATTTTCTCTGGAGTGAATTTCAGAGCCCACATTCGAATTCTTCTTTTCAGCGCTATGTCACTCGTGTAGGTGAGCAAAAAACCATCGAACTTAAAGATGGCAGTTTAATTACCCTTAATACCGCAACTCGTCTCCTTGTAGAAATTACTGATGATCAACGGCAAGTCATACTTGAATGGGGCGAGGCATTTTTCGATGTTGCATCTGATCCAGAGCGACCATTCATTGTAAATGTCGACTCACGAACAGTAAGTGTACTGGGGACTCAATTTAATCTCATGAAAGAGCAAGATAAATTCACTCTCGCTGTGCTGGAGGGTGAGGTTGCTATTCACCATAAAACGGAAAAACCAGACACGACTTCTCCATTGCTTGCAGCTGAAGCAGGTGAAGCCGTAAAGCGTCACTCTTCAACACAGTATCGAGTTAAAGCGGGTGTCGTAACCGAATATCAGTTTGACGATAACCTTATCTCAGCTCATCACCCTGACAATCTGGAGGGGTACGTGGGCTGGCGCGCAGGTTTGCTGCGCTTCAGTGACGAGCCCTTGTACAGGGTTGTAAAAGAATTAAATCGTTACTCTGCCAAAAAAATCCTGATTGAAGATGTCGATATTATGGGATTAAAAATATACGCATCAGTGAAGGTTAATAAAATAAATTCAGCTCTGATGGATTTGGAAAGAGTCCTGCCAATTCACATTGAACACTACGTTGATCGGATTGTTCTTACGGGTGATAAAAATTCAGATCAAGAAGTAAAAAAATAAAAAAGTAGGGTTGTATTGGTCGGCGTCCGTTAAGGGTGTGGATCCAGAGTTTAGGGTCTAAAACTATTAAAACCTTAAGAGGTGGGGATTTATGTATAGTGGAAAAAGATATTCTCGGAATCGCCTGGTAATTGGAATTGCTTCGGCAATTGGAATGTTGGTTGCAGGTGGTCTTCACGCGGATACATTGGCGAAAAATGTTAGCGTAGATAAAGATTCTGCAGGCGCTGCACTTATGGAGTTGGCCAGGCAGACTGGCACTCAGATTGTCGTTCCGAGAGAGATAGGAAACGCTATTAAGCTGTCAATGGTGAAAGGCGAATACACTTTGTCTGAAGCGTTGGATATCATGCTGGAGGGTACTGGCTTAAGGTATGAATTTACTTCAGAAGATTCGGTATTGGTCTTACAAGATAGTGAAGTAGAATCATCTGCTGATAAAAGTAATAAAGAAGTTGAAGAGCTAGTTGTCACGGGCAGCCGAATCAAGCGAAACGCGAGCGAGATGAGTAGCCAGGTCATTGTCCTGAATCAAGCTGATATCAAGGCCACTGGCGAGCCAACCCTAGAGCGGGCGCTCAGGCAGCTACCACAAAATTTTAACGGTGCCACTGAAGTGGGCAGCACCTTGTCCGGCGCGACTTCAGTGAATGGCGCCCGCAATGTTTCCGGCGCCTCTACAATTAATCTGCGTGGTATGGGAAGCACTTCCTCATTGGTGCTGGTAGACGGCCACCGCATTGGCGCATCAGGTGTTTTGGGCGGAAGCTCCGATATCTCGGGTATCCCCGTCAGCGCCATTGAGCGAGTGGAAATCCTGTTGGACGGTGCATCGGCCATTTATGGCTCCGACGCGGTGGGTGGTGTGATTAACATTATCCTCAAGAAAGGCGAACCGGACTTCAATGTTGGTCTTAAATATGGCACGCCGAGTCAAGGTGGTTTTGAAGAATATTTCGTGGATGCAAGTGGGGGCTTCAGTTGGGCTAGTGGTCATTTGCGCGCTAACTTTCAGCACCACGAAAACACCAACCTGGATTCCGGTGAGCGCGAGACCAGGCTAGACCAGAACAATATTTTCAACGAGATTCCGCTACGCGTAGAGGGAGAGCGGACTATTATTGCCAGTCAGTTCGGTGCCTTTTTTGGGCCGTTGTTCTGGAATGTGGACGGTACGTTTGTAGACAACACTACCGGAAGAACGCCTCCAGTAGCCGGGGCAACGCCAGTGTACGCAGTCTATGTTCCGGAGGGAGCAGATCCAACTAACTTGCAGGCCAGTGACTTTTCTCCAGCAGACGCTGACATTCAACCGAATCCGGATTACGACAATGGACGAAGTCTGATTGCCCCGGCTAAAGAAGATACATTGATGGTTCTGTTTAGCCAGGAATTGGCTGGAGGCGTAAATCTCAGTGGTGACATTTACTACCGTACTAAAGAGACCTCACCCACTAATGGCGCGGTGCAGGCGACCATTCCATTCAGAACGAGCAGTGCCCCCCTGTATAGTCCGATCACGGGGCCCGGTCTGCGCTTTACTGTTGATGGTGTGCTGCCAGGTGTTCAGTCTGCCCACGAGTCAGAACAGGAAAACATTCGCACCAACTTCAGGTTGTCTGGTGACATTTCCGACAGCTGGAGTTGGTCTGCTAACGTGGAATACAGTCGTACAGACCTGGATACGCGATACGTCAATGCTTTGAACACTGCGAATCTGTTGGCGGCCGTCAGCAGTGCTGACCCGGATATTTACTTCAATCCCTTTGGCGCTATTTTCGGAGAAGGAAATTCACCAGAAGTCCTTGCCAGCATACTGGATGAAACCAAAGACGCCGGAAGTGTTAACCAGCATAAAGCGGTGGACTTTACCGCCCGAGGCAGTTTATACCATCTGCCTGCCGGAGATGTGCAAGTAGCTGTGGGCGCAAGCTGGCGGCAGGAAGATCTTCATACCTGGAGCGATATCGCCCATGCCGGCGGTGATGCGAATGGTACCATTGCGGACTTTGCCAGTACCTGGGATGCCAGTGGTAAGCGCGATGTGGAGTCGGCATTTGCTGAAATGAATCTGCCTGTTGTTGGCGGTGATAATGCTTTGCCAGGTGTCCGGCAGTTGTCACTGGAAGGTAAGGCCCGTTATGACTCCTACGACAATTTCAAGGGGCAGTCCACCTGGGGGCTTGGCCTGGTGTGGCAGCCTCATGACGATGTAACTATTCGTCTGAACAAAAACACCAGCTTTCTCGCGCCCACTCTTGCGCAGGGAGAAATCGACGAGATCACTGAAATTTCTACCGTAGCGGTACAATCGGGCTTTTTCGCACAATTTCAGCCAGCGGTGGTGACGCGCGGCGGCAACCCGGATCTGCTGCCCGAGCACTCCTTTTCCGAAACCGCGAGCATCGAGTACATGCCAACATGGCTGGAAGGGCTCTCGCTGCGCGCCGCTTGGCATGAAATTGACTACGTGAATCGCATCGTACCGTTCCCGGTGACCCGCATTGTGCCCGGAGTGACCGAGCTTGAGTACCCGGATAAAGTGTTTCAGGGGCCCCATCCGGCTGACCCCACACAGACTATCTGGTTCTTCGATGACCGGGCGGTCAACCTGGCGGCAGAGCGACAAACTGGCATTGATTATTTCGCCACCTACCATCTGGAGACAGACATCGGTGAGTTTGTTTTCCAGGCTAACCTCGCACATGTCAAATCCCACGAGCGGATAAGAAGTGCAGACGGCATGGCAGTTGACACTGCGGGAACTGTGGAGGCCGCTGATATTAATGGCCTGATTGCAATTCCAGAGTACCGCGCTACGGCACGGATCGGTTGGACCTATCAGGGATTGTCGGTAAATCTGGACGGCCAAACCCAGACAGAGACATGGATACGGCGGTTTTTCGAAAACAGCAGTGGTGAAAGAATGCTGCGAGAAAGCTATATGATCCAGGCGCCAACCAAAGTCGATCTATTCGTCAGTTACGATTTCGAGAGCGGTACTCTGTTCAAAGCTCCGAGCTGGCTGGAAGGTACTAATGTCTCCTTGACCGTTAATAACATCGGTAACAGCGGTGTCCGCTCACAGAGCCTGCAGCATGATGGCGAGTGGATCGGTTTTAACAGTAGCGCCAGTAACCCTCGAGGCAGAATGTTCTATCTGTCCATGGAGAAAACCTGGTAATTGATGTAGCCCCATGAGGAACTCGGGAGTCAAAGGTATACATCCGCTGCTCCCGGGTTTCATGTTGTTCAGTTTACGTAGAACTTTTCAGGTATGAGTATGTTGAAATCCTTGTTGTTATCACTTTTTTTTGTCACATCGGCCGTTGGTGCGAATGTATCGAATCAGTACCAGATAAGCGGCAATATTGCCGGTTTGGTCGAAGAGGGTGAAGTGATCCTGACCAAGCCCAACAATGTTGTGGGCGGCAAAATCGAGATCACCCGGGGAAAGGTCTCTGGTGGGGCATTCTTTCTTTCCGGTGAAGTGGGTGAACTCACCAGAGCTAATGTGCAGGTTCTAGATGTTGAAGGTAAAAGCAAAGGATCTGTAAATATCGTTCTTGAGCCAGCACAGATAACAATCAGTTATCACGGGCGGCTAGCAGGGATGAAAGCAGAGGGTGGGAAATATAACCAAATGCTTATTACCTCATGGGAGCAAAGCGATGAGTACAAGAAGACGTTTGCGGAGTACGAAGAGGTGTTTAACCAACGCGCTAAAATGGCAGACGGTCCTGAGAAAGAGGCTTTGAAGGATAAAGTATGGAAACTGTATTACGCGTTGCCCAAAATTCGTTCTCGCGTGATAGATGCCATCGCGATATCTGATGAAGACCCTGTGGCTAGTCTATTGGCCATTCAGTTGGGAGCACTGGGTACTAGCGAGCAAGCAATTGTTAGGCTGAATGAGCTGGAGACAATTTTGGGTGCACGCACAGGCCTTGTAAATCGTCGAGAAGCCATCAAAGGATCCTTGCTGCGACGCCAGAATGCAGCGTCGACAAAGGTAGGCCAACAAAGCAAAGTGTTTTCCGCTAAAAATATTGCTGGAGAGAGCTTTGAGCTGAGTGATGTACTCAAGCGCAATGAATATGTATTGGTAGAGTTCTGGGCTTCTTGGTGCGGTCCATGCCGCAATGAGATCCCGCATATGAAAAAAGCCTACCAGCAGTTTAGTGATAAAGGCTTTGAGATTTTTTCTTTTTCGTTGGATGACGATAGAGAGCTTTGGGTTGAAGCCTCCGAAGAGGAGGCGTTGCCCTGGATCAATACCTCTGATCTAAAGGCGTATGCAAGCCCAGTTGTTATTAGATATGGTGTTAATATGATACCGAGAAACTTTTTGCTGGATAAGCAAGGGCAGATTACTGCCACGGATTTACGCGGTGATAAACTCGCTGAAAAGCTGAAAGAGTTGTTGGGAGAGTGACCATATTGCTGTTAGATTTAATATTGAATCCGGGCTCCCTGGGAAGAGAAAGCTCGCTATAAATTTATAATAATGACAATTGAGTAGTGTGCAGTAATTTAGATCTGGCTTGATAGTCTCCGAGTGGTAAATGGACTGTCAAGTCAGATCTTTATGCTGGAACATTGAGAGATGTTTTTTAATATTCTATTTACTGATTTTTCATCAGTTCCTTAAGTCTCAATGCGTAAAATTGACATGGAAGAGAGTTTCTAGGCAGGCAAGCGGTAAGAATGGGTTCGGTTTGAGGTTAAAGTCTGACAGTAAACTGGACACCTTCTGGACACCCAGCTCCAGAAACAAAAAAAAGCAGCCTAGCTGGCTGCTTTTAACGTACTGTTTTTTTAAAGTGTTTTTTTGGTGTCCGGAGACAGACTAATTCGCGCAGCAAATTTGGGCGCCGAGCGTAGCGTTGGTGGTCCGTAGAACCTAGTGCTGAAAGCACGAGTCAATCACATACCACCGAAAACGAAAAAGCCTCAAACTTTGCAGCTTGAGGCTTCTTAAGTATGGTGCCCGGAGACAGAATCGAACTGCCGACACGGGGATTTTCAATCCCCTGCTCTACCGACTGAGCTATCCGGGCGTTTCGCGTTTACCATGGTGTCATGGCGGCGAGAGGCGCGTATTAAACCTTCTCGCCCTGCAATCGTCAAGCCGGTTTCGGCAAAAAGTTGCGGAAATTTTACCGGCTGATCAGATTTTATTCAGATGGTGGTACGTAACCTTCGGCGGCGTCGTACTCTTCACCGCTTAGGAACTTGTCCCGTTGCTCTGCCAGGTAGTCGCGGGAGGCTTTGTCCATCATGTTGAGGCGCTTTTCGTTGATCAGCATAGTCTGGTGGTTGAGCCACTCTTGCCAGGCCTGTTTGGAGACGTTTTCAAAGATATCCTGGCCTTTGGGGCCGGGGAATGGGGGCATATCGAGGCCTTCCAGTTCCTGCTTGAGTTTGCGGCAATTGACGGTACGGCTCATGAGTATTCCTTATTGAATGGCTTTCAGCAGCTTCAGCACCGGTGCAGCGGTGCCGAGAGTGAGTTCAGTGCGGGGGTTATACCAGACCTGTCGCCCGGCTTCCATGATTTGGCCCTTGCTCTGCACTTCGACGTGAATCGGGGTGTAGTCGAGGTGGTAGTGGCTGAAGGTGTGGCGGCTCGGTTCTGAAGCCTCCCAGTCCAGTACCTCGCAACCGTAGCGGGCGGCGATGTGGTCGATATCGCTGGTTGTTTCGCACTCCGGCAGTGCCCACAGGCCGCCCCAGATTCCAGTTGAAGGGCGTTTTTCCAAAAGGATTTCACCGTCGCGGTTTTCCAGTAGCAGGAAGCACGATTCTTTAACCGGCTTCTCTTTCCTGGCTTTGCGGTGGGGAAATTGGGTGGGCTCGCCGGTGGCGTAGCCCTGGCAGTCGCTATGGAACGGGCAGTTGGCGCAGTCAGGTTTGCTGCGAGTGCAAAGGGTCGCTCCGAGGTCCATTATTGCCTGGGTGTAATCGGCGACTCGCCTCTTGGGTGTGAATTCCTCGGCAAGCCCCCAAAGCTGGTTGGCCACAGCGCTTTCACCGGGATAGCCTTCGACGGCAGCATAGCGTGTCAGTACCCGTTTGACGTTGCCATCAAGAATGGCCGCACGCTTTTGAAAGGCGATGGAGCGAATGGCTCCGGCGGTAGAGCGGCCAATGCCGGGCAGGCTTGAAAGGCCGTCCACGGTGTCGGGAAATTCGCCATCAAATTCCTCAACTACCATCTGCGCGGCTTTGTGGAGGTTGCGGGCACGAGCGTAATACCCTAGTCCGGTCCAATGATGCAGTACGTCATCCTGCGGTGCCGCAGACAGAGCCTGAACCGTCGGGAACGAGGCCATAAAGCGCTGGTAGTAGGGGATCACGGTTGTGACCTGGGTCTGCTGCAGCATGATCTCGGAGATCCACACTCGATAGGGTGAAATGTCTTGCTGCCAGGGCAGGTCGTGGCGGCCGTGCTGGTCGAACCAGCGCAGCAGTTGCTTGGCAAAGGTTTTAGTGCTCATCGTTTTTTCAGCAGGTCTCGCAGCAGGTCTTTGGTGCTGGGTTTTTCGCCTTCCTTGGGCTCTTCGGTCTCTTCCTTTTTACCGCCAAGAAGCTTGTTCAGGAGGTCGTCTGTTTTGTCCTCAATCACCAT
Source organism: Porticoccaceae bacterium LTM1 (assembly GCA_030252795.1). Lineage (NCBI taxonomy): Bacteria > Pseudomonadati > Pseudomonadota > Gammaproteobacteria > Cellvibrionales > Porticoccaceae > Porticoccaceae bacterium LTM1. The sequence continues at coordinate 552,011 of CP127080.1, forward strand.
ACGGGCGATCAAGTCCACCAGCGCATTGCTGACCATACTGTTCATGTCGGCGATATTGCCGCGCAAGCGAAGGGGAATGTCGCGGTTCTGGATCGACTTGCTGCGCAGTACGCAACCTTCTTCGCTGGACTTGGCGCCGGCGATGTTGAAGGTCATGGTCATATCCATGGTTTGATCAATCAATGCCAGACCGCCTTTGCCGCGCAGTTTCAGGTTGCCAACACCGGTGGTTAAGTTCTGGAAGGTGAGTTGCTGTCCTTTGACGGTAAAGCTGCCATCGGCATTATCGAAGCGTGAACCTTGCTGCCAGTTGGCGGGGCCTTTGTCACGGTCACCTGCTACCGAACAGAACTGCTGCTCAATATTCATGGCCGTGTATTCGGGGTTGGCCAGTTTAAAGTTGCCGGAGCCGTTGAGGTTGGCGAGCAGTTCTTCTTCGGTGTTGCCGCGAGTGGTGCCACCGAATTGTAGATCGCCGTGGCCTTTTACTTCGTTGTAGTCGGCTAACTGGATCAGCGAAGCACCAATATCAATGGCGGTGGCTGCTACATTGAAGTTGAGTGCCGGTGTATTGCCGGACATATCGGCAGTGGCTGCTGCGTTGACACTGCCACCAAAGCCCTTGGCGGCCAACTTGTTCAGTTTCAGGACTTTGCCATTACCCGTCGCATTGATCTGTATCTCATCCAGTTGCATGCCATCGGCCAATAGCTGTTGCAGTTTGATGTCCACCACGCCTTTGCCGCCATTGAGTGCTGCCAAGGGTGCCAACAGGGGAGCGAGCAGGGCTTCGGTCTGGTTGTTGGTCTGCTCACCGCTGCTCTGTTCGGATTTCGGCAGGTAGCGATCCAGATTCAGGCGAGTGCCGGACAGGGTAGCGTTAATGGTGTTGGTAGTAGCAATAACGGCATCGAGGTTGCCGGTCATGGTGAAGTCATCCATCGCCAGCTTGAGGTTGTTGACGCTGTGATGAACGCCACTGCTTTTAATATCACCGCTGAGAGCAACGCTTTTTACCGGGACCTCGGCAAGAGCATCGGACACAACTGGTGGCAGATTGTGGGGGTCAAATGCCGGGATATCCAGTTTGCCGTTGATCGCCGGGGTACCGGTGAGCTGCTCAATCTGTGCATTGAGATTGATGACCAGTTTGCCAAGTGAGGCTTTAAAGCCGCTCAGTTGCAGGGTGTCGGCCTGTAAATCGGCATTGGCCTGAAAGCTGACATTAAGGTTCTGGCCGTCAAAGTCTCCGCCTTCTGTCATCAGTTCCAGTTCGGTATCGGTGAGCGAGATTTGCTGAAATGCGGAGTCGGTCTTGAATTGGCCGCTCAGGTTGAGCTGTACAGTTGTACCCAGCTCTTCCAGTTGAGTGCGCAGTGCCAGTGAGAGCGGAAAGGCTTTGTCATTCAGGTTGATCTGCTGGCCATCTATGTTCAGCTGTTCAATGCGGCGTTGAACGGTTCCTTCTGATAACAGTTCTATGGTGCCATCAACAATACTGAGCCGTTCAATATTCAGGGCGATCGCTCTATCACCGTTGTTTTGTTGTGATGCACCTCCGGCTGCAACAGGAGCTGCGGCAATAGCTGCCGCCTGTTCACCGGCATTGCTGTCGGTGAGTTCCAGTCGAATGTGGGGGCGCTGCAGTGAAATGGTTTGTACGGCAATATTTCCGTTAATCAGCTCGCGCAGCCCCAGTGCCAATTCGGTTTGTTGCACGCTGATGTCGGGCAGGCCTTCTCCGGAAACTTCTGTTTCGCCCACGGTGATGGCAATTGAGGGGAAAAATTTCCAGCCAAGATCACCGTTGATTTTGAGGTCGATATTTTGTTCGGCGGCAAGGGATTCGATTTCTGGTTTGTAGTTGTTAGGATCAACGACAAAAAGTAACAGTGCGATGCCGATGGCAATCAGCAGAACCAGCCCGGCGGCGGAGATGGCGATCCATTTCAGTAGTGATTTCACAGTGCGCTCCTGACAGTGTGTGGACGGGGCACAGTGTAGCGAAATGGGGTGTAGAAAAAACAGTTGCTGGTAGTTGTTTTTGAATTTGGTGCCTGGAAAGTGCAGCCATTCACTCTCGAAACACGCCGTAAATACATCCATGTAGGCTCGCGTGCGACTTCCCTGTCGCACACGGTTTCGAGAGTGAATGGCTGAACTTTCTTTGATATTTGGGTTGTGAATTCAGACTTTTGAGTAAGTGAGGTGCCCGCATTCAAAACCGTAGCCGGCATGGATGCCGGCTCCGAGCGTACAGGGATGTATTAACAGCGTGTTTTGAATGCGGGTACCTCGCTTACGGCGCAACGGAGTACCTGGCTAGAATTGAACCCGCACTCCAATCTCAATATTGCGGCCAGCTTGTGGAGCCACTTCCCTGAGGAATGAGGTAGCGTTGCGAATTTCTTCGTTAAGCAGATTGTCGCCGCGCAAAAATAATACGTAATCCGCTGCTTGAGTGCCGATATGGTAATTAAAACTGGCATCCAGCTTTGAGTAACCGGCTGTAGCTTCTTCGTTCTCGCCGGGACGATCCTGTTTCGAGGCATCTGTCCAGCGCAGTGATGCTGACCAGATGTCCATGTCATAGCTAATCTCGGCACCAATGCGCAGCGGTGGAATGCGTGGTACATCGCTGCCGTTTTTGAATTCGGCGCGAACGTAATCTCCAAACAGTTCGACGTTAATATTTTCATTGAGTGGAATCTGCCATTCGGCTTCCAAACCTTTGAATACAGCATCCTGTTGCTGATAGTAATAGACTGGCATTTCCTCCAGTTCTTCGCCGTTGGCCTGCTGGTAGATGTAATCCGCGATATCGTTGTAGTAGGCAAATACCTGCAGGCGGGTTTCGCCATGGAAGTGATAGCCCAGTTCGTAGTTATTGCTGCGCTCCACATCCAGATTGTCGTTGCCAATGATGTACTGACTGGTGGCGATATGAACGCCTTCGGCAAACAATTCTTCCGCTGACGGGGCGCGTTCGGCGCGTGTCAGGCTGAGGCTTAAATGCTGGTTTTCAGTAAATAGCCACTGCGCCGCTGCTGAGGCAGTAACTGTGGAGTGGGAAATGCTGCCGCTTTTTTGGAGGTCGCTCTCCTGACGTTCACCTCGCAATCCCAGTTCGACATGCCAGTTATTAACTTCAAGGTCTTCCAACCAGAAGAGGCCGGTATTGGTGGTTTTGTAAGGAGCAATAAATGCCTCTTCGCCAATTGCAGAAAAATCCACCTCACGGGCTTGAAGGCCTATCGCACCTTTCCAGTTACCCCAATTGGCATGTATGGCTTCAAGGCGGGCTTCCCAGCCATCACTTTCGTAGCGGGTGCCAATTTCATTACCTTCCAGTTCCCTGTGCTGGTAGTCGTTGTAGGCCACGCTGAGGTTGAGGGTCTCAATGCCTGCAAAAGGATTCAGGCGCTCTCCGCTCAGCTCATAGCGAGTCTGTTCCAGGTCGATTCGAACGCCGCCTTCCTCTTCTTCATGCTCTTCTTCGTGGAGCTCGTCATCATGGTGAATGTGAGCGCCAGCAGGAATGCCATAGAGATTTTGCAGCTGACTGATGCTGAGACCGAGGTGGCCTTGCTCGCTGATCCAGGATAAGCCCCCCGCAACACTGTGGGCTCGCGCTGAGGTGTTATCGATAAAGCCGAAGGTGGTTTCTTCTTCGTCGTGTTCCTCATGATCTTCTTCATGAAGGTGGCGCGCTGGGCCGGGAATTTCGATGTTGTTGCTACTGCGGTATAAGCCATCCAGGTGCCAGGCAAGCTGGTCACTGCTTCCGTTCAGTTTGAATACGGCATTGCTGCCCTGGTTTACACTGCTTTGGCGCAACTCCAGACCGCCACTGATTTGGTCGCTGAGTTCACTGGGTATGCGGTTATCGATCACGTTAACAACGCCACCGATGGCACCGTTGCCGTAGCGTAGTGTGGATGGCCCGCGCAGTACCTCGATGCGTTCGGCGAGCAATGCCTCGGCGCTGTTAGCGTGGTCCGGGCTGGTACTGGATGCATCAAGCGCATCGAGACTGTTTTGCATGACTTTAACGCGGTTGGCACTCTGGCCGCGAATTACTGGCAGGCCAACACCTGGGCCAAAAGAGGCAGAACTGATGCCGGGCTCTGCTGAGAGGGTTTCGCCCAATGTCGCGGCGCTTTTTTCACGCAGTTTGTCGCCACTTAGTACGGTTACCCCCTGGATCACTTTGTCTTCATCATTGTGAATGGGAGAGGCGGTGGTGACGAGCTCTTCAATCTGTGGTTTGTCTTTATCGTGGTGTTTTGTGGTTGCCAGTGCCGTTGGTGCCAAGGTGATCAGCACAGCTGCAGTGTATAAAACAGTCGGTGTTTTCATGGGATAACTCTAGTTCACTATTTAGCGCACATAATTTAATAGGGCCTATTAAAACTAAGTGAATATTTACTGCTGCGGGTCACTTGTTTTGGAAACAAAAGTTTGGCCAGCAAGGCAGAAGGATCACAGTGTTGTCACAACAGTCAGTATTCAATTTGTGTTAACAGGTACTAAGCCGCATTAGGGCGGCTACATCAAAAAAAGAACAGTGATATAGGCGGTGCGCGAGCAAGGTGTTGGCGAGTAAGCGGGACTGTAATGGATAAGTATTCAGATGTGTCTGGAGCCTGGATGTTGCTTGACCAAGCCCAAGAGGCAAGGCAGGTGTTAAACAGCTGATTGAGCTTGATCAGCTTGCAAAGTGAGCAGTCGGTGTCCGAGTGATCCTGATGATCATGATTGGCGGTGCAATGAACAGCGTGTTGGCAATGTTCGGCAGTTTCATGATTCAAATGAAAATGGCCGGCGGTCGTGGTGGTGCTAACCAAAAGCAGGAACACAAACAGCCAGCTCAGCAGTTGGCGCTGCTGACGGCTGAATCGCTGTGTTGTGAAAGCTCTGTTCATGGGGGCTGCTTGAGTAATGCCGGAAACCTGTAGCGAGCTATTCTATTGCAAATGTTACATTATAACAATTGCTTGTGGTGACTCTGTTGCGGACGGAGTTACTCCCTGGATATGACTACTGCAGTCCGCAGTCGCTCACTCCCAAACACCGACATGCGATCAAAGTCGGCACGGGCGATGGGCAAATGCTGGCAATCGATGGCGCGTTGGTTTCGATCCTCCAAATCAGGATCATGCACATACAGGCAGTGCTGATCCATAGCCGTCAAAGTTACCCAGTGCGGGGCTTTCTTGCCGTCCAGCTGATAGGTACTGATCAGAATCACCACTGCGCAGCCCTGCTGCAACCACTCCTGTAATTGATCCTGGTTAATATCGCCGTAATTGACCTCGACTCCCAGTTCCTCGGCATTGGTAACAAATTGTTGGTGAACCAGGGACAGGATGCTCTTTTTGTTTGCGGAGCGAACACCGGACAGAAACAGGGGAGATTCACTGTTGATGAAAGCGCGGGCTTTAAACCCCCGTCGCTGTGCGGCATTGGCGAGACCTATTGGGTGGCAGCCACCGTGACCAGAAGTCATGAAAATAGTAGTGGCTTCACGCCACAGCTCCATTTCCAGCGCCTGGTTAATCACCATATCCGGATCAAGGCTGCTCATCGCCATCATTAAAGAGGCCGGACCACAGGTGAATTCGGTGGTCTGCTGGTACCAGGGAGTAGGGCGAATGTTTTTCAGGGCCGACACCGATTGAATGGTTTTCTGCATCCGCAGGGCGTCGTCATGGTCCTGATAGTAATCGGTGTATTGGCCAAACACTCGGTAGCCATTGTTCTCGTAAAGGCGAATGGCGGCAGTGTTGTTGGATGCCACTTCCAAGCGCATGAACAGGCGCCCAAGTTCAGCGGCTTCTTGCTCAAGAGAGTTGAGCAGGCGGTGGGCGAGCCCCAGGCCCCTGGCATCGGGGGAAACGGCCAGAGAGTAGAGTCGCGCGAGGCGGGTACCTTTCAGGCACCAGACCAGCCCATAGCCGAGAATCTTTTCCGACTGCTCGGCGACCAGCAGTAAACCCTGCTCTGACTGCAGCCAATGCCGAAAGCTGCGCCGGCTCAAACGGTCGACCGGAAAGCAGAGTTGCTCAATTTCCAGCAGGCGATCGAGATCCTTCCGTTCGGCACTACGAATTACAATATCGTCACTTTTCATTGAAGTAATCCAGAGCGCGCTGTACTGCCTGCCAGCCCTTAAAGAGTGCAGTTTGACGCCATAGCGGGTCAGCCGGGCAGAAGTGGTTGATCATGGCCAGCCGAAGATGTTTGTACTGACTATCGTTAATGCTTTTCGGCTGCTGGTCTCGCCAATAAAGACTTTCGGAAAACAGCACATCAAACAATGCCTGTGTGCCCAGAGTGCCGAACTCAAGTGTCAGGTAACAGCCTTTTTGAGCCATCAACTGGTGCCACCGGTAATCCATCAGGCCCGCTTTCGGTACTGAAAATGAGTCGCCCAATTCGGTATTGGCAATGGCATCGCCATAGATGCAACGAGAATAGTGATCACTGGGACTATTGGCCGGGTGATCGGAAATTAACTCGCCATGACCAAACGGCCCAAGTCCGGTGTGCAGATCCAGCACAATCAATTCCCGTGAGGCCAGTGACCAGCGCTGGATAATTTGCTCAATGACTCGATTGGCACTCGCCGGTTGAGTGCCGCCGTAAAATGGCGCCCATGGCTGGTGGTATTGTCCACCACTCAATACTTCGTCGTAGCGTGTTTGCCCCCACAGGTTACGCAGCTTCGAAAGCTGACTATTGCGCTTGCTGGCATCTACTTCGGACAGTGCCGCCAATAACTCGGGGTAGTCAGTATCGGGATCGGGGCGTGCAGAGAAGTCGATAAAATTACGGTTCAGGTCAATCCCGTCCTGGTCGCAACGACGGGCCCAGTACATGCCCCAGGGGTTGAGCGCGTGAATAAACAACAGCGCGGTGTTATCGCCTATTGGAAGCTGTTGCTGTTGTAACTGATCAAGTAGCAAGCGCTGAATTGCACTGCCGCAATAACCCTCAACACCATGAGTGCCACTGATAATAACCAGAACCTTTTTGGCATCTTCGGGGCCGAGCCATATCGCTTCTGTCAGTAACTTGGTCGTGTTAATTTCGCCTTGCAAAAAACTCTCGCACTGGGGGTGCAGTGCGGAGAGTGTTTTTACTTTGGACATAAAGTCGCGATGACAGGCTTCGTACTCGGTAAAAAAATACCGTTCGGGCGACAGGGTATGCAGCAGATTTTTCATTTAACGTCCACGATCCTCCAAGCGGCGCAAAAACTCACTCATGATGTGCATATAGAGTTCATTGCCGAGATAGGCGTCTTCCACTTTGCTCTCGATGCTCGGGTTGTCATTTACCTCAAGTACGTACGCTTTGCCGCCGCTTTCCTTGACGTCTACTCCGTAGAGACCATTGCCGATAATTCGGGCGGCGCGAAGAGCGGCATCAAGAACTGGGCGCGGCACTTCAAACGTGGGCAGGGTTTCAAACCCCCCGGATGAAAAACGCTTGTTGCCGTGGTTGTAAATCTGCCAATGATTACGCGCCATTTCGTAGCGGCAAGCATAAATGGCCTGCCCATTAAGCACGCCAATACGCCAATCGAAATCGGTGTAGAGGTACTCCTGTACCAACGCCAGTGCACTGTCTTGCAGCAGAGTATTCAGTTTTTCCTTCAAGGCAGGCCGGTCTGTTACTTTAAACACACCCATGGAAAAAGATCCTTCCGGCATTTTCAAAACCATGGGGTAACTGAACTGCTGTTCAAGAGTGTCGAGCGTGGCTTCACTGTTGTCGCTGACAACTCGTGTATTCAGGCTGGGCACATTTTTGTAATTGAAAGCATCGTGCAGAAATACTTTGTTACAGCAGCGCAAAATTGACACCGGATCATCAATTACTACGAGGCCTTTCTGCTCCGCTTTAACCGCCAGCCGATAAGTGTGGTGGTCGATGGCAGTGGTTTCGCGAATAAACAGTGCGTCGTAGAGGGCAATGTCCTGCAATTCTGTTGCGGTAACCGCCGTAGCACGAATGCCCTGTTTGCCCGCTGCCTTGATGAAGTTAGCAATAGCGGATTTGTCGCTGGGCGGTACTTTTTCTTCCGGATTGACCAGAATTGCCATGTCCCAACGATGAGATTTGCGGGCCGACTTTAGTCGCCAGGCTGAACCCAGATGGTTTTTTAATTCACCCAGAAATTCGCTACGCTCGGTTTCACTGAGATCGGAAAACGAGTACCTGTTAACCGATATGTCCAGACGGCCGTCGTCTTTCTTTTTCAGGCAGAGCTGAAAAAGAGTAGTTGGATAGAGGGTAAAAATACGTCGCGCCAGCCTTTGTAGGGAGGGCTGGTTGGATTTTCCAAAATAAACAAGGCAAGAGGTGTCTTGCGTTACCTCTTTAAGTTCCAGTCGGTCGGCTTTACTTAGGGCGAAATCATCAAACTCGTCCGAGAAATTCCGCAGGCCATTGATAACTTTTACCGATGGCATCACCTCATGTTGGCGTGCTTCAGCCAGCAGTGAGCAGTAGTAACCCTGGCTGAGGTAGCGTTCACTGTTGCAGAGATTAATGATTCGCAGTTTGGGTTCGTCCAGTTTTGGGTAGTCGTGCAGGTACTCTTCAAAACTGATGACATTGGGAAGCTCTTTGGAGAGCACGCTGGTATCACTGTCGACGACAATGAGCGTTTTTTGCATGGGTTGATCCCTGTGAAGAGGCATCGTTTAGCGGGTCGAAATGACCAATTTCGAGTGCCTGATTTGGCGCCGTTTTACAGCAACTTTTGTTTCCGTACAACAAAAATATAGAGCGACTTGCGGGACAGGTAAACTATGTTTTTAAAAGGAGTTTGAAGGCGCTTTTTGATTGAGTTGTATAGTCAGGTATATTCATATAACTCATTGTTTTTATGGCAAATATTTTTACAGTGCAAGGCTGTGCCCCTATAATTGACGCCTCTTTGAACAAAGCACTGGCAGACAGTGCCTGGAAAACGGGTAAATACATGAGCGACCGCAAGGCGACCGTAAGTCGCGATACTCTGGAAACCCAGATCACCATTTCAATAAATCTGGATGGTACTGGTGAAGCAAATCTCAACAGTGGTGTTCCGTTTCTGGATCACATGCTGGACCAGATTGCTCGTCACGGTCTGATTGATCTGGATATTCAGGCAACTGGAGATACTCATATTGATGATCACCACACTGTGGAGGATGTCGGTATTACTCTGGGCCAGGCGTTTGCTAAAGCGGTGGGAGACAAAAAAGGTATTACCCGCTACGGACACAGCTATGTGCCGCTGGACGAAGCACTGTCACGAGTCACCATAGACTTTTCAGGTCGTCCGGGGCTGTTTGCCGATGTGGAGTTCACCCGCGCGCGAGTAGGTAGTTTTGATCTCGACCTGACCTGGGAGTTCTTCTACGGCTTTGTGAATCACGCCGCGGTGACCCTGCATGTCGATAACCTGAAAGGCAAGAATGCCCACCACCAGGTGGAAACCATCTTCAAGGCATTTGGTCGCGCTCTGCGTATGGCGTTGACCCGCGATGAGCGTATGGCGGGCGTGATGCCGTCAACCAAAGGTGCGCTGTAAATGAGTGCAGTTGCTACAAAAATCGCAGTGCTCGATTACGGTATGGGTAACCTGCATTCGGTGGGCAAAGCGCTTGAGCATGTAGCCCCTAATGCCGAAGTGGTGATTACCGAATCGGCCGCTGATGTAGAAAATGCAGACCGCGTGGTGTTTCCCGGTGTCGGAGCCATGCGTGATTGTATGCAGGGTATTCTGCAGCACGGTTTTGATGCGGTGATTAAAAAAGCCATTGCTGAAAAACCAGTGCTGGGCGTGTGCGTCGGCATGCAGGCGTTATTTGATTCCAGTGATGAAAATGGCCTGACGCCGGCTCTCGGTATTCTGCCTGGGACCATCAACTTTTTTGGCGATGACCTTAAGGATTCTGAAAACCAGCGTCTCAAAGTTCCGCATATGGGCTGGAACCAGGTGAACCAGACCGTTGATCACCCGCTGTGGCACAACATCCAATCCGGCGAGCGATTTTATTTCGTGCACAGCTACTATCTGGATGGTGCGCATCCGGCAACCATTGGTGTTTGTGATTACGGTGTAAAACTTGGCGCTGCGGTTGCTGGGGGCAATCTTGTGGCGGTTCAGTTTCACCCGGAAAAAAGTCATACCGCTGGTCTCAGGCTGCTGGAAAATTTCGTCAACTGGAATCCGGCCTGACAAGTATTCATATCCAGGTGCGGATGCCGCACCCTACAGTGAGAAGTTATCGTGTTAATTATTCCTGCAATTGATTTGAAAGATGGTGCCTGTGTTCGTTTGCGTCAGGGGCGCATGGAAGACTCCACCGTTTTTTCCTCCAGTCCTGTTGATACTGCCGCCCGTTGGGTGGAGGCCGGTTGCCGCAGGCTTCACCTGGTAGACCTTAATGGCGCGTTTGCCGGTGAACCTGTGAATGGTGAGGCAGTAAAAGCAATTGCCAAGGCATTCCCTAAATTGCCTATTCAAATCGGTGGTGGCATTCGAACCCCGGAAATCATTCAGGCGTATGTCGATGCAGGTGTTGAGTCAGTAATTATCGGTACCAAGGCGGTAAAAGAACCTGAATTTGTTACCGAGATGTGCAAACTCTTTCCCGGCCGAATTATTGTTGGTATTGATGCAAAGAATGGCCTGGTTGCCACTGATGGTTGGGCAGAGGTGACCGATGTAAAAGCCACTGATTTGGCCAGGCAATTTGCCGCAGATGGCGTGTCCGCCATTGTCTACACCGACATTGATCGGGATGGCATGATGCAGGGTGTGAACGTAGAGGCTACCGTGGCAATGGCGCAAGCGGGCTCCATTCCGGTGATTGCTTCCGGTGGTATTACCAATATGGATGACATTCGCAACCTGAAAGCGGTAGCAGACAAGGGAATTATGGGGGCTATTACCGGTAGGGCGATTTATGAGGGAACATTGGATGTTGCCGAGGCGCAGGCCTATTGTGACCAGAGTGAATAACGAATAGAGAATGATTCTTTTGAGAAAAGCCGCTTTTAGGGCCTGTTAACACTAATTAAGCGGTTTTTCATCCCCTTTTCCTCAAAGTCTGGGAATAAAAAAATCACATCCATGTGAAAAAGTCTCGTTCCCTGATGCTGACTTGATGCAGCGTTACTGCATCATTTGAGGTTCAAACTGAGCGGCGAAAACGGGTGGTGTCGAGAGCAGGCAGGCCGGTGCGATTCAACTTCAGTTTCTCGCAGGTCATCCAGAAACGCTGATCAACCATGTCGGCAAATTCTCGTGCATAGCTGCTGCGGTTAATCTGGGTAAGGTTGAAAATGCGCTCAGCCAGATCGGGGAAGTGACGCTCCAGCCAGTATCTGTAAGTGTGTTCAATGTCGTTGGTCATCTTCAGGTATTCATAATCTGCCGCGATGGCACCTGCGTCACAAACCTCACTCAGAATCCCTTCGATTTCACTGTCGTTAATAAGCGGTATTACCGGGGCGACCAGGGCGCCAACAGCGATACCGGCATCGCTCAAAAGAGAGATGACTTTCAGTCGGGCGTTGGGTGATGAGGTTCGGGTTTCCAGAGTGGTTTTTAATTTTTCATTCAATGTGTTGAGGTTGATCACCACGGTGCAGAGGCGCAGTTCGGCGAGTTTGCTCAACAGGTCGAGATCTTTCACTACCAGATGGCTGTTTGTCAGCACTCTTACCGGGTGGCGGTACTGATACATCAGTTTGAGGATATCTCGAGTAATTGAGAGTGCTCGGCTGTCCGGGTGATAAGGGTCGCTAAAATGACCCAGGGTAATTGGTGCCGGATGATAGCCGGGCTTGGTAATTATCTTCTCCAGCAGTTTGAGCGGATCGCTACTGCGCTCCAGCTGGCGTTCCAGGTCGGTAGCTGCTGGTAGCAGTGGGCGATGGTACTTGCTGGCTGTTGTTGGTTGTTGGCGGTGTGCGCGCCACAATCCTTTATCAGCCGCTACACTAGTATTGATAGAGGCTACAGCAGGCAACGGTTTGGCGCTTATTCTTGTGGTTGGTCTTTGGCGTAACATGATGTTCTCCTGTATGCACTTACAGTAATACTGTATACGGATACAGTATTTTGGTAAAGGGAAATTTCAGGGAATTTTTCAGTGAATGACTGGCGATGCTATAGAGCTGTGCTGGGCAGTAATGCTTACAGGGCGTCCGTTAGGCTGCGCGAGCGCATTTTGCGTGAACCGCAAGGGCTGACGTTCATGCCGGGTGAGTTGCAGTCGGAAGTCGATTCCATGCACCTTGTGTGTGAAAAAGATGGCCGGGTTGTGGCTTGTGCACTGCTGAAGCCGTTAAATGAAAGCAGTGTGCGACTGCGTCAGATGGCGGTAGAAGAGTCTTCACAGGGGCTGGGAGTGGGTCGAGAGCTTATCTCTTTTGCTGAGAAGTTGGCTCGTGATGCGGGCTTTGCTGAAATAGTGATGCACGCTCGCACTCGCGCCCAGGGATTTTATGAGCGCCTCGGATATCACGCCGAGGGTGATGAGTTTGAAACGGTAGGGCTGCCACACCGAATCATGCGTAAACAGTTAGGGAACCTATGACATTACCTCTGTTTCCATTGCAGGACATTTTATTTCCCGGCATCTCGATGCCGCTGCAGATTTTTGAGCCCAGATACCTGCAGTTGGTCAGTGACTCGCTTCGTGAGGGAACGGGTTTCGGTATTGTTGCCATCAAAGAGGGCAAGGAAGTAGCCACCGGACAGTTGAAGCCTCCGCAGATTCATCCGTTCGGTGTTGAGGTCAGCATTATTGATTGGTACCAGCAGTCAAATAACCTGCTTGGAATTCGCGTCCTTGCAGAGCGCAAGTTTCAAGTGTTGGAGGCGCGTGTTCAGGACAATAGATTGATGGTTGCCGAGGTGGAGTACTTGCCGGTTGAACCTTCTGAGCCGCTAGATGATTTTGGCCATGAGCTGGCCAAGATGGTTGAGGAGCTTTCCGAGCACCCGGTGCTGTCACTTTACAATTTGCCAACTATCAAGGACATGAGAATGTTGGGTTGGCAGCTGGCTCAATTGCTGCCGATTGATCAGGCCACCAAAGTGGAGCTGCTGGCTATTTCCGAGCCCAAAAAGCGGGTGTTTGAAATTGCCCGCTGGTTGGAACGTACTGCCAATGAATGATTGCGGGCAAGATATCCTTGGAAAGGATATAATTACCGGTTTTTCAATTCGGTAACTTTTCATGCTGAGCGATCTCACAGAGTACATGCAAACCTTGGGGCAGCGTGCCCGCAATGCCGCAAGAGTCGTAGCAAGTGCATCGACAGCCCAGAAGAACGCTGCGCTGTTGGCTATGGCCAGTGCCATGGACCAACATCGCACTGAGCTTCTGGCTGCCAATGCCAAAGATATGGCGGCCGGACGTGAGCAAGGTTTGGACGCGGCCCTGCTGGATCGCCTTGAGCTGAATAACGCGCGAATTGACGCCATGCTGGATGGTCTTCAGCAGGTCGCTGCATTAACTGACCCGGTGGGGGCGATTTCAGATCTGCAATATCGTCCCAGCGGAATTCAGCTGGGTAAAATGCGGGTATCACTCGGTGTGGTTGGGATTATTTATGAATCCCGACCTAATGTGACGGTGGATGCGGCCAGCCTCTGTCTTAAATCTGGTAATGCCACTATTCTTCGTGGCGGCAGTGAGGCAATCAACTCTAATCGGGCAATTGCTCAGTATATCGCCCAGGGCTTGAAAGATGCCGGGCTGCCGGAAGAAGCTGTACAGGTGATCGATACTACTGACCGTGAGGCGGTAGGGCAGTTAATCAGTATGCCTGAGTGGGTGGACGTTATTGTCCCTCGCGGTGGGCGTGGCCTCATCGAGCGAATCAGTCGAGAAGCGCGCGTACCTGTGATCAAGCATCTTGATGGCATTTGTCATGTCTATATCGATGACAAAGCCGACCCTGAAAAAGCCCAGGCTATTGCCATCAATGCCAAAACCCATCGCTATGGGGTTTGTAATGCTATGGAAACGCTGCTGGTCGCGGAAGCAGTGGCAGAGTCACTGCTGCCAAAACTGGCTGATCAATATCGTGAGAAAGGCGTTGAGCTGCGTGGTTGTGAGCGCTGTCAGTCAATAATTGATTGCTTGCCTGCAACAGAACAGGATTGGTCCACAGAATACCTGGCGCCGGTTTTATCCATTCGAGTGGTTTCCGGTCTGGAAGGTGCTATGGATCACATCGCCAAATACAGCTCTGGGCATACTGAATCTATCGTGACGGAAGATTATGGTCGTGCGCGTCGCTTCCTGCGTGAAGTGGATTCAAGTTCCGTAATGGTCAATGCATCAACCCGTTTTGCCGATGGCTTTGAGTATGGACTGGGGGCGGAGATCGGTATTTCCACCGACAAATTTCATGCTCGTGGTCCGGTTGGACTGGAGGGGCTGACATCGCAGAAATGGATCGTACTCGGGGATGGCCATGTCCGCGAGTGATCGCCGACGCGCTGTTGGTGTGTTTGGGGGAACCTTTAACCCTGTACACATTGGTCATTTGCGTACTGCTGTGGAGTTGCGACAGCTCCTTAAGCTGGATGAGATGCGATTGATCCCCTGTGCACTGCCTCCTCACCGCCAAGATCCGGAAATTCAATCGCCAGGGGTGAACTCTGGGCATCGAATGGGTATGCTGCGCGCCGCTGTATTTGGTGAGGCGGGCCTGGTGGTTGACGATCGGGAGTTACGCCGAGCCGAATTTGATGGCCAACCTTCTTACACGGTGGATACCCTCAGGGAGCTTCGTGCTGAACTGGGGCCTGAGGTGGCTATTTGCCTTTGTATAGGCATGGATTCACTTCTTACCCTGTCCACCTGGCATCGCTGGGAAGAGCTGCTTGATTATGTACATGTAGTGGTGGCGGCTCGACCGGGGTGGCACGCCCCTGATGGCTGTGAAGTTGATCTTTGGGTAAAGCGTCATCAGGCTGAATCCCTGGGTGACCTTAATCAGTTGCCAAGCGGGCGGGTATGGTTGGCGCAAATGACATTGCTGCCAATTTCGTCGACTGAAATTCGCAAGTCATTGATGGAGGGTGAGTCGGTTCGATATTTGTTGCCAGACTCCGTCATTGACTACATTAATAGAAATGGCCTGTACCAATAACAGGGTCGTTTTTGAGCAGAATAAAACCGATTTTTCGTTACATAAAGAGAGTAAAACCGAGAGAATTTATGAGTCTGAGTTTGCAGGAAATTGTGATTGACGCGCTGGATGACTTGAAGGCAAAGGATGTGGTTTCCCTGGATGTATCCGGTATGAGTGATGTCATGGACACCATGATTGTCGCCAGTGGTACTTCCAACCGCCAGGTAAAAGCACTGGCCGACCATGTTGCCTTCAAGGCCAAGGAAGCTGGCCATCCGGCGATTGGGGTTGAAGGTCTGGATGTTGCAGAGTGGGTGCTGGTAGACCTGGGAGATGTCGTAGTTCATGTGATGCTGCCCGCGACTCGAGCGTTCTACGATCTGGAAAAGCTGTGGTCGCTGCGCCCCGACGACCTGAAGTCCAGGGAGCTTGATAAGAGCTAGCTGGACCGGATTACATGAAACTGAAAATCATTGCCGTGGGCACCAAAATGCCCGCTTGGGTAGAGGCTGGCTTTACCGAATACAGCCGACGCATGCCGCCCGAACTGAAAATCGAATTGATCGAGCTACCACTGGGGCAGCGAGGCAAGGGCGCGGATATCAAACGCGCCATGGCCAAAGAGGGTGAGGCGATGATGAAGGCTATTGCACCCAGTGATAAAGTGATCGCTCTGGATGTGCTCGGTAAGTCGTGGAGTACGGAAAAGCTCGCCAGCCAATTAGCCGATTGGCAATTTGAGGGCTGTGATTTCTGCTTTTTAATTGGTGGTCCGGATGGGCTGGCACCGGAATGTCTGGCTCGCGCCGATGCCAAGTGGTCGCTGTCAGCGTTGACCATGCCCCATCCATTGGTGCGAATTATGCTGGCAGAGCAGCTCTATCGGGCCTGGACGATTAATGTTGGGCACCCCTATCACAAGGCCTGATTTAGGGCTTGTTGGTTGCAAATTTTCAATTAGTGTTAACAGGCCCATTTGGTGGTTAATCGCGTCATATTCTAACGGGCGTGAAATTCTCCACATTTTTTTCATAGCTTGCGGTACATCTGGAGAGCCAGTTCCAATACACTGTGCTCTTCCTCTTATGGCTTCGAAACATGCCCGTCGAACGACATCTTAAAGACCCTGTCCGCGAGCAGCGCCTCTACATTACCAGAGCGCTGGTAGCGGCTGTTGTTGTTTTGATGATCATCGGTTTACTGGTCTGGCGCTATTACCATTTGCAGGTGACGCGCCATCAGGATTTTGTTGCCGCATCCGACAAAAACCGCATTCACGTTCGTGCGGTGCCCCCCACTCGAGGCTTAATCTACGATCGCAATGGTATGTTGCTTGCTGATAATCGTCCCAGCTTTACCTTGCGGGTGATTAAAGAGCAGGCTGGCGATATGGATGCGTTGCTGACAAAGCTACGCGAATTGGTGCCGATATCTGACGATGAGGTAGACGATTACCAAAAACGCCTTCGCTTCAGGCTGCCCTACGAGGCGATTCCACTGCGCTACAACCTTAGTGAAAAGGAACAGGGCATGCTGGCAGTGAATTCTCACTTCCTGCCGGGCGTCGAGGTGGCGGCAGAATTGGTGCGCCATTATCCGGCGGGTGATGCCATGACTCACGTTGTTGGTTATGTGGGGCGGATCAGTGAAAGTGACTTGCAGAAGTTCAGTGAAGAGGATGACAGTGCTTACAAAGGCACCCATGTGATCGGCAAGCGCGGGCTTGAGTCCTCTTACGAAGATCTGATGCTGGGAACTGTTGGCAGTGAAAATGTCGAGACCAATTCTATCGGTCGGGTAATGCGTGTACTGGAACGCAACGATCCGGTGCAGGGCAGTAATCTCTCGTTGTATTTGGATGCGCGACTTCAACAATTGGCCTTTGATGCACTGGAAGGAGAGCGTGGTTCGGTGGTGGCTATTGATACTCGCACCGGCGGTGTGTTGGCAATGGTCAGTGCGCCCAGTTACGACGCCAATCTGTTTGTTACCGGAATGACCCAGAGTGATGTTGATGCATTGAACGATCCGTTTGGTCGTCCCCAGCTGAATCGCAGCGTGCAAAGCGTGTTTCCACCGGCATCGACCGTAAAGCCGATGTATGGTTTGGCATTTTTGGAAAGCGGCAAGGTGACGGAAAATACCAAGGTCTACGACCCCGGCTTTTTTTTGCTGCCCAACTCCGAGCGTCGCAATCATTGCTGGGAGCGCCGTGGTCATGGCCCCATGGATTTAAAAGGGGCGATTCAGCAATCCTGTGATACCTATTATTACAAGCTCTCCTACGATATCGGCATTGATCATATGTCCCGTTACGGAGAGATGTTTGGTTTGGGGCAGGCCACCGGAATTGATTTAAAAGGAGAAAAGACCGGTATTTTGCCTTCTCGAGAGTGGAAGCAAATCTATAAGGGGAGGGATTGGTATCCCGGCGATACGATCAATGTGTCGATTGGCCAGGGGGCTACAGAGATGACGCCGCTGCAGATGGCGGTGATGACCATGCGGTTAGCCAATCGCGGCAAAGCCTATCAACCCAAACTGGTCAAGGCCATCAATGGTGTGGAGTTGCCATTGGGGGAGCCAAAAACTTACGTAGAAGCTACCCCACGCCACTGGGATGCGGTACAGGATGCGATGGTGTCTGTGGTTCACAGTTTGCGCGGAACTGCGCACTCCATCAGTAAGGGGTTGACCTATAAAATGGCCGGTAAAACCGGTACAGCTCAGGTGGTTGGTATTCCCGAAGGATCCGAGTACGACCCTGAGTTAATTGCAAAAAGTCACCGGGACCACGCAATGTTTATTGGCTATGCACCAGCGGATGATCCGCAGATTGCGGTAGCGGTGGTGATCCAAAATGGTGAAAAAAGTAGCCGCAGTGCCAAAGTGGCGCGCAAAGTGATGGATGCCTGGATTAACGGGTTTCCTGAACCTGAGTCGGAAAATGACGCGGTGGAGGCAAACTGATGCAGCGGGATTTTGTGCGCCACCTGAAAGATTCCAGCAGCGGTATTTATCGTAAGACCCGCTGGGATCGACTGCACCTGGATCTGCCACTGATTTTGTTACTGTTTGCACTGTGCGGTGTTGGTATTGCCGTTTTGTACAGCGCCAGTGGCCAGAGTCAGCACTACGTAAGTCGTCAGCTGGTGTTTTACGGTATCGGCTTTGTGGTGATGTTGGTAGCGGCGCAATTTCCACCGCGATTTTTGGCACGCTGGGCATTTATTCCCTACACATTTGGTCTTTGTATGTTGGCAGGGGTGCTGTTTTTCGGTGTGGGTGCGAAAGGCGCACAACGCTGGCTGGAACTGGGTGGGTTTCGTTTTCAGCCATCTGAAATTATGAAAGTGGCCGTTCCCTTGATGGTGGCCAGTTATCTGAGTCAGCGCTATCTACCGCCGAGCTTCAAGCATGTGGTTATTGCCCTGGCCTTGATGATCGCTCCGGCTTTGCTGGTTGGCTTGCAGCCGGACCTTGGTACTGCGTTACTGGTAGTTGCAGCAGGGTTCTTTGCCCTGTTTCTGGCGGGTCTTGGCAAGCGCTACATCTTCGGTGGCATTTTGGCCGTACTGGCGGCAATCCCGGTTTTCTGGTTTTTCCTGATGCGCGATTACCAGCGTCAGCGGGTACTGACACTGTTGGATCCCCATGCTGATCGCCTCGGTTCAGGCTGGAATATTATTCAATCGACCACGGCCATTGGTTCCGGGGGGTGGGATGGGAAAGGCTGGATGCAGGGAACCCAGTCACAGCTGGATTTTTTGCCGGAGAGCCATACGGATTTTATTATTGCTGTATTAGCTGAAGATTTTGGCCTGGTTGGTGTACTGGCCCTATTGACACTTTACTTGTTGATTGTAGGGCGCTGCCTTTACATCAGCATGCGTGCAGCAAGTATGTTTGGCCGTTTGCTGGCGGGAAGTATTACCCTTACCTTTGTGGTCTATATCGTGGTGAATATGGGGATGGTTTCTGGCGTTTTGCCAGTGGTGGGTGTGCCGTTGCCGCTGGTAAGCTATGGTGGTACTGCTATTGTGACCCTGATGTTGGGGTTTGGTATGCTGATGTCTGTTGTCACAGACAGAAAGTAGTATTCGGGGGATATGCCGATGTTGAGGATTTCGGAAATTTATCGTACCGGTTTTTTTGATTTGGAGGGAACAGTGATAAAAAAGATGTGTTTGTTTGGGGCTGTGTTATTGACCTTGTCCGCCGGAGCCTGCGCCAAGGGATACCTGGGTAATCCGAAGGCTGAGACCTTTATTACACGAATGGCCTCTGAGCACAAATTTAATAAAACTGAACTGCGACGCTTGTTTGCTGAAGCCGAACATAAGCAGAGCATCATTGACGCGATGAATCGCCCGGCCGAGAAGGTCAAACCCTGGCGCGATTACCGCAAGATTTTTATCACCGAAAAGCGCATCAACGAAGGTACCAGGTTTTGGCGTGAAAATGCTGAAGCTTTGGCCCGAGCGGAAAAGCAGTACGGTGTAGACCCGGCCATTATCGTAGCGATTATCGGAGTCGAGACCTTCTACGGCCAAAACAAGGGAAGCTTCCGGGTAATTGACGCGCTCTCTACCCTTGCGTTTGACTACCCCAAACGCAGTGAGTTTTTCACCGAACAGCTGGAGCATTTTCTGTTATTGGCTCGTGAGCAAAAGCAAGAGCCACTGGACTTGATCGGCTCTTATGCCGGCGCGATGGGCTACGGCCAATTTATTCCTAGCAGCTATCGCAATTTTGCCGTGGATTACGACAAGGATGGCTTCGCCGACATCTGGAACAATACAACGGATGCTATCGGCTCCGTAGCCAACTATTTTGCCGAACACGGCTGGCAAAAAGATGCCAAGGTCACTTCGCGCGCCAAGGTGAAGCAGGGCTACTCGCCAGAGATGGTTACCGAGGGGCTGAAGCCGGATCGCACCGTAATGGAGGTCAGCGAGTTTGGTTATCTGCCTATTGAGTACGTGCCAGCCAGCGACAAGGTAAGCGTAATCAAGCTGGATGGTGAGAAGGGGGCCGAGTTTTGGTTTGGCCTGCACAACTTTTATGTGATTACCCGTTACAACCATAGCAATATGTATGCGATGGCTGTGTTTCAACTGAGTGAGGCGATTCGCGAACGGGTAGGGCATGCTCAGGCGGCCAAATAAACCTTTGGCAAATATATACAAGGCGCTGCCAGCGGCAGCGCTTTTGTCATTGCTTGGCTGCTCTACAGCTCCTTCCGAGCGCAACCCTTACTATGCCGACGATCGGCCGCCTGCCCAGCGGCACCTAGATTTGGGGGCCATATCCGATGCGGTCCCAAAAGTGGAGCCCGTTACCCGGGCGGGCAACAAGAATCCGTACACGGTTCTCAATAAAACCTACCATCTGCTTGATGACAATGCAGGATACAAGGAGCGCGGTGTAGCCTCTTGGTACGGCACCAAGTTTCACGGTAAAAAGACTGCTAACGGCGAAACTTACGATATGTTTGCCATGACCGCGGCTCACAAGACACTGCGTATACCTGCCTATGTGAAAGTGACCAATCTGGATAATGGTCGTCAGGTGATAGTTCGGGTTAATGATCGCGGCCCGTTCCTGCATGACCGCATTATTGACCTCTCTTACGCTGCGGCTAAAAAGCTGGATATCGCCGATCGCGGTACCGGCAGGGTTGAGGTTGAGGCAATAGATCCGGTAGCCTTTCATCAGCCAGCCAAAGAGCCGGCACAGGCCGCTCTGGCAGGAGACTACTTGCAGGTAGGCGCATTTGCCTCTGTCGATTCTGCCCGTGCCATGAAGTTGAGGGTGCAGCAGCACACTCAATACCCGGTGGTAGTGCAAAACCTTTCCGATACCCAGGTTTCTCTCTACAAGGTGCTAATCGGGCCAGTCAGTACTCCTGCAGATCAGCAGTGGTTGCGTCGCCTTCTCAACGAACGCGAGAAGCTTTCTCCATTTTTGGTTCAGTATTAATTCACCGGTTTCCCTGAACCGCTGCCAGCGACGTGTTAAAATTCGCGCACTTTTCTGTTTGCTGTGTACGGGGCTTGTTTCATCATGCTGAAAAAACTGCTGATTTCGGTTTCTCTTCTGTTTGCTTCGCTAGCGGCATCCGCTGCTACTACCCTTATTCCAGAGCCACCTGAGCTGTCCGCGAAAGGCTGGATACTGGTGGATGCGGATACCGGTGAGGTGCTGGTGGAGCGCAATGCCAATGAGCAGCTGGAGCCAGCCAGTCTCACCAAGATGATGACCAGCTACCTGGTGTCAAAGGAGATCCACGAGGGCAAGATCTCCGAAGAGGATATGGTGCCAATCAGCGTCAAGGCCTGGCGTATGCGCGGATCCAAGATGTTTATTCGCGAAGGCACCGAGGTCAAACTGATTGATTTGCTGCGCGGAGTAATCATCCAGTCAGGAAACGATGCATCAGTAGCTCTGGCCGAATTTCTGGCGGGTAGTGAAGATGCATTTGCCGACCTGATGAACCAGCAGGCGCAGATGCTCGGCATGACCAATACTCACTTTGTCAATGCCACAGGCTGGCCTGCAGAAGGGCACCTGACCACTGCACACGACCTGTCACTGCTGGCTCGTGCGCTGGTTAACGATCACCCGGAGCACTACTCGATCTACTCTGAAAAAGAGTTCAAGTACAACATCGACAAACCCCAGTTGAATCGCAATCGCCTGTTGTGGCGAGACAAATCTGTGGATGGCATCAAAACAGGCCATACCGATGCAGCGGGTTATTGCCTGGTGGCTTCGGCCAAACGCGATGGTATGCGCCTGATCTCGGTGGTGATGGGTACAGACAGTGATAATGCTCGCGCCACGGAATCGCAAAAGCTGCTCTCTTACGGATTTCGTTTCTACGAAACCAAAAAAATGTTTGATGCCAATCAGGCACTGAAAGAGAATGCCCGTGTCTGGTACGGCGTCAATGACTATGTAAACCTGGTGGTTGCCGACGAAACCCGGCTGACAATGCCGCGTGGTGCCGGTGATGCCCTTGAACTCGACCTGGAGTTGCCGGAACAACTGGAAGCCCCAATTGCCAAAGGCCAGGAGCTGGGATCTGTAACAGTTCGTCATGGCGATGAAGTCATTAAAAAGCTGCCCCTGGTCGCGGATCGCGAAGTTGAACAGGCTGGCTTCTTTGCGCGCCTCTGGGACAGCATCAAGCTGTTTTTTATCGGTATTTTCAGTTAATGACCACCGGCGCTGCTATTACTGGGCCTGCGAGATGCACTATGACCGAACAAGAACCACCCAAAATTGAGTTTCCCTGTGAATACCCCATCAAGGTGATGGGTAAGGCGCATCCTGATTTCCATGCCTATGTGCTGGAGGTGATGCATCGCCATGCCCCCGGTTTTGATGAATCTGCGATTACCATTCGCGACAGCAGCAAGGGCACTTTTCAGGCAATTACCGTAGTGATTACATGCACTGGCAAGCCTCAATTGGAAGCCATTCATAACGACCTGAAGGAGCACCGAATGGTGCATATGGTGATTTAACAGGTTGTTAGGTGGCACCTGCCCAAGGCTGGTCACCAGTGGGTTCGGTGAATTTGTCAGTTTCTGGTAAAATCCCCGCCCCATTACCCTGGCGCAGCCTCTACAGTTGTGCCAGTCATCTGTTTTAACGGCGAATTGAGTAACCCTATGACTGAGAAAGTCATCTACGTGCGTCAAATGAAGCGCCAGCCTTATGCGCCTGTGTTTGATGCCATGAAGTCCTACACTGATACTCGCGGCGAGACTACCCGCGATGAAATCTGGTTGGTAGAGCATGACCCGGTGTTTACCCAGGGGCAGGCAGGAAAGGCCGAGCACGTGCTGATGCCCGGTGATATCCCGGTGGTACAAGTGGATCGCGGTGGCCAGGTGACCTATCACGGCCCGGGCCAGATTGTCGCTTATCCGATGGTGGACCTTCGTCGCCAGGGCCTTGGTGTACGCCAGCTGGTCAGTGCCATTGAGCAGAGTATTGTCGAAACCCTGGCACCCTATGGCATCGAAGCGGCTCCAAAGGCCGATGCTCCAGGGGTCTACGTCAATGACGACAAAATCGCTTCACTGGGTTTGAGGGTTCGTAAAGGCAAGAGCTATCACGGCCTGGCCTTCAATATAGATATGGATCTGTCGCCATTTTTGCGTATTAACCCATGTGGCTATGCGGGCCTGAAAATGGTGCAGATGAAAGATCTGGTGCAGGGTGAGATGCCCAGCTACCAGACTGTAGAAGAATTGTTGCTGGATCGCATGGCCGCCAACCTCGGCTACGATCGCTGGGAATATGTAGACCAGGCGAACAGCATTTTGAATACAGAATCATTGGCCGTAGGCCAAGAGTAGAGAGTGATATGACCGATCTGACCAGAGACACTGACGAGCTGGCGGTAGATGCCACCTTGCTGGAGCCGGTGCGCAAAACCCGCCGCCGCGTGCAGGGCGAGAAGTTGCGAGATGCCGACAAAGTGGAGCTGATTCCGGTAAAAGTGCTTCCCACCGATACCTACCAGCGCAAGCCGGACTGGATTCGTATTCGCATGAGCAACTCGCCGAAAGTGGCTGAGATCAAGGACACCTTGCGCAAGCACAAACTGTCCACCGTCTGTGAAGAGGCCAACTGCCCGAACCTGAGCGAGTGCTTTGGCGGTGGTACTGCCACCTTTATGATCATGGGTGATATCTGTACCCGTCGCTGCCCGTTCTGCGATGTTGGCCACGGCAAGCCAAATCCGCTGGATGAGAAAGAACCTGTCAACCTGGCCCGCGCCATTGCTGATATGAAGCTCAAATACGTGGTGATCACCTCGGTGGATCGCGACGATCTGCGCGATGGTGGTGCCCAGCACTACGCAGACTGCATTCGCGAAGCTCGCGTTCTTTCGCCTAATCTGGAAGTGGAGATTCTGGTGCCTGATTTCCGTGGCCGTATGGAACCGGCGCTGGATATTCTCAGCGAAACGCCGCCCGATGTGTTTAACCACAACCTGGAAACAGTTCCGCGTCTTTACCGTGAAGCTCGCCCCGGCGCCAACTACAAGTGGTCTTTGAAACTGCTTCAGGAATACGGCAAGCGCAATCCCAACGTGCCCACCAAGTCCGGTTTGATGGTTGGTTTGGGTGAAACCAAGGAAGAGTTGTTTGAGGTGTTCCGTGAAATGCGTGAACACGATATCGATATGCTCACCGTTGGCCAATATCTGCAGCCGTCCAAGGATCACTTGCCGGTAGACCGGTTTGTGCACCCGGATGAGTTCCAGGAGTACGCTGATTACGCTTATTCCATTGGCTTCAAGCATGTGGCCAGTGGCCCGCTGGTGCGTTCTTCATACCATGCCGACAAACAGGCCCATGGAGAAGAAGTGAAATAACACATCTTGCAGTGTTGTCTTATAAAAAGCCCGATCAAATTGATCGGGCTTTTTTTTGATCTAAAAATGTATAGTACTTATTTATAGGTTTTTCTGGGCGAAGCTTTTTAATCGACTATCCAATTCGCATCAACTTCTCCAGAGTAGTCTTCTATTATCAGTAGTGCTTTAAAAACTTTTTAGAGCCGGGATTTCTGTGCACAAATGTGAGTCATTAAAAATTTCCAGACTACCGCTGACCTGTGGCCTGTTGACGCTGCTTTCCTATCATCTGGCCTATCTGCTGGCCGCAGCATCGGGTCACGTTGAATGGTGTGTGCCCTATTTTCAGGGGTGTTCATCCATTAGCGCGGTCGGCCGCCAGCCGCCTGAGGAGTTGGTATTTAAGGGACTGATAATTTGCGGGCTGAGCCTTATGGTGCTGGTCTGGGTGGTGAATCACCAGTGGCTAAAGTTACTTGGTGAAACTGGTCACTATCGAATGGCTGTAATTACCGCGCTCGGTATCAGTGGTGCCCTGATGCTGTTGATTTACGTACTGGCGTTGGGGGAGTATGGCAATACTTATGCATCGATGCGTCGAATCGGGGTTAACCTGGGTGCCGGGTTCAGTTATTTGGCACAGCTGTTGATGTACGGTGTGCTCAGGCAGATTCGTCCTCAGGTGTCAGTTCGGTTATATCGATACTGGAGTATTCAGGTATGGCTGGTTCTGGTGATAGGTATAGGCAATGTAATCTGCAAATTGATAATTCCTGAGCCAGTTTACGATGCCTACCTCGAAGACAGTTTTGAATGGATATTGATTACACTTCTGGGTATTTACTATCTGATGCTGGCACAGGCATGGCGAATTAATTACTCGGGGAAAAGCCAGAAAATCGAGCGTTAATCTGCCGTAAATCTCAGCAATAAGGAACAATGAATGGCCACCACATTGGTTTGGTTTCGCAATGACCTGCGTGTCGAGGATAACTCGGCACTTTGGAATGCCGCCCAGAAGGGTTCGGTGGTGGGCTGTTTTTTGTTGTCTCCCAGGCAGTGGCGAGCTCACGATATGGCTGGTTGTCGTGTCGACTTTATTCTCCGCACCTTGCGCGAGTTGAAAAAATCGCTGAACCAGCTGGGGATTCCTCTGGCGGTACAGGCGGCGGACTCGTTTGATGAGGCGCCAAATGCTGTGGTCGAGTTGGCCAATCAGTGGCAGTGCAGCCAGGTGTTCTGGAACGATGAATATCCTCTGGATGAGCGGCGACGTGACGATGCCTGTGAGTCGTTGTTGGAGAGTGCCGGATTATCAGTGCGGCGTTTTCAGGATGCACTGATTGCTCCGCCTGGCACGGTAACGCGCAACGACGGCGGGCCATTCAAAGTATTTACGCCATTTAAAAAAGTATGGCTTCAACTGCTTTTTGACAGTGAAGTGGAAGAGTTACCTGCTCCGTCAAAACAGCCACCTGTAAAAGGTGAGCAGGGGACTGTTCCCGATAAGCTGGACGGGTTTGAATCGTCAGTCCCGGCAAAATTGTGGCCGGCTGGGGAAAAAGAAGCTTACAAACGCCTTCAGAAATTTGTAGAGCGGTCGATAGAAGAGTATGACACCGCTCGGGATATTCCGGCGGAGCCCGGAACCTCCATGCTTTCCCCCTATCTTGCTGTTGGTGCTATCTCTGCCAGGCAGTGCTTACGAGCCTGTCTGGAGGCCAACAGAGGCGAGCTGTATTCAGGAAATCGAGGTATTCAAACCTGGTTGTCAGAACTGGTCTGGCGCGAGTTCTACCAGCATGTGGTGGTGGCTTTTCCGCATGTATGTCGGAATCAGCCATTCAAGCTGGAGACTGACAGCCTGCCCTGGCGCAGCAACGAAGTGGATTTTCAGCGTTGGTGCGAAGGTAAAACCGGGGTGCCGCTAGTGGATGCGGGAATGCGGCAACTCAGGGAAACGGGCTGGATGCATAATCGGGTGCGGATGGTTGTGGCGATGTTTCTCAGCAAGAACCTGTTGCTGGACTGGCGTTTGGGTGAGCGTTTTTTTATGCAGCATTTAATTGATGGAGACTTTGCTGCAAACAATGGGGGGTGGCAGTGGAGCGCATCTACCGGAACGGATGCGGTACCGTATTTTCGAATTTTTAACCCTTTTACCCAGGGAGCCCGATTTGATCCGGAGGGGGAATATATTCATCGATATGTTCCGGAATTGCGGGGAGTAGAGCCAAGGGTTCTTCACAACCCGGACAAACTGCAAAAAAGCAGGCCAGAGCAATATCCAGCGATCATGGTGGATATTGGAGCGTCAAGGGAAAGAGCGCTCGCAGCCTTCAAGGGAGGGAAGTAGTTGCTTTGTTTTCTGTAATTGCAGGTTTTTGCCTGGTCAAAAGTTGACCACCTCGAATGCACTGAGTACCCTCGGCAACCTCGCACATCAAGGCTGACAGCTGAGTTCTCGGACCTTATAACTAAAACGTTTAATAGAGCTTGGTTTCATGGGTACTTCGATACACTCAAGTAATAATCGCAGTTTGTATCTCGAAGGGTTACTGTGGCTTTTCGTCATGGTGGCTGCCTGCCTGTTGTTTCCTTACCCGGAAGACCTGCCGGCCTCCTGGTTGATGTCAGGATTTGGTGTTATGACATTGCTGCGTCTTAAAAAGCGCGGTCTTATCTATGTGCTTATTGCCGCCACCGTTGTTGCCGGCGATTTTTGTCTGCGAAACTCCCATTCTGCCACCAACGCCTTGTGGGTAGGGCCGTTAGTCGCTTTTCTTGTAATTATGGAAATAGGCGTGGCCCGACAGGCAATTTTGTGGCTGGAGAAACGACGCCATACACAACTTTTGTCCCAGGCCGTGGATGTAATGCCTTTTTGTATGCTGGTCTGCCTGGTTCCCAGGCTGTTAGGTGGAATGCTTTTATTTGCCCTGTTGTGTCTTGTTGAGGGTACGACCAATGGTATCCAGGATCAGCTGTCACTTGCGGTGTTGGCGGTCGCACGAAACAGCATGGGATTGATGATTGTCTTACCTTTTTACTGGTGCTGGCGAGCGGTGTTGAGTACCCGTAAGGTGATCCTGCTATATGGATGGGCGCTGTTTACTTTGCCGCTAATGCTCAATGAGTCAGTCTACTTTGGCGTTGGAGTCCTGGCGTTTCCGGCGGCAATACTGGTGGCAAAACTGTTTCGATTTCCCGGTATTGTTATCGCCGTGGCGGTATCTTCATTGATTTCATTGATATACAGCCACAGTGAGATGGCAGCAGTGGAGAGTTATGTTGTTTCCCAGTGGATGCTGGACAGCATTCTTTACTGCACCACTCTGGGAATTGTCAGTTACTACAGTGCCCTTGCTTTTGAGGGGCTGGAATCCCGTGGCAAACGTTTAGAGCACCTGGTTCTGGAGAGAACCAGGGATTTGGAGCAGGCTAACTTGAGGCTTAAAGAGATGGCCTCTGTGGATCCGCTGACCGGACTGGCTAATCGCAGGCAATGGAATACCCGCGCAGAACTGGCAGTTGCCCAAGTGTCCTTTCTGGGTGAACCTATGTCTGTTTTGCTGTTGGACCTGGATCACTTCAAGCGAATTAATGATAAATACGGTCATGATGGTGGGGATCAGGTACTGAAAGAGTTTTCCTTACGCTGCAGGGATTTACTGCGCACCGGGGACACTTTTGCTAGGCTGGGAGGGGAAGAATTCTCAATCCTATTGCCTGGAGCTGACCTGGAGAGCGCTCATATTATCGCGCAAAAGATCATTAGTGCGGTTCGTGACGAGCGTTTTGTTATTGGCGAAGGTCAGTTATTATCGGTAACTACCAGTATCGGTGTCGCCGAATGGCGCCAGGAAGAAGAAAGTATCGCCAAGGCTATGAAGCGTGCCGACCGCTCCCTCTATCAGGCCAAGAACAATGGCCGTGACCAAGTAGTGCTGGAGCCATATCTACGAGTTGGCTCCTAAGCGTTGTCTAACTTTATCCCATCGTTTGGCTTCTCATTCCATATTTCTATCTTTCTGATAAATAAAGAAAAATAGTCACACTCTGCGGCTTATTATTCAAAACTTGCAAAAACTTATACGTGTACTATTTTTATTTGTACAAGTTTTGTACAGCTGTGTCCGAGGTCTTTGGTTAACCCTGACAGGGAGGGTGTATGGCCGAGCCGGCCGAGAAAGAATCTGCCAAGCCGCTTTATCCGATCCGCCAGGTGTCGGAACAAACAGGCGTTAATAGCGTCACCTTGCGGGCCTGGGAGCGTCGTTATGGGTTGGTCAAACCCCAGCGAACTCCAAAGGGGCACCGACTCTACTCTCAGGAAGATATTGAATCCATCAAACGCATAGTGGAGCTGTTAGAGCAGGGGAGTTCACTCTCCGCGATTCGTACAACCCTGACCTCCGATGCTTCCGGGGATTTCACGAGTAATGTCTGGGAGGGTTACCTGGACCAAATGCAGCGAGCCATTAGTCAGTTTGATGAAGGGCGACTGGATGCCCAATACAGCGAGGCTATGTCACTTTACCCGGTGGCAGTGGTGATGAATCAAGTATTACTCCCGCTGTTAAAACAGCTCGGTGACCGTTGGAAGCGTGGAGAAGGCAGTGTTGCCGAAGAGCATTTTTTTGGTGTGTATGTGCGCAACAAGCTGGGGGCGCGTCTGCACCACAGCAGTAATCCGCCGAGGGGCCCGAAGCTGATCAGCGCCTGCCTGCCCAACGAATACCACGATTTCGGGTTGCTGATGTTTGCGCTTATCGGGCGTGAGCACGGTCTGCGGCAGATCATTCTCGGCACCAGTACACCGCTTGAAGAGTTGCCGGACGTGGTTAGCCGATGTAATGCCGACGGTATTGTGTTATCGGCCACCGCACACCCTGAAGCTTCAGTGTTAAAGCAACTGGCCACCCTTGCTGAGTCTGTTGGTGTACCGGTTTTTCTCGGTGGGGCAGGCAGTTTGAATATCAAGGCTGAGTTGGCGGAAGTCTCAATCATCCTGGTGGGCAGTGATGTTTTGGCGGCAGTTCGGGAGATTCGCCAACAATTGTTAACCGCAAACGGGTGAGGTGCTGGAATGTCTGGAGCTGTTGCGACCTTAATACAGTGGATGGAACGTGGACTGGTTCCCGATGGAGTAGTTCGCTTCGGTATTC
Source organism: Porticoccaceae bacterium LTM1 (assembly GCA_030252795.1). NCBI lineage: Bacteria > Pseudomonadati > Pseudomonadota > Gammaproteobacteria > Cellvibrionales > Porticoccaceae > Porticoccaceae bacterium LTM1. Next base: position 581,720 of record CP127080.1, read on the forward strand.
GCAATCTCATTCGGCAGCGCGCCAGATCTTTGTCACCATCAGATTGTGAAGCTGCCGGGCAGATGCGCCGCCGTTTTATTGAAAGTATGTACGGCGCAGAAGTGGCGCCGGTACCGGAATTGGCTAACGAGCAGCATTATGAGGTCCCGGCGGCATTTTATGAGTTGGTGTTGGGCCGGCATCGCAAGTACAGCTGCTGTTACTGGCGCGGCTCCCCGGGTGAAACCCTGGATACGGCTGAGATAAATTCATTGCGGGAAACCTGTGATCACGCCGATCTGCGTGACGGTCAACGAGTCATGGAACTGGGGTGTGGTTGGGGTTCGCTGAGCCTCTGGATGGCAGAACACTATCCCAATAGTTATTTCACAGTGGTCTCTAATTCCGCTTCGCAAAAAGAGTTTATTGATCATCAGGCCCGAGAGCGATTACTGACAAACCTTACGGTGCTTACTGCCGATATGAATCATTTTGATATTGAACAGAAGTTTGATCGCGTAGTGTCGGTAGAAATGTTCGAGCATATGCGCAATTGGCCCGCCTTGTTTGAGCGTATTCACCGCTGGCTGAATGATGATGGGAAATTTTTCATGCATGTATTTTGTCATCGCGCAGTGCCTTATAAGTTTGAAGTGCAGAACGACTCAGACTGGATGAGCCGGTATTTTTTCAGCGGCGGGATGATGCCATCCGATGATCTGGCATTACATTTTCAATCGTCACTTCAGTGCGAACAGCAGTGGCGATGGGGTGGTTGTCACTACCAGAAAACTGCGCTGGCCTGGGTGGCAAATATGGATCGCCATCGCGATGAGATTCTATCGCTGTTTTCCCGGGTTTACGGCGCAGGCAAAGAGGTTCAATGGTTTAATCGCTGGCGAATTTTCTTCTGGGCCTGCGCCGAATTGTTTGGTTATGACAATGGCCAGCAGTGGTGGGTGAGTCACTACCGGTTTAATAGGCACAGGTGATTGGAATGAAAAATCTAGTCAATTTGCTGATTTTTCAAACGGGCTGGCTCGCTTCAGTAGTGGGTGCCGCCAATGGCTATCCATGGCTATCCCTATTGGCTGTTGCCTTATTGGTTCCACTCCATTGTGCGGTTGTAGGTCGAGCCTGCAAAATAGATTTTCAATTGATGGCTGCTCTTTTGATTGTCGGGCTGTGCTGGGATTCTTTCTTGCAAGCTTCGGGATTGGTCAGATTTCATCAGGGCTTTTGGCTGGGAAATGCGGCACCTTGCTGGATTCTCGCACTCTGGATACTCTTTTCGTTAACACTGAATCACTCACTTGGTTGGCTTCGTAAACGACTGTGGCTGGGACTGCTGTTTGGTGCGGTGGGTGGTCCGCTTTCCTATTTTGCCGGTGAAAAACTCGGTGCACTTTCATTGAATGAAAATTATTCGTTGCTGGTGATAGCGCTGGGCTGGGCACTGATAACCCCTCTGTGTTGCTGGTTGGCGAGAATATTTCATCGCCGATTGCAATTCAGCGAGCTGGCTGAGGGTAACGGAGTGTAGGGGCGAATATGAATATTTGGGTGCCACTGTTAATCAATATGCTCGCCGGATTTCTGTGCTGGCTACTTAGTCTGAGATTAAAGGATGTCAGCATTGTCGATTCCCTGTGGAGCCTTATGTTCTGGTTGGCCGCCCTTTTTTGGTTGTGGCCGCTGGGAGGAGTGTCCGCCCGGGACCTGGTATTGCTGATTCTGGTCTCCATTTGGGCATGGAGGCTCAGTATTTATTTGACTGTGCGCAACTGGGGGAAGGCTGAGGATCATCGCTACCAGGTTATTCGAAATAATAATTCTCCGGGATTTGAATGGAAAAGCCTGTTTATTGTTTTTTGTCTTCAGGCGCTGCTTGCCTGGATCGCTTCGCTGGTAATTTTGGGGGCTTCCGGAGAAAAACCTCTTGGTTGGCTCGATTATCTAGGCATCGCCTTATGGCTGCTTGGTTTTCTGTTTGAAACGGTGGGGGATGCTCAGTTAGCTGCCTTTAAAAAGCAAGCGGGCAGCGGTGCAGTGCTGAATAAAGGGTTATGGCGATACAGTCGCCACCCCAACTATTTTGGCGAATGCTGTCTGTGGTGGGGGCTCTATCTGCTGGCGATATCTGCAGGCAATTACTGGGTGGTAGTGTCACCGATATTAATGACCCTGTTGTTACTCAAGGTGTCTGGAGTCAGCCTTCTTGAATCCACTATTACGGAACGCCGACCTGAGTACGCTGAATATATTCGTCGAACCAATGCTTTTATACCCTGGCTTCCCAAACCCTGAATACTTTGACAACTCCTTGCTCGACAAGGAAGGTGTGAATGATGGAAAAGTTGCGAAACACCCTGATGCTGTGGATAGACAGTGGTCGCCGTGTCGACAGCAATGAGGATGATACGGACAATGAAATTGATTGGCTTAGGATTGTTCCATTCATTTTAATGCATCTGGCCTGTTTTTCTGTAATTTGGGTGGGCTGGAGTCCGGTAGCAGTTGTTGTTGCTCTGTTCCTCTATGGCATACGCATGTTTGCCATTACTGCGTTTTATCACCGCTATTTTTCCCATAAATCCTTTCAGACTTCTCGAGCAGTGCAGTTTATTTTTGCGGTTATTGGCGCAGCCTCTGTACAGCGAGGGCCACTTTGGTGGGCGGCTCACCACCGTAATCATCACGCCAATTCCGACGAGCCGAACGATGCCCATTCGCCGGTTCAGGATAGCTTCTGGTGGAGTCATATGGGCTGGTTTTTAAGTCGCAAACATTTTGAAACGCGCTGGCAATATGTCAAAGACTGGAGCCGTTACCCAGAGCTGGTTTTCCTGGATCGGTTCGATCTGTTGGTGCCAGCCGTGTTGGCAGTGTCGATGTATATTCTTGGGGCGCTCCTGCAAACATTGGCGCCAGCCCTGGAAACCAGCGGATTGCAGATGTTGGTTTGGGGCTTTTTTATTTCAACGGTAGTGTTGTATCACGCCACGTTTACTATTAATTCATTGGCGCACCGGTTTGGCAAAAAACGTTACCCGACAAGCGATGACAGCCGCAATAATTTCTGGTTGGCACTGCTGACTTTCGGGGAAGGATGGCACAACAATCATCATTTTTACCCTCGCTCAGTTCGACAGGGGCACCGTTGGTGGGAGCTGGATTTCACTTATGCAATATTAAAGCTGATGGCTGCATTTGGGCTGGTTTGGAGAATGACGCCGGTACCAGAACGAATTCGAAGGCAACGAAATAATCCGGTTTCATCAAGGGCGGTGGGGGATAAGCAATGAAAGTAGCCATTATCGGTACTGGCATTAGTGGCAATGTAATGGCCTATCACCTTTGTGCCGAACATCAGGTAACTGTTTTTGAAGCCAATGATTATGTTGGCGGCCATACCCATACCCATGAAATTGAAGTGGGTAACCAGACTCTGGCAGTAGACTCCGGCTTTATTGTATTTAATCGTAAAACCTATCCCAATTTTGTGCACTTGTTACGCCAGCTCGGTGTTGAGTGGCAAGAGAGCTGCATGAGCTTCAGTGTTCGTTGCGAGCGCTCGGGGCTGGAGTATAACGGCACAAATATGAATGGGCTTTTTGCACAACGGCGCAATTTGTTGAACCCCGCGTTTTATCGTTTTTTATCAGAAATTATTCGCTTTAACCGTGAGTCAATAGCCTTGTTGAATTTGCCAAATGAGTCGCTGACTTTTGGCGAGTTCTTGCGTGATGGCGGTTACAGTCAGCGCTTTATCGACAGCTACATAATTCCAATGGGCGCTGCTATCTGGTCCACCAGTGCAGAGCTGATGCTGAAGTTTCCGGCGCAATTCTTTATTCGTTTTTTTGATAATCACGGGATGCTGAGTATTGATGAGCGACCGCAATGGTATGTAATCAAGGGCGGTTCGAAAGAGTATGTCAAAAAGCTATGTGGCCCATTTGCCGATCGTATTCGCCTTAATTGCCCGGTTACATCGGTCAGGCGTTTTTCTGATCGTGTCGAGATTACCAGTCGCGATGGGGTTGAAGCTTTTGATGTGGTGATTTTTGCCTGTCACAGTGATCAGGCGTTGATATTGTTGAGTGATCCGGATGAAACCGAGCTCAAGATTCTGTCGGCTTTTCCGTATCAGAAAAATACTGCATTGCTGCACAGTGATGTATCAGTTATGCCAACCCGGCGTCGTGCATGGGCGTCATGGAATTATCGGGTGCGGGGCGATGGGGTGGCTAAGCCGATAGTCAGTTATCACATGAACAGGCTCCAGAGTTTGCCTGTAAAACAGAACTTTTTTGTCACACTAAACGACAATGAACGAATCAATCCTAAGTTGGTTTTGCGTGAGTTGACCTATCACCATCCACTTTTTACTGTCCCGGGAATCGCGGCACAAAAACGCCACAGGGAAATTAATGGTGTGAATCGCACATTTTTTGCTGGCGCTTACTGGCGATATGGGTTTCATGAAGATGGGGTGGTAAGCGCGTTGGATACTCTTGAGCACTTTCGACAATGGCGAGCCAATGAACAGTTGTCTTTACGAAGGATGGGTTAGGCACCGGCGGTTTAAGCCGCGTAATCATCAGTTCCACTATCGGCTGTTTATGCTGTATGTGGATCTGGACGAGTTGCCTTTGTTATTTAAAAAGCGCTGGTTGTGGTCGGCATCCGGGCCGGCATTGGCACATTTTCGACGCAGTGACCATCTTGGTAAAGCATCAGAGCCGCTTGCTGACTCTGTGTGTAATCTGATTTTGAAGCGCACTGGGAAAAAGTTCGAGGGGTCTATACGGTTGCTCACCCACTTAGGGTACTGGGGGCATCGATTTAACCCGGTTAGCTTCTTTTACTGTTACTCAAAAGGTGAAGAAGAGCTTCAATTTATTGTCGCGGAGATCAATAACACCCCTTGGCGGGAACAGCATTGCTATGTGCTGGACTGTGAGAAACGGCAAGGTCACAAGTTTAACTTTGATAAACAGTTTCATGTCTCGCCATTTATGCCAATGAGCATGGCATATCAGTGGCGATTTAATCGACCCGGAGAGTCTCTCGCAGTACAGATGGAGAATTTTCACAACGAAGAGCGGATTTTTGATGCCACTCTTTCCATGCAAAGCAAGGCATTAACCGGGAAAAACCTGGCGTCAGCACTGGTGCGATTTCCCTTCATGACTCTGCAGGTGGTGGTGGGAATTTATTGGCAGGCTTTCCGGTTGTGGTGCAAGAAAGTGCCATTTTATTCCCACCCCAAACATTCGGATTCTCATAATCCAAAAAGGCAAACGGATTTTTCCAAGGAGGAGCAATCATGAAAAGTTCTCAATTGGTACAACGAATGGTGGATGAAAATCGCGGTCACTGGTTGGCCAGGCTTGCAAAACGGTTACTGCATAGCAAGTTTTCCCGATTGCAGGTGGGAGCGGTGCAAATCGTAGAGGGTCAGCAGAGCTATCGGTTTGGTTGTCTCGATAAGGACTTTCCTGAATTGATACGAATTGAAGTGCTGGATCAGGCGTTTTATCCGGAAGTGGTTTTTGGCGGCAGTATCGGCGCCGGTGAATCCTATATGCGCGGTGCCTGGAAGTGTTCGCAGCTGACCGAATTGGTGCGGCTGATGTTGCGAAATCGCAATGTGCTGGATGCGGTAGATAGCGGAGCCGGTCAACTGCTAAAACCATTAAATAAATTATTTCATTGCATGCAGCGCAATACCTTGTCCGGCAGTCGCCGTAATATAGCCGCGCATTATGATCTGGGTAACGATATGTTTGCGGCATTCCTCGACGAAACTATGACCTACTCCTGTGGCATTTTTGAGGATGAAAATGCCACCATGTATGACGCTTCTGTGGCCAAGCTGGATCGGGTTTGCCGGAAGCTGAAGTTGTCCAGCGAAGATCACCTCCTGGAGATAGGCACCGGTTGGGGAAGTATGGCAATACATGCCGCAAGTCACTACGGGTGCCGGGTGACCACAACCACCATATCCGGGAAGCAGCACCAACTTGCAGTCCAGCGCATTGAGGCGGCGGGGCTGTCTGACCGAATTACCGTGTTGTTGAAGGATTATCGCGAGCTGGAAGGCGAGTACGACAAACTGGTCTCGATAGAGATGATTGAGGCTATCGGATACCGTAATTATCCCCAGTACTTTCGAAAATGTGCGCGGCTGTTAAAGCCCGAGGGAGCAATGTTGCTTCAGACCATTACTATCGCAGATCAGCGATTTGACCAAGCGGCCAAGTCCGTGGACTTTATTCAGCGTTACATCTTTCCTGGCAGTTGTATACCGTCAGTTGCTGCGATGACGGATGCTATAGCAAAGCACAGCGACCTCCGACTCTATAATCTGGAAGACATTGGCCCCCATTACGCAACTACCCTGGCACACTGGCGCGACCAATTTTTTGCCAATATTGATCAGATTAGAGCTCAGGGATATCCATGCGAATTTGAACTGATGTGGGAGTTCTATCTCTGCTACTGCGAGGGCGGGTTCCTCGAACGCGCGTTAGGGGATGTGCAAATGTTACTGGTTAAGCCTCTAAACAGACAATCCCCTTTGATAACCGCAAATTAACCGGGTTGCAAAGACAATGCTCCAGACTGTTTACCCGTTTGCTACATCATTTCTCCATCTTTGTCTGCTAATTTGCTAACTGGTAGTCACTGGACCTGTGTATCAGTGATGAGAAAGTTGCCATTGGCGGAGCTACAGTTGAACCCTGCAAATCAGTTTTGTACTTGGGGGGTATGAAATGAAGCTTTGCTTTCGGTGTGTAACAGCTTTTGTGATCGCCGCGGCGTTTGCGGGATTGATGGTAGTTTATACATACAGCTGCCATATGCCATCCATTTTGGTGGCAGGTGTTGGTATTTGTGCCTCGATATTGCTCGGTGAGAGGTCCTTGGGTAAGGACGATCATCCTGTAGAGCGTCGAGAAGGAGCAAACCAATCGTCAAGAAGAAGTGTTTAGGGCCGGAAGGCTAATGTTGTTGTTTGATAGGAGTTGGATCATGAGGATGTGTACTTGGCGTAGTGCTTTGGGGTTGGTGGCAGGTGCTGCTGTTGGCTACCTGATAGATCTGGTAACAGGTCAGCTTGGTGTTTGGATCAGTCTTGGTGCTGGTCTGGGGGCTGGGTGTGGAGCCACTTTCCAGATGCTGGCTGATAACGAATTTGACGACTCTGCAGCTAATTACTGCTGAGCCGTAACAATAGCTCGTTCACAAGAGCGGCTACTTAACCTTTTCTATGCCACTGCCCATCGGGCGGTGGTTTTTTTTTGCCAGTTAATCCTCGGCGACGCTTTTGTAGCGGCCACAGTGGAATAGCAGGGGGGAGCCACCGTGATAATCAAAGTCACGGACTTTGCCTACGATGATGATGTGATCCCCGCCCTCATAGCAATGTTCGGTTGTGCATACGAAACGGGTTTCGTAGTCAGGCAGTAAAGGTGTGCCATTACTATCCGGTTGCCATTGGAGATTGGTGAATTTGTCATTCTCGCTGCTGGCAAACAGGTTGGATAGCGCTTCCTGTTCACGCTTGAGAATGTGAATTGCAAAATGGTCGGTTTTGGTGAAGGTTTCCAGATAGCGCGAGCGCTTGTCGATACTCCAAAGTACCAGTGGCGGATCCAGGGAGACCGAGGCAAAGCTGTTAACGGTCATCCCGATTGGCTCACCCGTATCACTTGCACTGGTAACCACAGTGACACCGGTAGCAAAGGTGCCAAGTGCATTGCGAAACTCCCGCTTGTGGTCAATAACTTTCATATCGATCTGTCAGGTTACTCTTTGTGGGGCGCGCATTGTGCCGTACTGTAGTGTCGAAAACCACCTTCTGTTGGGGCCTGTTAACAGGCTCTACAGCTGGTCATGGTCGTAAAACTGAAGTGGCAAGGCCGTATCAGACTTCACTTCCTGCATTGCCACATAAGTATGTGTTTCCCGGACATTGGGGATGTTGGCCAGCTCTTCACCAAGGAAGCGTCGATAAGTTTGCATGTCTGAAGTGCGTACTTTTAGCAGGTAGTCAAAGCCCCCGGAAACCATGTGGCACTCCTGTACTTCTTCGAGCTGGCTGATGGCGCGATTGAATTCATCCAGCTCCCTTGAGGCGGTGCTACGCAGGGAGACCTGGATAAATGCCAGCAGGCCAGTACGCAATTTATAAGGGTCGAGAATGCAGGTGTAACGTTGTATGTAACCATCACGCTCGAGCCTTTTGACCCGCTCCAGGCAAGGAGGAGGTGTCAAATGAACTCTTTCAGCCAGTTCGACATTGGATATTTTGCTGTTCTTTTGCAGTATGGCCAGGATCTGTAAGTCCACTCGATCTAACGGCTTATTCTTTTTGCTCATGACTTTGTTAGGTATTGTCGATGATGATCATTATTCTATTCCAAATTTTAGGGTTTTGCCTGCTCCGGGTTCTGAACCACTTTCGATCTGCGCCGAAAACAAGTAAATTGGCGCGTTTTGTCGAATCGTTACAGCGTACACAATTTACACACGAATGCTGGCATTGATCGCCAGGCATAAGAGCAGAGAGGCTCAAACTGGGTTATATACCCATCGAAAAGGAGTTTCGGTGTCAGGAAAGGCAGTGTCAGCCGTCACGGGTATCAAACTGAGGGCACCATGCACGCAGAGCTGTTCAGTCGTCATATAGAATCAAAATTCGCACAATTCCTCACTATTATGGAGGAAAGCGGATGGGAGCATTTGTTGATATCGTCGGGCTCGGAGTTGATACAATTCCGTGACGATATGGGCTACCCATTCAAAGTCAATCCTTACTTTAAGGAGTGGCTGCCGCTGACCCAGCGCCCAAATTGTTTCCTGTTGATCTCTGAACTGGAAAAGCGCCCCAAGTTGTTTCTGAAAGAGGCCACAGATATCTGGCATACCACACCGGAGTCGCTTCCGGCAGGATTTGAGCAAGCGGTAGAGGTGTGCCACTTTCACGAGACCAAGGAGCTGTTTGCCAAGCTGCCCAAGGATACCCGTCATATGGCCTATATTGGCCCGAAAATGACGGCGATGTCAGGTGTTTCTGATGAGCAGCGTAATCCTCAGTCGCTTATGAATCGTATTGATTGGCTGCGTGCGGTGAAATCACCTTACGAGCAGGCCTGTATTCGCGAGGCTAACCTGATTGCCGCCAGGGGGCATAAAGCGGCTGAAATGGCATTTCGCGCTGGCAAGTCAGAAAACGAAATTCTGCTGGACTTCCTGGTGGCAGTGAAGTGCTCGGATCGAGCACTGCCTTATGAGCCGATTATGGCTCTCAATGAGAACTCTGCCGTTCTGCACCACAATCGCCTGGCGAGTATTGCGCCTGATGAGTCGCGCTCCTTCCTGATTGACGCCGGTGTGGATGTGAATGGTTACGCCTCTGACATATCTCGCACTTACGCGGCCAATGAAAGTACCCTGTTTGCTGCGATTATCCAGGCTTTGGATAGCGCCCAACAGCAGTTGATTGCCAGTATTGCTCCGGGAGTCAGTTATGTGGCCCTGCATCAGTTGGCCCATCAAAAGATTGCGGAAATTCTTAAAGAGTTTGAGGTATTCAATTGCTCGGTTGAGCAGGCGCAGGAGCGTGGTCTGACTTCAGTCTTCTTTCCTCATGGCCTCGGTCACTTCCTCGGGGTGCAGGTGCACGACAAGGGTGGCCACCAGGCTGCACCACAGGGCGGTGATAACCCGCCTCCACTTGAGCATCCTCATCTGCGTCTGACACGCACGATAGAAGTTGGGCAGGTATTTACTATCGAGCCGGGTATCTACTTTATTCCTTCATTGCTGAAAAAGGCTCGAGAGGGTGAGTTTGCCGATTCAATTGACTGGGACAAAGTTGATGAACTGCTGCCCTACGGTGGTATTCGTATAGAGGATAATGTACTGGTGACTGAGACAGGGGCTGAAAACCTGACTCGCCAGGCGTTTTCTGAGCTATAAGCGAACAGAAATAAAAAAGCCGCGCAGTGCGCGGCTTTTTTATTCTCATCAATTTGTGTATTCAAACACTTTGACCACCCGTTGCACGCCACCAGTAGTGCTGGCAATCAGCGCGGCCTTCTTGGCTTGCTGCTGGTCGACGATACCCATCAGGTAGACCACGCCGCTTTCAACAACAATTTTGATGTCTGAGCTGTCGAAATTCTTCTCGGCAACCATTTTGGTGCGTAACTTGGTACCCAGCCAACCGTCGTTGGTTCGAGCCAGCATAGAGGACGGGCCTTTGACCTGAAGCTCATTGTGCACCTGCCGAACACCGCGAAAATCGCGAGCGGTTGTACCTGCCAGAGTGCGCATCTCCGCACTGGGCACCTCTCCGGTCAGCAGTACTACGCCGTTGTACGCGTGAATACTGATGTGGGCCTGCTCTAACAGCGGGCTGGCTTTTTTGATGTTGACGCCAACATAGGTTTCGATCTGCCAGTCATTCAAGTCAGTGCCGATCGTAGTTTCACCGGGATCTGGCTTAACAGGCTCGTCAGTAAGTGAGTGAATAATGTTCGTGCAGCTGGCCGAAAGTAAAACGGAAACCGATAACAGGCCTGTGCTTAACAGACGCAACATTAATTAATCCCTCCAAACAGTTGTTGATCAATCAGGTCGCACATCGCAAACAGGCACAACAGTTGTACTTCTTGAATGCGATGAGAGTCACTATGGTGAGTGCAAAGTTCCAGATCATTTTCGCTGAGCAGGCTGCGCAAATTGTTGTCGCCATCGGCGGTAAAGGCGATTACCTGCATGCCTCTGTCGTGGGCAGTGTGAATGGCCTGGGCCAAATTGGCTGGATCGTCACCGGTGCTGAATGCAATCAGTAAATCACCCTCTTCACCGAGGGTGCGCACCTGGCGACTGAATATCTCACTCACACTGTGGTGATTGGCGATGCCGGTAAGCAGACCACTGTCTGCCTGTAAATTGATGGCAGGAAATCCCGGACGTTCCAGTTTGTACTGATGCAGGAGATTGTGACAGAGTATGGCTGCCATATTCCCGCTTACGCCGTTGCCACAGCAGAGCAGCTTTTTCCCTTCGAGGAGGCTACCGACAGTAATTTCACTGGCTGCAACCAGCAAGGGGGCCAGTATCTCGCCACTGTTCATTTTGGCTTCGATGCTTTGGTGAAAGAGTTCTATGACTCGCTGTTCCATCACAATTCTCTGGTTGGCCGCTTTAATTAGGCGCTGAACGCATTAGTTAACCATTCTACGCGATATGCCGGTGTTTTGTGGGGCAAAGATGTGTCAACTTCGATACAGATTACATCGAACCGGCAGCTCATTTGAGCCATCGCCGGGTACTTTTGTAAATAGTGCTCAGCGGCGTAAATCAGGCGTTTTTGTTTGTGGTAATTAACGCTTTCTGCCGCGCTGCCAAAATCGGTTCGGGATCGACAGCGCACTTCGATAAATACCAGGGAGTTTATATCCCGACAGATGATATCAATTTCACCACGTCTACATCGATAATTGTTGGTGATAATCTGCAGCCCCTGGCTCTTCAGGTGGCGACGTGCCAGTAGCTCGGCTTCAATGCCAGTGAGTTTTTTTCGGGCGTCCTTGCCTCGTTTCCACATATTGCTTTCCTATAGGTTATCGGTCTCTTCAACAATTTTTGCCGCACGAACCCGCCCCTGACGAAATTCAGCCCAGGGGTGTTCGCGAATAATTTCCTGGCTTTTCGGGTCCAGTAATAGCGTGCCGGTGATGCCCGGCAGGCGGGTGCTGGGCAGGGTTTGCATGTGCAGCACACCCTGGTGAATTCGATAGGCATCAACGCCCAGCGCAAACAGCAGTTTCAATGGTTGGTGCAGAGCGTTGTCCGGCTTTATGTTGCCGGTAATGTTTCCGGGCAGCGCCCATGGCATGGCGGTAAAGCGAATGCCATTCAGGTCGTTATCGCGCGCTGGATCTGGTTTGCCTGTATATACCCAGGAGGTTGCGTAAACCGGCAGGTTAGAGGCCGAGTAGTAATCCAGGGTAGGTTTGATCAGTCGCGCATCATTGGGGCTGGCATGAAGAAAGATCATGTCCACGTCCTGGCGGCGACGGAGCGGTTCGTTAACCAGCTTTTTGCCAAGCAGGCGAGCCAGCTCGTTGGTGCGTTGTTGGTTTTGATCAATCAACAGGGCCTGTTTTGTGATGTTTTTGTAGTCTGTTATCCCCTCCGGATAGCGGGACTTGGTCAATACTGTGCCACCAAGCTGCTCCCAGGCATGGGTAAAGGCGGTAAGTACTTTGTCACCCAGGTCACTGGTCGGGGTGAAGGTGACTACCGTACGGTGACCTTCCAGCCAGGCGCGCTGTGCTACTTCTTTGGCCTCATCCGCGGGAGTCACTCCAAACTGATAAAGGTTTTGAGCGGGCAGATCGAAGTCATCAGGCAAGTAGTTAAGGGTTACCGTTGGAACACTCAGGACAGTAGTGTTGTTCAGCTCTTTAACCAGGTTTGGATCCAGGGGGCCAATCACCAGCTGCGCACCTTCAGTGACGGCCTGTTGGTAAGTTGCTGTAATACTCTGTCCATTGCTGGTGTCATACACCTTGATGGAAGGCGGGGTGCCGCCGTTAGCAAGTACGTCGTAATAGGAGGCCATAAAACCATCCAGCAGAGTCTTGCTGGGGGCGCCAAATTTGTCGTGAGACAGTGGCAGCAGCAGCGCCAGGTGCTTGGGCAGGTTGGCGGCGATGCGATTGATAGCATCGAGTCCTTCCGGCGGATAGATGGCTGCAGGGTGCCATGCCCAATTCTGACGCCAGTTGGCCAAGCTTTTTTGCAGTTGGGTGATATCGCCAGGGTTGTTGCGACTCACGCTGGTTAATGTGTACCAGCCCATTGTTACCCGATCATTCTCTGCTTGCAGCGCCTGATCCAGGTCGTTTTGTGGCAAGCGACTCAGTACCTGCCAGAGTTGATCGTGAACCTGGTGAATGCTTACGGGATCCGCGAGTGATGTGGATAACGCTATGTACTCAGCGATACTGCGCTGTTCTTCGCCGAGCAGACTGAACAGATCGGCGCGTAATTGATGCCATTTCTGTTGAAGTTCCAACGGCATTTGCTGGTAGTGTTGCTCCAGTGCCGGGTGAATGAGGAGGCTGCGGGCGGTAAAGAAGTTGTCTTCAGACATCGCCATTTCTGCCCCCAGCACCGAATACTCGGCCAGCATCTGCAGGTTCAGCCGTGACTTGTCGATCTCGGCAAACACTTGGTGGGCGCGCTCCAGACTGTTGCTTCGATAAAGCATGTCCGCAGCTTCGATCAAAAGATGTTCGCGCTGGGGTGAGCCGGATTGTCTCGCTCTATTGATTAAATTTTCGGCGCGTTCTGACACAACCTGTTCAGTTGTGTATCCTTCTCCGCCTGGCTTGACTCCTGAAGGCTGGCAGGCGCCAAGCATAAGACCGAGAGAGAGCAGGCTAATCAGGCTCAGTGTACGAGTGCCGGAGTGATTACCGGTATGACGTAATAAAGACAGTTTCATGGAATCCATCAATGGCTGGTGAATTATTTGTAGTAGCAACGCCAATCGGCAATTTGGGCGATATGGTACCCCGTGCAGTGGAAGTTCTACAAACGACGGATTTGGTAGCGGCAGAGGACACACGTCACAGTCGTAAACTATTGGACCACTTTGGCATCGATAAACCGCTGGTTTCCTATCACGACCACAGTGGTGGGGCAAAAGTGGATGGCCTGTTGCAAGCACTGCGAGATGGAAAAAATATCGCTCTGGTGTCCGATGCCGGCACGCCGCTGATTTCCGATCCGGGCTATCGACTGGTAAAAGAAGCGCGCGACGAAGGCTTTAAAGTAACCCCGATACCAGGTGCTTGTGCTGCGGTTACGGCACTGTGTGTGGCTGGTCTGCCCACCAACCGGTTTTCCTTTGAAGGCTTTTTGCCTGCCAAGTCGACCGCGCGACGCAAGCAACTCGAACTGTTGGCGTCAGAAAGTCGCACCATGGTTTTTTATGAGGCGCCCCACCGGGTACTGGAAACCTTGCAGGATATGAGTGACCTGTTTGGTGTGGAGCGAACAGCGGTGTTGGCTCGTGAACTTACCAAAGCATTCGAGACGGTGATAGCTAAACCACTCAGCGAGCTTGTTGAAACCGTTTCTGCCGACAGCAACCAGCAGCGCGGTGAAATTGTACTGGTGGTAGCGGGAGCCGAAGAAAAAGAGCAGAGTGCGGATGACATTGAGCAACAGCGGGTATTGAAAGTGTTGCTGGAAGAGCTGCCAGTCAAGCAGGCCTCCTCGCTGGCGGCAAAACTCACCGGTGGCAACAAGAAGGCACTGTATAAACTTGCGGTCGAATTAAAGAATTAATCGGTGACCCGGTACAGGATCGCATCGTAGTAGCCGGTATGCACTGGCATCAATCCGGCCAGCATTCTGTTGGCCTCATCATTGCCACTGTCGACAATTAAGGGGCGGCCATTCAGTTCCTTGATCTTGGTTTTTGTGGCGACAATATAAATATTCTTGCGGCCCAATCTAAGCAGCAGTTCAGGGCTGAGCTGCTGGTTGCCGCGACCAATAATATGCCCCTGCCCGCCAATTACCGTGATCACCAGGCAGCTCTCGTAATCATTGGTCAACTCCAATAGCTGTGGGGCGGTGCAGTCACTGGCGATCAACTGACCGTTTTCAATCATGTCCACGCCGAGAAGAGTGTTCGGCAGTCCAAGTTGATCCATAATTGCCTGCACAGTGCTGCCGGAACCCATGATATAGCGAACATCGTTTTCCATCTGTTCGATAAAGTCAGCTGCGATGTCATCCAGCACCAGCTCTTCCACTTCCTTGCCGCCGTTTTTTACACTCTGGATGTATTCGTGCTGCTGTGGAACGGTTAACTCTCCGTAATAGCGAGCGCGGACTTTACCCTCCCGAAAGGCCGCTTCATCAATGTCGCGCACTTCCTGCTCACCCAGAGTCACCAGTTCGCCTTTAATCAGCATGGCAACTACTTCGCCGGCTGCTTTGGGGGTGATGGCGTAAACGCCAGAATGAATTTTGACGCCAGCGGGAACGCCCAGTACAGGTACCTGGCCGTCGAGCACGTTCACCAGATTGCGAGCTGTGCCATCGCCGCCAGCGAACAGAATCAGGTCGACACCTGCTTCGGCCAACTCCAGAGCTGCTCGCTCGGTGTCGGCAGCCGTAGTGGCACCTGATTCGATCTGGCCAATCACATTGGGTTCAAACCCTGCTTCACGGGCAGTGTCGGCACCCATTTCGGCGGGATAGGTAATGATTTCGACCGGCAGTTCTTTCAGGGGCTGCAGAGCCTGAAGGGTTCTAATTCCTGCCTTGGGTTCCGCTCCTCGCGCCAGGGCCTCGCGAACGGTTTCGATGCCGTCGCTACCTTTGAGCGCAACACTGCCACCAATACCTGCCAGGGGGTTAATAATCAGACCCAGTCGAAACACAACTCTCTCCGGTTTTCGAAAAGGGGCAATTCTAGTGGATTTGAGCAATAGACTGTAGGGCAATCACACAGAGTAGCTCACTCCATAAGGGCGTAGGTAGCGACGATTTGTGGGTTATATGAGGAGCGGCCTATGCCCTTATGGAGTGAGCGGATTGTGTTGTGAATGAGAAAGTTTAGTAGCTTTAGTGCCTTGAAGGCGCTGACTTGGGGTAAAGAATGCTCCTCATATAACCCACAAATCGTCGCATTCTTTACCCCAAGTCAGCTTGGTTTGTGCCACTTTCAGGGGGTTTTCTTGTTTAAAGTTTCTAATTGCATTGTCCCTCAATACACAAAGTAGCTTTTACCGGCGGGGGTAGGTCACGACGATTTGTGGGTTATATGAGGAGTGGCCTACCCCCGCCGGTAAAAGCGGTCTACCCATGAAATAGAAACATCTGACAGAATCCCACTGTTTCACAGTAATTCCCTATGCTATCCTCGCTGCCGGGAGTCGGCCAGGCAATCGCTGCCCGGTTATCTCGGCAATCATCTTCGGATATTGGCGGGAGTCGGGGGGAGGAAAGTCCGGGCTCCATAGGGTAGAGTGCCAGGTAATTCCTGGGGGGCGCGAGCCTACGGAAAGTGCAGCAGAGAGTAGACCGCCTAAGTCTTCGAAAGGAGACCGGTAAGGGTGAAAGGGTGCGGTAAGAGCGCACCGCGCAACTGGTAACAGTTTGTGGCACGGTAAACCCCACTCGGAGCAAGACCAAATAGGCCTTCATTGGTGTGACCCGCACTGAAGGCGGGTAGGTTGCTAAAGATGCATGGTGACGTGTATCGTAGAGGAATGGTTGCCCACGACAGAACCCGGCTTATCGGCCGACTCCCAATAATTCCTTGTTTTTGTTTGTTTTTTGATCACTTTTGATCTTTTTTCTATATATCTCCTCCCGTATATATCCAGAATTCATATAAATCTTAAAGTGCTTCTTTAAGTTACAATTATATTGTCCTGTTTTTACTAAATATTTGAAAATCCATGCAAACGATCTCTGCACGTTACCCTCTTTTTCGCTGATTTTACCTGCACGTTTTTGACTTTTTACTGGTTTCCCAGCTTGAACTTCCCATTGTCTGGGCATATAGTGTCGAAGTGTGGGGAAAGGTGGGAAATTGTGGTCCACCAACCCAAATTGAATAACAAAGTGGGAAAAAAGGGTGTTTAGGGGTAATAACGAGATCAACATGGATGCCAAAGGGCGCATGGCGATACCTGCAAGGTACCGCGATGAGCTTGCGTCTATGTGTGAAGGTCACCTCGTTGTCACTATCGATACTCAAGAGCGCTGCCTGCTGATCTATCCTCTGCCGAAATGGGAGGAGGTCGAAGAGCAGGTGGCGGCGCTGCCATCTTTGAATCCGGCCTCGCGTCGGTTCCAACGCCTGTTGATTGGTCACGCTCGTGAGTTGGAGCTGGACGGTAGCGGGCGTATTTTGATTCCACCCGAGCTTCGCAAACACGCGCAGATGGATAAGAAGGTAATGCTGGTTGGCCAGCGTCACCGCTTTGAGCTGTGGAGCGGCGAGCTTTGGGAAGCCAAGTGTGAAGATATGTTGGCCGATAGCGCAGATGAGTTAGCGATGTCGGATGAAATGCTGACCCTGTCGCTTTAAACGTTGGTATTTAGGGTATGAGCGAGCAACAAGTACACACCACCGTGCTGCTGAATGAGGCTGTTGATGCACTCATTACAGATCCTGACGGTATCTACATTGACGGAACCTTTGGTCGCGGCGGCCACAGTGCGTTGATTCTCGAGCGTTTGTCTCAAGCTGGAAAACTCCTCGCTTTCGATAAAGATCCGGAAGCCATTGCTCACGGTCGCCAGCGTTTTGCCGGTGACGACCGCTTTGAGCTGGTGCATGCGTCATTTGCGGACCTGGCAAGCGTAGTTGCTGAACGTGGAATGGTCGGCAAGGTAACTGGAATTCTGGTGGATCTTGGGGTTTCCTCCCCACAGCTGGATGATGATCACCGCGGTTTCAGTTTTCTGCGCGATGGCCCGCTGGATATGCGTATGGACTCGTCTTCCGGCGAGAGTGCGGCCGAGTGGCTGGCTTACGAAAAAGAAGAAGAGATCGCTCGCGTACTCAAAGAGTATGGCGAAGAGCGCTACGCCCGTCGCATGGCGCGGGCCATCGTGGAGATTCGCGACGAGCAGCCGATTACCACCACCAAACAGCTGGCCAAAATCGTTGCTGATGCTCACCCGCGTTGGGAAAAGCACAAGCATCCGGCAACACGCGCTTTTCAGGCGATCCGCATTCATATCAATCGCGAACTGGACGATCTGCAGAAACTGCTGGCGGATTCTCTTGATGTATTGGCGATTGGTGGGCGATTGGTGGCGATCAGCTTCCACTCCCTGGAGGACCGAATTGTTAAACGCTTCATTCGCGATCAGGAGCGTGGCCCTCAGTTGCCGCGTGGCGTACCGATTCGCGATGAGCAAGCCCAGCGCCGTATGAAGTCGTTGGGAAAACCGTTAAAGCCTGCCGACGAAGAGGTTGGCGGCAATGTTCGCTCCCGCAGCGCCATTATGCGGGTGGCTGAGAAACTGGCATGAGGTTGGGCAAATGACAGCCAAGTCGATGAACTGGATGACCACAGCGCTTTGGGTCGGGGTGATTGCCTCGGCCCTTGCGGTTGTGCGTGCCAGTCACGATTGTCGAGCGCTGTTTGCCGAATTGGGTCAGCTCGAGAAACGCTCCGACCAGCTTCAGGTTGAGTGGGGGCAGCTGTTGCTGGAGCAGGCGACCCTGGCCTCGTTTGGTAGTGTTGAGCAGGCGGCACGCGATTCACTGAATATGCGCGCCCCGGCATCTGACGATATTGTGGTGGTGCGCCAATGAGTCGCTCAGCGCAGTCCCGCACCGAAACACCAAAACTGACCATTGCCAGATGGCGCTTCGCACTCGTGGTATTGGCTCTATTGGTTATGCCGATCATGTTGATCTGGCATATCGCCGGATTGCAGGTGCTGCCGGATAACGATCGCGGCTTTGAATTTCTGCAAAGCCAGGGCGATGCCCGCACGGTGCGTACCGAAGAAATCGTTGCTAATCGCGGCCTGATTACCGATCGAAATGGTAGCCCGTTAGCGGTTAGCACACCTGTGGCCACCCTGTGGGCAAACCCCCAGGTGCTGACTCGCGAGCCTGCGGACCTCGCTCGGCTGGCAGATAAACTGGGGCTGTCATTGGCTGAGTTGCAACGTCGCCTGGACCGCTACCAGAGCAAAGAGTTTATGTATCTGAGTCGTCAGGTCAGCCCTGCAGAAGCAGATGATGTGTTGGCTCTGAAACTTGATGGAGTGCACGTTCGTCGCGAATACAAACGCTACTACCCGGCCGGGGAAGTGGTTGCGCAAATTGTTGGCGTTACCAATCTCGACGATATGGGCCAGGAAGGTATTGAGCTGGCTTTTGACAGTCACCTTGCGGGTAACCCGGGGGCCAAACGAGTGCTCAAGGATCGCAAAGGTCACGTGATCAAGGAGCTGGGACTGGTTCGCCGCGAGGAGCCTGGTCAGGATGTTGCCCTGAGTATAGATCTGCGTCTGCAGTATATCGCCTACCGTGAATTAAAAGCAGCGGTTAACCGCTTTGGCGCAAAGGCAGGCTCCGTGGTGATCCTGGATGTAGGCAGTGGTGAAGTGCTGGCGATGGCCAACCAGCCTTCCTTTAACCCCAATGCCCGAGAAGATCGCAATCCGTCCGCGATGCGCAATCGCGCGGTAACCGACCGGGTTGAGCCGGGTTCAACCATGAAGCCCCTGACTATGGTGGCGGCGCTGGAGAGTGGCAAGTTCAAACCATCTACCCAAATTGATACTGGCATGGGCTATGTGCGTGTTGGATATAAGGACATCAAGGACCCGCGGGGTTACGGTGTACTTGATCTGGCAGGTGTGTTGGCCAAGTCCAGCCAGGTGGGTACTTCGAAAATTGCCCTTGAGCTGGACCCGTTCCATGTTCGCGATGTGTTTGCCCGCACGGGTCTGGGGCAGGCTACTGGCCTCGAGTTTCCTGGTGAGGTGGATGGTTACCTCCCGGCGCCAATGCGCTGGGACGATGTTACCCGCACCACATTGGCATTTGGTTACGGTCTCAATGCGTCGCCCCTGCAAATCGCCAAATCCTATTTGGTGTTGGCGGCCGATGGCTTCTCCAAGCCGGTTACGTTGCTCAAGACAGGCAAACAAGTTACCGGTGAACAGGTCATCGAGCCGGAAATAGCACACCAGATACTTGAGATGATGCAACAGGTGGTTGAGCCAGGTGGAACCGGAACCAAAGCGGCTTTACCTGCTTACCAAGTTGCCGGGAAAACAGGTACTTCCCGCAAAGTGGCTCAAACCGGTGGGTACGATGATACCCGCCACGTAGCTCTGTTTGCCGGAGCGGTTCCTGCCGACAACCCAAGGTTGGTATGTGTGGTCATGATTGATGAACCCACTGTGGGTGAAAAGCATGGCGGTGGTAAAGAGGCCGCACCAGTATTTGCCAGCGTGATGGATGAGGCATTGCGGTTGCTTCAGGTGCCACCAAATGTACCCAGTGATGAACGGGTGGTTGCTCTCAAGAAAGTACCGCGGCAGGGAGGGTCAACATGATGGCCCTGCAACATACAGACAAGAACAAACACGCGACGCTGACTGAATTACTGGTTGGCGTCGAACTGCTTTCTGGCCAGGAAAGTCTGCAGGTTACTTCGCTGACCGCCGATAGTCGCCAAGTTGTGCCGGGATCGCTATTTCTGGCGTGCCCCGGTCTGACCGTCGACGGTCGCCAGTTTATGAAGGCTGCCGCTGGGCAAGGTGCGGTAGCAATTGCGGCTGAAGCTGAGGGGCTCGATGCATTTGAGGCTCCGGCCGGCGTTGCAGTGATTCCGGTTCAGGGGCTTTCTACCAGGCTCAGTACCATCGCTGGCCGCTTTTATGGCAACCCGTCGGAACACATGAAAGTGACCGGTATTACCGGCACTAATGGTAAAACCACCTGCAGCCAGTTACTGGCACAGCTACTGGCGCTGTTGGGTGAGCCGACCGGTGTGCTTGGCACGCTTGGCTATGGCCTGTTTGATCAGAAAACCGTGAATTTGCTGGGGGAAAGGGCAGCGACTTTCGTCGACGTCGGTATGACCACGCCAGACGCCATAAAAGTACAAGAGGTGCTTGCGAATCTGCTGGACGAAAGCGCTACCCATTTCTGCATGGAAGTCTCTTCCCACAGCCTTGATCAGGGCCGAGTGGCGGATGTTGCATTCCACACCGCGATCTTTACCAACCTCAGTCGGGATCATCTGGACTACCACGGCGATATGGACAGTTACCTGCGCGCCAAAGCGCAGCTGTTCGCCACTGAAGGTTTGCAGTTGGCAATCATCAATGCTGACGACCCCTGCAGTGAGCATCTGGCCGACCAGTTTGACGACAGTATCTGTTGCTTGCGTTTCGGTATCGACAACCGCAAAGCCGATATTGTGGCCAGCGAAGTGGAGTTGACCGATAGCGGTGTCGAAGCGCGCCTGACCACCCCGTGGGGAACAGGGGTGCTAAGCAGTCGCCTCTTGGGTGAATTCAATGTCAGTAACCTGCTTGCGGTGGTGGCGGCAGCCTGTGGTCAGGGGCATGCCCTGCAAGAAGTTCTGGCGCTGATTCCCAAGCTATACCCTGTTGCAGGTCGCATGGAGGTTGTGAGTACTCACTATCGTCCAGTGGTTGTTGTTGATTATGCACACACCCCGGATGCACTGGAAAAAGCTCTGACTTCGCTACGCCCACTGTGTCGTGGCCAGTTGTGGTGTGTTTTTGGCTGTGGCGGTAATAGGGATGCCGGCAAGCGCCCACAAATGGGGGCGTTAGCTGCGCAATTGGCTGATCGCGTTGTGGTCACCAGTGATAATCCGCGCGGAGAGGGCCCGGAACAAATTATTACCGAAATTCGCGCCGGTATGCCGAGCAGTGAATTTATTCATTGCGAGGTAGATCGTCGCGCTGCCATCGAATACGCCATTGCCAACGCAGCAGCGGAAGACTGCGTACTGATCGCTGGCAAGGGCCATGAAACCTATCAGGAAGTAAACGGCGTGCGCCACGAATTTGATGATCGAAATGAAGCGCGGGCTGCGCTTGAACAATGTGGGCAAAGAGGGGGGCAGGCAAATGATTGATCAGCTGACTCTGTCCCGCGCGGCTATCGAATACGGCGGCACTCTGGTCTACCCGGATTGTGCGTTCGACCAAGTGTCTACCGATACTCGCCAAATCGGCGAAGGTCAATTGTTTGTGGCATTGCGTGGTGAGAACTTCGACGCCCATCAGTTTTTGGGTCAGGCTGCTCAATCCGCCTGCGGGTTGGTGGTGGAAAAAGCCGATACCAGTTTGTCGGTACCGCAATGGGTGGTGCCGGATACCACCGTTGCGCTCGGCCAGATTGCCCGCCTCAATCGCACTGCCTTTGACGGCCGTATGGTTGCAGTGACCGGCAGTGCAGGTAAAACAACGGTCAAAGAGATGCTGGCGGCGATTTTTGCCCACCAGGATGGTGCTGATGCGGTGCTTGCTACCCGTGGCAATCTCAATAATCACATCGGCGTACCGCTTACCTTGATGTCCCTGACTGAAAAACATCGCAGTGCAGTGATCGAAATGGGGGCGAGTGGCCCCAACGAAATTGGTTATCTGTGCAACATGGCGAGTCCCGATGTGGCACTGGTCAACAATGTGTTACCTGCTCATGTGGAAGGCTTTGGCAGCGTGGAAGGTATTGCTCGTGCCAAGGGTGAGATCTATCAACAGCTCAAGCGAAACGCTACTGCAGTACTGAATCTGGATGAAGTCTATGAAGAGTTGTGGCGCTCCTATATTGGCGAGCGTCGCTGCCTGACCTTCAGTGTTAGCCGTCGCGACGCCAATGTGCGTGCTGCAGAGGTTACCCAGGATGCTTTGGGTCGCTGTCATTTTCGCCTGGAAACACCAGTTGGTGCTACCGACATTCAACTATCGATTCCCGGTCGTCACAACGTGGCCAATGCGCTGGCCGCAGCTGCCGTTGCGATTGCTGCTGGAGCCGGTCTGGCGGAAGTGGCGAAAGGCTTGAAATCGGCCAAAACCGTTGCTGGCCGTATGGACATTAAAGAGCTGCCAACAGGCGATTACCTGATCGATGACAGTTACAACGCCAATCCGGGATCAGTGAAGGCTGCCATCGACAGTCTGGTAACAATGCCGGGCCGCACCATTCTGGTGCTGGGTGATATGGCGGAGTTGGGTGCGGATGAAGTGGAGATGCACGCTGAGGTCGGGCGTTACGCCGCGAATCATGGCGTTGCTCAGCTCTACACCGCTGGAAAATTAACTGCTTTCACCAGTGATGCGTTTGGTGAAGGTGTTCATTGCGAAAGCAAAAGGCAATTAATCGAGGCGCTGGCGCCCCAGTTGGGTTCGGGGGTGACGATTTTGGTAAAAGGATCGCGCAGTGCCGGTATGGATGATGTGGTTAAAGCCTTGGAGGCTGAAGCTTCCACTACAGGAGAATAAAAAATGTTTTATTGGCTGGCCGACTATTTAACTCAGTATTTCAGCGCCTTTGGGGTGGTGAAATATCTTACTTTTCGCGCAATTTTAGGTGTTTTGACTGCGCTGGGTATGTCGCTGTGGTTGGGACCGATCATGATTCGCCGTCTGAATCTGTTGCAGATCGGCCAGTCAGTGCGCACCGATGGACCGCAGAGTCACTTGAGTAAATCCGGTACCCCCACCATGGGCGGTGCACTGATTCTGATGGCGATTTTTGCCGCCACACTGCTCTGGTCCGACCTCAGCAACCGCTATGTGTGGGTGGTGCTGGGTGTCACTTTCATTTTTGGTGCTGTGGGTTGGGTCGACGATTACCGCAAGGTAGTGGAGAAAAATTCCCGCGGACTGCCGGCGCGCTGGAAATACTTCTGGCAATCGGTTGGCGGTCTGGGGGCTGCTATCTTCCTGTACAAAACTGCGTTAACTCCGGCCGAGACGTCGCTGTATGTACCGTTTTTCAAAGACGTAGTTATTCCGTTGGCTGGACTGGGCGGTATCGGCTATATCGCGCTTACCTACTTTGTAATTGTTGGCGGCAGTAATGCGGTTAACCTCACCGACGGTCTCGACGGCCTGGCCATTATGCCGACCGTACTGGTGGGTGGCGCATTGGGTTTGTTTGCCTACCTGACCGGCCACGTTGAGTTTGCCAACTACCTCCATATTCCCTACATCGCCGGTGCCGGTGAGTTGGTGGTTTTCTGTGCGGCACTGGGTGGTGCCGGCCTTGGATTCCTGTGGTTCAACACCTATCCGGCGCAAGTGTTTATGGGTGATGTCGGCGCGCTGGCGCTGGGTGCGGCACTTGGTGTGATAGCAGTGATTGTTCGCCACGAAATTGTATTTTTCATCATGGGTGGTGTGTTCGTGATGGAGACCCTGTCGGTGATTATTCAGGTTGCCTCCTTCAAATTGACCGGCAAGCGGGTATTTCGCATGGCGCCGATTCACCACCACTTTGAACTGAAAGGCTGGCCGGAGCCGCGAGTGATTGTGCGCTTCTGGATCATCACCGTGGTGTTGGTGCTGATTGGTCTGGCCACCCTGAAGTTGCGTTAACGGAAACAGAAACAACTTATGACAAACCGGACTCAACAAGTGGATCGAAAAGTGACGGCGGTGCTCGGCATCGGCGTTACCGGTCTGTCTGTGGCGCGTTTTTTAGCGGCGCGCGGTGAGTCATTTGTGATGATGGATACCCGTCAGGCTCCTGCAATGCTGGCCAGCTTCAAGTCGGAGTTTCCCCGGGTTCCGGTTTTTCTGGCTGAGTCCTGCTTTGAACAGCTTGGCCCGGTAAAAGAGCTGATTGTCAGTCCAGGCCTGGCGCCCACCGACAAGTTGCTGGTGGCAGCGAAAGAGCAGGGTATCAGGGTCGTTGGTGATATCGAATTGTTTGCTCGCTATGCCAAGGCCCCTGTGGTGGCGATTACCGGCTCTAACGGCAAGAGCACTGTTACCGAACTGCTCGGTGATATGGCACGTCGTGCCGGAGTCCATGTTGGTGTAGGCGGCAACCTCGGAGTGCCAGCGCTAGAGCTGCTGGATGATCGCTGCGAGCTTTATGTATTGGAGCTGTCCAGCTTCCAGCTGGAAATTGTTGACTCACTGCAACCGGCAGTAGCCTGCATTCTGAATGTGTCGGAAGACCATCTGGATCGCTATGCGTCCATGGCTGATTATCTGGCTGCCAAACAGCGCATTTTCACAGGTGCCAGACACATTGTGTTTAACCGCGATGACGCTGTGACCCAGTCGCCGTTGGCTAATGTGGAGACCAGCAGCTTTGGTGTGGATAACGCAGCGGGTGATTTTTCGGTGGCTGAGATCAGTGGCGATCTCTGGCTGTGTGGTCCTGAAGGCGGGCTGCTGGCCGTGAGTGATCTGCGCATCAAAGGCCGTCACAACTGGGCTAATGCCCTGGCTGCGCTGGCGATGGGTGCTGTAGTTGGTCTGCCGGAAAACGCGATGCTCGATTCACTTCGGGAGTTTCCCGGTTTAGCGCACCGCTGCCAGACCGTACGCGAATTTAAAGGTGTTACTTACATCAACGATTCCAAAGCCACCAATGTCGGTGCCACCTTGGCGGCACTGGATGGGTTGGTAGTGGAAGGGCATAAAAATATTGTCTGGATCGCCGGCGGTGACGGAAAAGGCGCTGACTTTGCCGAGCTGAAACCGGCAGTTGCGAAAAGTGTGAAAGAGACCCTGCTGATCGGCAAAGACGGTCCTCAGATTGCCCAACTGGTAGCGGGCGTTTGTGGTGTTGAGACTGTCGATACTATTGCGAAAGCGGTCAACCGCGCACAGCAGATTGCCATGCCGGGTGACCTGGTATTGCTGTCGCCAGCCTGCTCCAGTCTCGATATGTTTCGCAACTTTGAAGAGCGCGGTGATACCTTTGTTGCGGCAGTGGGGGCATTGTCATGATGCGCCTGTCAATGCCTACTGTGAATTTCAGTCAACTCGACAGCAAACTGCTTTTGGCAGTAGCTGCGCTATTAAGCATTGGCGTAATCATTATCTACTCGGCGTCAATCAGTTATGCCGCAGCCAACTACGGCGACAATTTGTTTTTCCTGAAGCGCCATCTGATGTATCTGGCGATGGGGTTTGCAGCGGCAGCGGTGGTGCTCTGTGTTCCTGTGCAGTTCTGGTATCGCAATGGTTTATTGCTGCTGGGTGCGGCTTTCTTCCTGCTGCTGGTGGTGCTTATTCCCGGAGTTGGTCGCCGGGTAAACGGCAGTCAGCGCTGGCTGGCGTTTGGCCCTCTGACCTTGCAGGTCTCGGAGCTGGTGAAAGTGGCGGTGGTGTTATTTATGGCCGGTTACTTGCACCGCCATCAAGTGGCACTGAGGGAAAACTGGAAAGAGATTATCAAGCCGCTGGCCATTTTGGGGGCCTTGGTTGGGCTGCTGTTGGCGGAGCCGGATCTGGGTTCATCGGTGGTGCTGGCAGCTACGGTGCTGGCAATGCTGTTCTTTGCTGGTGTGAAGTTGTGGCAGGTGGCTGCGCTGATGGGTTTGGCCGGTGGACTACTGGGGCTGGCGGCGCTTCTGTCTCCTTATCGTTTGCAGCGTCTTGTGACTTATCTTGATCCTTGGGCCGACCAGTTTGGAAGCGGCTACCAACTTACCCAGTCACTGATCGCTTTTGGTCGTGGTGAGTGGTTTGGTCTGGGTCTTGGTAACAGTATTCAAAAGTTGTTTTACCTGCCCGAAGCGCACACCGACTTTGTGTTTGCCATCTTCGCAGAAGAGTTTGGTCTGCTGGGTGTGGCGGTGGTGATCGGACTGTTTGCCCTGCTGATGTGGCGCGTCTTTGCCATCGTGCGTCTGGCGGTGCAGCAGTTCAACTGGTTTGCCACTTACTCGGTGTTTGGTCTCGGTGTGCTGATGGCGGGGCAGGCATTTATCAATATCGGTGTGGCGTCAGGATTACTGCCTACCAAGGGATTGACTCTTCCGTTTATCAGTTACGGCGGAAGTAGCTTGCTGGTGAGCTGCGTGATGGTGGCGCTGATTTTACGATTTGGAATGGAGTTGCAGCAGCCGGACGCCAAGCCGGTATTGCGTCGCAGCAACAAGGTTAGAGGAACAGTAGAAGTATGAGCGCGAAGCAGAAACGCATCATGGTAATGGCTGGTGGAACCGGGGGGCACGTTTTCCCGGCGCTGGCTGTTGCCCGTGAATTGCGCTCCCGCGGAGTCGAAATCGAGTGGTTTGGCACTCAGCGCGGTATCGAATCGCAACTGGTGCCAGCTAACGATATACCGCTGCACTTTATTGAGGTGGCCGGAGTGCGGGGTAAAGGTGTGATGACCCTGCTGAAAGCACCGTTCCTGCTGCTAAAAGCGGTATCCCAGGCCAAGGCGCTGCTTAAAGAACGCCAGCCCGATGCGGTTTTGGGAATGGGTGGCTTTGCTTCTGGCCCCGGGGGGTTGGCTGCAAAAATGTTGGGCATTCCAGTGGTGATCCACGAACAGAATGCGGTAGCGGGAACCACCAACCGCTATCTGTCCAAACTGGCCAAGCGAGTGATGGAAGCGTTTCCGGGGTCGTTGCCAAAAGGCGAACTGTGCGGTAATCCGGTACGTGATGAGATCAGTCAATTGCCGGAGCCTGCACAGAGATTGCAGCGCAATGGCGACCGTCCGCACCTGCTGGTGCTGGGTGGCAGCCTTGGTGCCCAGGCCATTAACGACACTCTGCCGGAGGCGATCAAACGCCTCCCGGCCAATGAGCGTCCGCTGATCTGGCATCAGGCCGGGCGTGATCGTGCGGTACCGACCTCGGAAAAATACAGTGACGCTGGTGTGGATGCCCAGGTGGTGCCTTTTATCGACGATATGGCGGAAGCCTACGGCTGGGCAGATCTGGTGGTTTGTCGGTCAGGTGCCTTGACCGTGTCTGAGTTGGCGGCAGCAGGTGTTGGCTCTGTGCTGATTCCTTATCCCCACGCCATCGATGATCACCAGACCAAGAATGGTCAGTGGCTGGTGAATAAAGGCGCTGCTCGCATGATGCAGCAGGCGGAAATGAGCCCGGAAAAACTGGCGGTAATGCTTCAGCAGTTGCTGGCAGACCGTGAACAATTGTTGGTGATGGCCAGCAATGCAAGGCAGTTGGCACAACCCCAAGCGACCGAAATGGTGGCCAATGCCTGTCAGGAGGTTATGCAGTGAGTAATAAAGTAGGTGTTTTTGAAGTTCCCGAGATGCGCCGTATAAAGCGTATCCATTTTATTGGTATAGGCGGTGTCGGTATGTGTGGCATTGCCGAGGTATTGTTGAATCAGGGTTACCAGATTTCAGGTTCTGACATTAACGATGGCCCGGTAACCAAGCGGCTGCGTGATATGGGGGCGACCATCTTTATCGGTCACGCCGAGTCCAATGTCGATGGGGCTGATGTGGTGGTCAACTCCACGGCGGTGAGTGACAGCAACCCGGAGATGGTGCGTGCTCGCGAAAATCGCACCCCGATTGTACGTCGCGCCGAAATGCTGGCAGAGCTGATGCGCTATCGCCATGGTATTGCGGTGGCCGGTACTCATGGCAAAACCACGACCACCAGTTTGATTGCCTCGATTTTTGGCGAAGCTGGCAAGGACCCAACCTTTGTGATCGGTGGTCGCTTGACCAGTGCGGGTACCAATGCCCGACTTGGTGAAAGTCGTTACCTGGTTGCAGAAGCGGACGAGAGTGATGCGTCGTTCTTACACCTTCAGCCTATGGTTTCAGTGGTAACCAATATCGACATCGACCATATGGAAACCTACGGGTTTGATGAAGGCAAACTCAAGAAAACCTTTATCGAATTTCTTCACAACCTGCCTTTCTATGGGCTGGCAGTACTCTGCATTGATGATGAGCGGGTCCGTGAAATTCTGCCCAGCGTATCGCGGCCGATTATCACTTATGGCTTTAGCGAGAATGCCGATTACCGCATCACTGATATGAGCACCAGTCGCAATCGCAGCACTTTCAAACTGCATCGTCCGGAAGGCAAGGCGACGCTGCAGATCGAGCTCAATATTCCCGGCTCACACAATGTTCAAAACGCTGCCGCTGCGATAGCCGTGGCCACCGATGAAGGCTTGAGTGATGAAGCGATTTGCGAAGGTTTGAGCAAATTTGGCGGTGTGGGTCGCCGCTTTGAAATCTACGGCGAGTACCCGGTCTCCTCAGGTGCAGATCGTGGTGGTGAAGCAATGCTGGTGGATGACTACGGTCACCACCCCCGCGAAGTGGCGGCCACCATCAAGGCTGTTCGAGACGGCTGGCCGGAAAGGCGTCTGGTGATGGTGTTCCAGCCACACCGTTATACCCGTACCCGCGACCTTTATGAGGATTTTGTACAAATCCTGTCGAGCTGCGATGCACTGGTTCTGACTGAAGTGTACTCCGCAGGTGAAGAGCCGATTCCCGGTGCCGACAGTCGTCACCTCTGCCGCAGTATTCGCCAGCGCGGTCTGGTAGACCCGATCTACGCCGAGAATATCGATGTAGTGCCGGACATTATTCGAGACATCGTCCAGGACGGAGATATCGTGATCACTCAGGGAGCCGGTAGTGTCGGCAAGTTGGTGAAGCTGCTGGCAGAGAGGAAGCTGCAATGAGTGTTGAGTCGCACGTCGCACGTCTGACGTCGCACGCTAACAGCAGCGGTCTTGATGCCCTGATGCAATTGGAAGGTGCTGGTTTGTGCGGCGCTTCGACGTCGACTGTATTACCGCATTATATGCGGACTACATACAAAAGCGTGCGACGTGCGACGTCAGACGTGCGACCGCAACAAAAAAATACAGTCGTAAAGGTGTGGCAATGAGCATGATCAAAGATCAACTCGGACGAGTCGGCGTTATATACGGTGGAAGCTCCGCCGAGAGTGCCATCTCGCTCAAGTCCGGCAAGGCGGTTCACGCCGCATTGCTGCGCGCCGGTGTCGATGCTGTTGCTGTGGAAGTGGGAGATAGACCACTGCAAACCATTGCTGACGTCGAAATGGATCGCGCAGTTCTGATGCTGCATGGCACTCCCGGTGAAGACGGCACTATTCAAGGCGCATTGGAGTTGATGGGGATTCCCTACACCGGCTGCGGCGTGCTGACGTCGGCACTGGCGATGGATAAGTGGCGCTGTAAACAGTTGTGGCAAGGCATGGGCTTGCCCACCGCTGCCTTTGCCATGCTCGAGCAGGACACTGACTGGTCAGCGGTTATGGCTGAGCTGGGTGGTGTAGCCATGGTCAAGCCGGCTAATGAGGGGTCCAGTGTCGGCATGTACCGGGCGGAATCTGCGCAGGAGTTGCAGGACGCCTGGCAAAAGGCATCCCAATACGGCCAGGTGATGGCAGAGCGTTGGATCACCGGCAGTGAATACACCGTGGCGATCTTGAACGGTCGGGTACTGCCGCCGATCAAGCTGGAAACTGATCACGGCTTTTACGACTACGACGCCAAATACGTCACCGGTGACACTCGCTACCTGATTCCCTGCGGTCTGGAAGGTGACGATCTGGCGGCATTGGAGCAGGTGGCTCTGGCGGCTTACAACAGTCTCGGTTGTTCCGGGTGTAGTCGAGTGGATGTGATGCGTGATACAGACGGTCAGTTCCTGTTGCTGGAAGTGAACACTATCCCGGGCATGACTGATACCAGTCTGGTGCCAAAAGCAGCGGCAGCGGTTGGTATCAGCTTTGAAGAGCTGGTGGTCGAAATCGCCAAAACCTCACTGGAAGCTTGAAGGAATGAAACAGTCGGCGACTAACAACAGATCCTCGAATCGGCAGCCAGGTGCGCTGAAGGGGCATCTGTGGTCGCTGCTGAAAAGCACGGCGGTGATCAGCCTGTTGGTTGTAGTTGTAGCCGGTGGTGCCTGGGGAGTTCTGTCGGTCTATGGCCAGTTGGACAAGCCGGTGGAGTTGATTGCGGTTGAGGGTGAATTCAAATACGCGACTCGTGAATCGGTTGGCAGGCTGGTTGAAGCAGAATTGAAAGGCGGTTTTTTAAGTTTGGATCTTCAGGCCATTCGTCAGCGTCTGGAGCGCGATCCCTGGATCGAGAGTGCTTCGGTAGGGCGTCGCTGGCCGAACACCCTGGAGATCAACGTGGTTGAAGAGACACCCATCGCACGTTGGAATCGCCACAGCTTTCTCAACCGTCGGGGTGAGGTGTTGGATGTGCAGGACAACAGTGGTTTGACTCAACTGCCATTGCTGTTGGGGCCAAAGGGGCAGGCCAGGGAAGTGATGGAACAATATCGTCACGCCGCCGAACTGTTACTGCCCGCTGGCCTCAAGCCAATGGAGTTTCGCCTCGATGAACGCGATGCGTGGCACCTGAAGTTGGCAGGAGAACTGGATGTGAAAGTTGGCCAGGGCCAGGTGACTGAAAAGCTGAAGCGTTTTCTGACGGTGTATGACGCTGTTCTTCGGGAACGCATAAATGAACTGAAAAGTGTGGATGCCCGCTACCCGAACGGGGTTGCAGTGAGTTGGCATTCACCGGATACCAGCCCTGAAAATCAGGGTTAACAAAACGAAATTGGTTACAAGTACACCCGGGGATGACCGGGGATGGGGAAAAAAATGGCAAACAGCAATGAAGAGAGAATGATTGTCGGACTGGATATTGGCACCTCGAAAGTCGTGGCTATCGTGGGTGCGATCGGGCCGGATGGCAATCTGGAGATTGTCGGCACTGGTATGCACCAGTCGGCGGGCATGAAGAAGGGCGTTGTGGTGAATATTGAATCCAC
Source organism: Porticoccaceae bacterium LTM1 (assembly GCA_030252795.1). NCBI lineage: Bacteria > Pseudomonadati > Pseudomonadota > Gammaproteobacteria > Cellvibrionales > Porticoccaceae > Porticoccaceae bacterium LTM1. The sequence goes on from CP127080.1 coordinate 613,074, forward strand.
CGTCCACTCCATTCAGCGCGCTATTGAAGAGGCGGAGCTGATGGCTGGTTGTCATATCCACTCGGTGTACGCCGGTATTGCCGGTAGCCACATTCGCAGCCTCAACTCCCACGGTATTGTTGCGATCAAGGATCGCGAAGTGAACCAGCTGGATGTAGAGCGAGTGATTGATGCTGCCAGAGCAGTAGCGATTCCGGCAGACCAGGAAATTCTTCATGTCCTGCCGCAGGAATTCATCATTGATAACCAGGAAGGCGTTCGCGAACCACTGGGCATGTCAGGTGTTCGTTTGGAGGCCAAGGTGCATTTGGTGACCTGTGCCGCCAACGCTGCCCAGAATATCAAAAAGTGCATTCGCCGCTGCGGCCTGGAAGTGGAAGACATCATTCTGGAGCAGCTGGCATCAAGCTATGCCGTTCTGACCGAAGATGAGAAGCAGCTCGGTGTCTGCCTGGTAGATATTGGTGGCGGCACGACTGACATTGCCATCTTTACTGATGGCGCAATTCGCCACACCGGAGTGATTCCAATTGCCGGTGACCAGGTGACCAACGATGTGGCTATGGCACTTCGTACACCGACTCCGCATGCCGAAGATCTGAAGATCAAATACGCCTGTGCGCTGGCTAATCTGGCCGGCCCGGAAGAGAGTATCAAAGTGCCCAGTGTTGGTGACCGACCGCCCCGCAACCTGTCGCGGCAGTCGCTTGCCGAGGTGGTGGAGCCGCGTTACGACGAGCTGTTTACCTTGGTGCAGGCCGAGCTGCGTCGCAGTGGTTTTGAAGACCTGGTTGCAGCTGGCATCGTACTGACTGGCGGTACTTCCAAAATGGAAGGCGTGGTTGAGTTGGCCGAAGAAATTTTCCATATGCCGGTGCGTCTGGGAGCGCCCTGTAACGTCGCTGGCCTGACCGACATCGTCAACAACCCGATCCATTCTACCGGGGTAGGGCTGTTGCTGTACGGAATGAAACAACAGCGGGAAGGAGGAGCGAATGTGCAGCGAGTAGTTGAAGAGAGTCGCGGCGAAAGCTTTTTTGGCCGCATGAAGCAATGGTTCCAGGGCAGCCTGTAACCAGAACAAATTTTTAGTTAATGAGCTTGAGCTTAATAAGAAGGGGAAACACCATGTTCGAGATCGTAGATAGCATTCCGGATTCAGCGGAAATCAAAGTAGTCGGGGTCGGCGGTGGCGGCGGAAACGCTGTACGCCACATGATCGACAGCAACGTAGAGGGCGTCGAGTTTATCTGTGCCAACACAGACTCCCAGGCGCTTAAAGACCTCAATAACGCCACAGTACTGCAACTGGGTAACAACGTTACTCGCGGCCTGGGTGCTGGCGCCAATCCGGAAGTAGGTCATCAGGCCGCTCTGGAGGATCGCGATCGCATCGCCGACGTATTGCAGGGTGCCGATATGGTCTTCATCACCGCGGGTATGGGTGGTGGTACCGGTACCGGTGGTGCACCGGTAGTAGCCGATGTGGCGCGCGAGCTGGGTATTTTGACTGTGGCGGTAGTAACCCGCCCGTTCAAATTTGAAGGTCGCAAGCGCATGGCAATTGCCGAGGAAGGTCTCAAGCACCTGCGCGACCGGGTTGACTCGCTGATCACCATTCCGAATGAGAAGCTGCTCTCGGTACTGGGCAGCTCCACCAGTCTGCTGGACGCTTTCAAAGCGGCCAACGACGTGCTGCTGGGTGCGGTTCAGGGGATTGCTGACCTGATCATTCGCCCGGGTATGATCAACGTCGACTTCGCAGACGTTCGCACTGTCATGTCGGAAATGGGCATGGCGATGATGGGCAGTGGTGAAGCTGCCGGAGAGCATCGTGCTCGCGAAGCTGCAGAAGCCGCAGTTCACAGCCCGCTGCTGGAAGATATCAACCTGCAGGGTGCCAAGGGTATTCTGGTTAACATCACTGCTGGTCCAGATCTGTCACTGGGTGAATTTCAGGATGTCGGTGACACGGTTGAACAGTTCGCTTCCGAAGATGCCACTGTGGTAGTTGGTACCGTTATTGACGAAACCATGGGCGACAAGCTGCGGGTTACTGTGGTGGCCACCGGCCTGGGTCGCGATATGGTGCCAACCAAAGTAGTCGACAACACTACTGGCCCGGAAGTGATGAAGTCTAATGGTGAGCTGGATTATCGCCAACTGGATACGCCGACCATCACCCGCACCAGCCGTCGCACCAGTCAGTCTGCCCCGGTACGTCAGCCAACTGCTGGCCGCCCGATGCAGCCGTCGGTTTCCACTGAGGCTACGGCGCGCAAGCTGGAAGAGCCGAAGTCCGATCCGGATATGGATTACCTGGATATCCCGGCCTTCCTGCGTCGTCAGGCTGACTGATCCGGTACTGCCAGGTACTGATTGGTACTCCCCGGCTCCCAACGTTTCCCCTGGGAGTCGGGGCTACTTGCTACAAAATGACGTGAACTCGTCGACAAATAATTGCTTTAAGAGGTTTGGTGACCGGTAAGAATTCTGTTAGGATTGGGCGCTTTGTACCTGTAAGGTGAGGGGAAGTCTCGACAAATGATCAGGCAGCGGACACTGAAAAACACCATTCGCGCTACTGGCGTTGGCCTGCATACCGGCGAAAAGGTCTATCTGACCCTGCATCCGGCGCCGGTTGATTCCGGTATTATTTTCCGTCGTACGGACCTGACTCCGGTTGTCGAGATTCAGGCGAAAGCGGAAAACGTTGGTGACACCACCCTTTCTACCACTCTCGTTAATGGCGATGTGCGGGTTTCCACCGTGGAGCACCTGCTTTCCGCAATGGCGGGTCTGGGTATTGATAACGCCATTATTGATGTGTCGGCTCCGGAAGTTCCTATTATGGACGGTTCCGCCGGCCCGTTTGTGTTCCTGATTCAGTCTGCTGGAATTGCCGAACAGGAAGCCCCGAAAAAATTCATACGTATCAAGAAAGAAGTTACCGTAAAGCATGACGACAAAGTTGCGCGCTTCAAGCCTTTTGACGGCTTCAAGGTCTCTTTCACTATCGATTTTGATCATCCGGTTTTTGCCAACCGGGCCCTGCACTCGGAAATCGACTTCTCTACTACTTCTTTTGTAAAAGAAGTGAGCCGTGCCCGTACATTTGGCTTTATGCACGAGATCGAATATCTGCGCTCCAAAGGGTTGGCCCGTGGTGGCAGCCTGGATAACGCCATTGTTGTTGACGAATATTCCGTTCTCAACGAAGACGGCCTGCGCTACGAGGACGAATTCGTCAAGCACAAGATTCTCGATGCCATTGGCGATTTGTACCTGCTCGGCAACAGCCTGATTGGCGAGTTCGAAGCTTATAAATCCGGTCACGCCCTGAACAATGCTTCCCTGCGTGCCCTGATTGCCCAGACTGATGCCTGGGAAATGGTTACTTTTGAAGGTGAGGATGCGGTTGCGCCAATCACCTACAGCAAGCCGGTTTCGGCTGTGTAGCCTAACAATAATAAAAAAGAGCTGATTGAACGTTCGTGAAAATCATATTCATCGGTAACAAGCAGGACAGTACGCGTTCCGTCACCCTTAATGGGTGGGCGAAAGTGCTGCTGTCTTTCTGTTTCCTGGCACTTCCTGCCGGGGCCGGTTTTGTGATGAGTCAACTCATGAACGGCGGCAAAAGCGCGCCCGAGCTGGTGGAAGTGGTCGAGGCGATGCAAGCCGAGCTGGCCCAGCAAAAGCAGCAGTTGGAAAGCAAGCAGTCTGACGCCCGTCGTCGCTTGTCTGCGCTGACCTCCAAACTGGCTGAAATGCAGGCGCGACTGGTGCGACTTGATGCACTGGGCGAGCGCCTCACTGATGTGGCCAGTCTCGATGATGGTGAATTTGATTTCAGTCGTGTGCCTGCAGTGGGTGGCCCGGAAACTGCAATTTTGGGTGAGCAGGAGCCGAGCGATCTGGATCATCTTTTCCAGCAACTGGAGCGACAGCTTCAGGATCGCGAACTTCAGCTTGAGATGATGGAGTCCATGCTGGTTGACCGCAAGTTAACCGAGGAAAGTACCGTTACCGGGCGACCAATTACCAAAGGTTGGATGTCTTCCAAGTATGGCTGGCGTACTGACCCGTTCCACGGTAAGCGTGCCTGGCACGATGGCGTAGACTTTGCCGGAAAAGAAGGTGGAGATGTAGTTGCTACCGCTGCCGGTGTAGTTATCTGGTCTGGCGAGCGCAGTGGTTACGGGCATCTGGTAGAGATCGAGCATGGTGATGGCTATGTCACACGCTACGGTCACAACAAAGAAAATCTGGTTAAAGCTGGTGATGTGGTCAAAAAAGGCCAGATTATTGCCCTGATGGGTAGCACCGGTCGTTCTACGGGTCCTCACGTACATTTCGAAGTTTACAAAAACGGCCGATCAGTCGATCCGGCTACCTATATCAAGCGAACCGTCCGCTAAAGTAATTCCCGCCGGGTAATTTTGCATTGCCCAGTTGCCGTTTTTTGTAAACGGCTTATTATCCCCATTTATTTTTTAGAAAGCCCGACGCAAAAACCAGTGAATGAGTCGCTGTAAATAAATTCAGTCGTGCAGTAAAAGAAGTCCAAGAGAGAGACATGGCTACTAAATTGTTGAAGAAGCTGTTCGGCAGCAAAAATGATCGTGAACTGCGTCGCATGGGCAAACTGGTCGATAAGGTCAATGCACGTGAAGATGAATACCGGGCGCTATCTGACGAAGCGCTGCTGGCCAAAACCGATGAGTTCAAGCAGCGCCTGGAAGCCGGTGAATCTCTGGATCAACTGTTGCCGGAAGCCTTTGCCGCGGTACGTGAGGCAGCTGACCGCTCTCTAGGAATGCGCCATTTTGATGTACAGATGATTGGTGGTATCACCCTTCACGAAGGCAACATCGCCGAGATGAAAACCGGTGAAGGTAAAACCTTGATGGCGACTTTGCCGGCATACCTGAATGCGCTTACCGGTGGCGGCGTTCATATCATTACCGTCAACGATTACCTCGCCAGTCGAGATGCCGAGTGGATGCGCCCGGTCTATGAAAAGCTGGGCTTGACCGTAGGTGTAATTCTCTCCAGCCAGATGCCGTTTGAAAAACAGGGCAACTATGAGGCTGATATCACTTACGGTACCAACAATGAATTTGGCTTCGATTATCTGCGCGACAATATGGCGCTGCGGAAAGAAGACCGTGTTCAGCGCGGCCTGTCCTTTGCAGTAGTGGATGAGGTGGACTCGATCCTGATTGACGAGGCCCGTACCCCACTGATTATTTCCGGTGCTGCCAGTGACAGCTCGGAAACCTACAAACGCATAAATGGTCTGGTGCAGGTGCTGAAAGCCCGCCCTCATCCGGATAAATTGCGCAACGAAAAAATCCAGCACACCAAGGTTCTGTTGAAGCGCGATGGCGGAGAGCCGGAATTGGTGGGAACCGGTGCAGCACTGTCACTGGCAGCTGAGCAGGGCAAAGATCTGGTTCTTGTAGAAGAAGGTAAGCAGCCACTTTGCGAATTACTGCCGACTGGCGATTTTGCCGTTGATGAGAAGTCCCGTTCGGTTGAACTGACTGAGCAGGGCCACGAAAAAATCGAAGACCTGCTGATTAATGAAGGCCTGCTGCAGCCTGAAGAGAACCTTTACCAATCAACAAACCTGAACCTGTTGCACCACGTTCACGCGGCACTTAAAGCTCACAATCTGTTCCGCCGCGATGTTGATTACATTATCGAGAACGGCAGTGTTGTGCTGATTGATGAGCACACTGGTCGGAAACTGGCTGGCCGTCGCCTGTCTGAAGGTCTGCACCAGGCCATCGAAGCAATGGAAGGTGTTCGTATTCAGCAGGAGAGCCAGACCCTGGCATCTACCACATTCCAGAACTACTTCCGCCTTTACGGCAAACTATCTGGAATGACTGGTACGGCTGACACAGAAGCTTACGAATTCCACCAGATTTACGGACTGAGCGTAGTAGTTATTCCGCCTAACCGCAAGATCCAGCGTCAGGACCTGAATGACCTGGTTTACCTGAGCCAGCAAGAGAAGTACCAGGCGGTTATTGAGGATATTCGTCACTGCATCGAAAAAAATGCGCCGGTTCTGGTGGGTACCGCTTCTATCGAAACCTCCGAGCTGCTGTCCCTGTTGCTCAATCAGGCCAAAATTCCTCACCAGGTGTTGAACGCCAAGTTCCACGAAATGGAAGCACAAATTATTGCCCAGGCCGGTCGTCCGGGTACCGTTACCATCGCAACCAATATGGCCGGTCGCGGTACTGATATTGTGTTGGGTGGCAGCTGGGAAGCGGAAATCAACGCGCTGGAAAATCCATCTGAAGAGCAGGTTGCCAAGATCAAGGCTGACTGGAAAGAGCGTCACCAGACGGTTCTGGAAGCCGGCGGTTTACATATCATCGGTACCGAGCGTCACGAATCACGCCGTATTGATAACCAGCTGCGCGGTCGCGCCGGTCGTCAGGGTGACCCCGGTATGTCGCGTTTCTACCTGTCGCTGGAAGATCCGTTGATGCGTCTGTTTGCCTCTGATCGGGTGAAAAACATGATGCGTGCCCTTGGTATGAAAGAGGGTGAAGCGATTGAGCATCGTATGGTGTCCAACGCCATCGAAAAAGCCCAGCGCAAGGTGGAAGGCCGTAACTTTGATATTCGTAAACACCTGCTGGAGTTTGACGATGTTGCCAACGATCAACGTCAGGCGATTTACGAGCAGCGTAACCACCTGCTGGAGTCAGACGATATTTCCGGCATCATCGACAATATTCGCAATGATGTGGTGGCAAATATGTTTGGCGGTTATATCCCGCCGGAGAGCCTCGAGGAGCAGTGGGATGTCGAAGGGCTTGAGGAAGCCCTGAAAGTCGAGTTTGGCCTGAAACTGCCGCTGCAAACCTGGCTGGATGAGGATAATCGTCTCAATGAGCAGGGCCTGTTGAAGCGTGTTCAGGAAGAGATGACGACCACCTATAAAGCCAAGTGCGAACAGGTTGGTCCGGAAATGCGAATGGTCGAGAAACAGATCATGTTGCAAGTACTGGATCAGCTCTGGAAAGAGCACCTGGCCAGCATGGACCACCTCCGCCAGGGCGTGAATCTGCGTGCCTATGCCCAGAAGAACCCCAAGCAGGAGTACAAGCGTGAGTCCTTTGAGCTGTTCCAGGAACTGCTCAATAACGTCAAGTTTGAAACGGTCCGCTTCCTGGCTCGTGTACAAATTGCCCAACCGGATGAAGCTGAACAGTTAGAGCGCCGTCGCCTGGAAGAACAGCAGCGTCAGCAGATGCAGTTCCAGCACGCAGAGGCTTCAGCTATTGAAGAGCCGCAACCACAGGCGCAGTTGCCACAAGATATTGGCCGCAACGATCCATGCCCCTGTGGATCGGGTAAAAAGTTCAAACAGTGTCACGGCAAACTGGAAACTGCTGCCGCAGAGCCATTTGTGCGTGACTTTCCCAAAGTAGGTCGCAATGATGACTGCCCTTGCGGATCAGGTAAAAAGTATAAGCAGTGTCACGGACGGCTTGGCTAAAATCATTGTTAATATCGTCATTGCGAGCGTAATGGTTAAACGGAAATAATGGGCTCGTCATCGCGAGCGAAGCGCGGCGATCCGGTGTCTCTTTGCGAACCGACACTGGATTGCCGCGTCGCTTAGCTCCTCGCAATGACGAATCCAAAACGTATTTCTGTAGGAGCGACTTCAGTCGCGAACATAATTTAGACGTGCCCTTTATCAAGGATTAAAAAATATATGGCCGTAGGCAAAGACACTTTCCCTGTAATGCACCCCGTAGCTGGCTTCAAATTGGGTACCGCCTCCGCCGGTATTAAAAAGCCGGGACGAAAGGATCTGGTGTTAATGGAGGCAGCTCCAGGTAGTACAGTCGCAGGAGTTTTTACCCTCAACGCCTTTTGCGCGGCTCCCGTACAAGTTGCCAAAGCCCATCTTGCTGACAGCTCGCCACGCTACCTGATTACCAATACCGGAAATGCCAATGCAGGAACTGGTCAACAAGGGCTGGATAACGCCAACACGGTGTGTCGGGCCTTGGCGGCAGAAGTTGGTGTATCCAGTGCAGAAATTTTGCCTTTTTCAACAGGTGTAATTGGCGAACCCCTGCCAGTCGATAAAATTCTGGCAGCCCTGCCATCTACGGTTCAAGCGCTTAGCGAAGAGGGTTGGTCGGACGCGGCCGTTGGTATTATGACCACCGATACTCGTCCCAAAGGTACTTCAAAACAGATTGATATCGACGGAAACACTGTAACTATTACCGGAATCTCCAAGGGCTCCGGCATGATCAAGCCCAATATGGCAACCATGCTGGGATACATCGCCACGGATGCGGCTATTGAGCAGGAGCAATTACAGACTCTGATCAGCGCCTGCGCAGATAAGTCGTTTAACCGAATTACGGTTGATGGGGATACCTCTACCAACGATTCTGTTGTTCTGGTCGCTACCGGGCAGTCCGGAGTCACCATTGCACCGCAATCATCAGGTTATACGCAGTTTGTAGAGGCCCTTGAACAAGTCGCCAGTGAACTCGCGCAAGCCATTGTTCGCGACGGAGAGGGAGCTACCAAGTTCGTTACCGTTCAGGTAAGCGGTGGCGCAACACGTCAAGAGAGTCTGGCAGCGGCATTTACTGTTGCCGAGTCGCCATTAGTGAAAACAGCCTTGTTTGCTTCGGATCCGAACTGGGGGCGTATACTGGCGGCGGTTGGCCGTGCCGGAATCGATGATCTCAATGTAGAAACGGTGACGGTTCACCTGGGAGATGTTTTACTTGCCGAAAAAGGTGGGCGAGCTGCCAGTTATACCGAAGAAGCCGGTCAGGGAGTGATGGATCGCGAAGAAATTGAGATTCGTATTGACCTGGGAAGAGGTGAGTATCAGGAGACAGTCTGGACCACAGACCTCTCCTACGATTATGTGAAGATCAACGCTGAGTATCGCACCTAACTATGTCATTCTGAGTCGAGCTTCTGTCATTCTGAGTGGAGCGAAGAATCCCCAGTTCTGCCAAGGCTCAGAGATCCTTCGCTGTGCTCAGGATGACAAAGGAAAAGTGAGCAGGATGGCAGGGAACAGGATCGCAGGGAACAGGATCGCAGGGAACAGGATCGCAGGGAACAGTGGGGTAGCATCTGTCATTCTAGGTTCAGTTTCTGTCATTCTGAGTTCAGTTTCAGTCATTCTGAGTGAAACGAAGAATCTCAAAAGGTAAAACAACATAACAATGAAACGCATTCACGTAGTAGCCGGAATAATCTATGGCCAGGATGGCCGACTGCTAATAGCCAAACGTCCGGATCATCTCCATAAAGGTGGTCTTTGGGAGTTTCCCGGTGGCAAGGTGGATGAGGGGGAATCAGCTCGCGAAGCGTTGGTTCGTGAGCTGCGCGAAGAGCTGGCAATAGATGTTGTCCATTGCCGTCCCTTTACCGAAATCCATCACGACTACCCCGATAAACAGGTATTTCTCGACTTCTGGAAAGTCACCACATTTAATGGCCAGCCTCATGGTAATGAGGGGCAGCCAACTAAGTGGGTAACACTGAATCAGCTGTGTGGCTACGACTTTCCTGAGGCCAATGAACCGGTTGTAACCAAGCTGGTTGATGAAGCCAAGTCCAGACCGAAATCCATGCAGAAGTTAGCAGTTATTCATAAAGGATATTTGTGGGCTATGGCTATGGCTTTGCTGTTAGCAGCAGCTTATTACTTTATGGATGATACAAGGGGAATGTCAGAGCAGCAGAAATATAACTATTGGTGGCTGGAAGGCATTACTCCGGAACCGTCGAAGTTACTGGCAGATCAATACACACTGGGTGTCTTGGAGGCGGCATGTGCTGGCGTAATTCCACCGACAGAAAGCAGGTTCCCATCCTTGGTGGATAAGGTGGACGGATTTCTTTCGAAGGTGCAGAGCCTCAATATATCCTATGCCTGTGAAGCAGCTCACTACAAACGGGAAATGGCACTACTCAAAAAAGAATTAGAGGAATAAGGCACTCCGGAATTCCCAAACGTGTCATCCTGAGCGTAGCGAAGGATCTCGTACTCACCGACCATTGAGATCCTTCGCTACGCTCAGGATGACATAGGGGCCTCAGGATGACATAGGAGCCTCAGGGCGATCTGGGAATCACCGTAGCCGGAACCTATCAGTGCCTTATACTTTCAGCTTCTTCCAATAATTCCGGATCAAGCACAGGCTCCCCCGGAATACTGTTTGTCTCATTTGCCCAATCACCAAAATCAATCTGTTTGCAACGCGCAGAACAGAATGGGCGATGAGGGAATTGATCACTCCACTCAATGGTTTTCTTGCAGGTGGGGCAGCTCAATTCAAGCGGTTTTTTCTTCAATTCTGACATATACAACACTTACGTAATTTCGTGACTTTTAGATCCAGACTCTGGGTCGCCGCGCTTCGCTCGCGATGACGGCATATTAATTAATCCCTCGTCATTGCGAGGAGCAGAGCGACGCGGCAATCCAGTGACTTTGCATCCTTGGCTATCAAGCAGGCTGCGCCGCCATCTCCAGATACTTCTGATGAAGCGCCTCAATCTGTTCCTTCAGGTCATCCATTGAGCCACTATTATCAATAATATCGTCCGCCAGCTCCTGGCGTTTAGCTCGTGGCATCTGGTTTGCCATAATCGCTTTTACCTGGCTCTCGGAATTTGCATCCCGCGACATGGTGCGCTCAACTTGTAACTCTTCAGGGATGTCTACTACCACGACCCGATCTGCCAATCGATACTGATCTGTTTCCAGTAACAGCGGAGATGAAAGGATCACATAGGGAGTTTGAGCTGACTCAAGGCGATTCTGCAGCCATTCCCTGATTAACGGATGTAGCAACCCTTCCAGCCACATGCGCTTATCCGGATCAGAAAATACCAGGGCTCGAAGCGCACGACGGTTCAGGTCTCCACTGGGTAGCAGAACTCCAGCACCAAAATGCTCTACGATCTCCTCGTAAGCAGGAGTGCCTTGTTCTACAACTCTGCGAGACGCGACATCAGCATCGACAATCTCAATGCCCAGATCCTGAAAAATATGCGTAGCAGCATTTTTGCCACTACCAATACCACCAGTAATGCCTACAACAAACATAGCGATATGATCCTTGTTATTGAGTGGATTACAGTGACTCTTATTATGCACAATACCAAGCCAATGCGAAGGGCGATGTGATGTATTGACCGAAGTATGAGTGGAAGCGGCGCTCGAATAAACGCTTATTACCTAGAGCAATCTTTTCGTCGTCATCCCCGCGGAGGCGGGGATCCATTTGCACTAATATGGATTCCCGCTTGCGCGGGAATGACGGCATGGAGGGGCTGAGCCAAGCCCGCCGCAGGCGCACTCCAGACCTTCGGGGGCGAAATCCCAACAACCCCGACTAAGGCAAATACCAATTCATAATATCCTGACCCCACAGCAAGGCAATCCACCCCGCCGCAGCCAGATAAGGCCCAAAAGCAATAGGAATCTGCCGATCACGCCCCATAGTGGCAATCAGCGTAATCCCCACCACAGCACCCACCACAGACGCCAGCAAAATGATCATCGGCAAAAATTGCCAACCCATCCAGGCGCCCAATGCTGCCAGCAGCTTAAAGTCGCCATGACCCATACCTTCCTTGCCGGTAATCCACTTGAATACCCAATACACACTCCACAGAGACAGGTAGCCAGCGGCCGCGCCAATTACAGCTTCACTGAGCGGAACAAATGTACCATCCAGGTTGATCAGTAACCCCAGCCACAGCAGCGGCAGGGTAATATTGTCTGGCAGCAGCTTATGGCCAAAATCAATGCCGGTCAGGCAGATCAGTGCCCACGAAAACAGCGCCACAAACAGCGCCTTTTCGGTAAAGCCAAAATGGAAAACGACCACACCGGTAATCAGGCCGCAAATAAGTTCAATCAGTGGGTACTGGATGGAGATTTTGGTTGAACAGCTACCACAGCGCCCACGCAATAACAGGTAGCTCAGTACCGGTATATTGTGCCAGGGCTTGATGGCAACCCCACAGGAAGGGCAGTGTGAAGCAGGAAAAGCAAGGCCGATTTTATGATTGTCCGGCTCTGGCTCCATTCCCAAAAAGTCGCGGGATTGCTGTTTCCAGTCCCTCTCCAGTACCAGTGGGAGACGGTAAATAACAACATTCAAAAAACTGCCGATAATCAGTCCGAGTAATACGGCAGCGCCCACCACAAGGGTGGGCGCAGTCATTAAATCTTGGGGCATAAGGTATTTCCTTGATTATTATTCTTAGCCAACAACTTGACCGAGGTTGAAGATTGGCAGGTACATGGCAATCAAGAGGCTGCCAACCAGTCCACCAATAACGACCATGATTAACGGTTCCAGGAGGGCGGTTAAGTTATCAACGGCATTATCAACGGACTCTTCATAGTGAACTGCTGCCTTTTCAAGCATCTCGTCCAGGGCGCCGGACTCTTCACCAATGGAAGTCATCTGTAGCAGCATTACTGGAAACAGCCCTGTATTACGCAAAGACTGGTGCAGTTGGATACCGGTGGTTACTTCATCGCGAACTTTGATAATGCCGTCCCTATAAACAGCATTGCCAGCTGCCCCCGCGACAGAACTTAGTGCATCAACAAGCGGAACACCGGCTGCGAAAGTTGTAGATAATGTTCTGGCAAACCGGGCAATAATACCTTCATACAGGATTTTTCCTACAACTGGTATTTTGAGAGATGCGCGGTCGATAGTGTCCGAGAATTTCTGGGAGCGCAGGCGGGCCTCTTTGAAGGCTACTCCAATTGCAATGATAACAGCTAGCCAAAGTAGCCAGTACTTTTGAGCAACTTCAGAAATACCTAGTACAAATAACGTGTATGCAGGAAGGTCTGCACCAAACCCCTGGAAAGTTTGAGCGAAAACAGGAATAACTTTAACCAGCAAAATACCAGTAACTAATACAGCAACCGCCAAAATGGCGGCCGGGTATACCATAGCTTTGCGAACTTTGGCTTTGAGGGATTCCAGCTTCTCTTTATAGGTAGCGATGCGGTCGAGCATCGTTTCCAGGGAGCCGGATTGTTCGCCGGAATCTACCAGGCTGCAAAAAAGGTCGTCAAAGTATCGTGGGTGTTTCTTAAGTGATGTAGCTAATCCAGAGCCGGCAGCCACATCATCTCTAATCGTTTCTATAAGTTCTCTGAGGGACTCCTTCTCAACACCCTCAGATACGATGTCAAAACTTTGTACCAGAGGAACACCAGCTTTCATCATGGTGGCCATTTGCCGGGTGAAAATGGCAATATCTTGTGGCTTTATTGGTTTTTTTCCACCACCAAATAGGGGTTTGGGCTTCTTTTTGACTGAAGCTGCAGTTACCCCCTGCTTTCGCAATTGTGCTTTGACAATATTAGGGTTGGAGCCCTTTATTTCACCCTTAACGGGTTTTCCCTGTTTGTCTTTACCCTTGTAGATAAAAACTTCTGCCTGTGCTGCTGCCATAATTGACCCCTGACGGCTTCTCTATTTGTTATTGCCAGTATGTCTATAGTTTTAGTCGCTAGTGACGCGATTTGCCTCTTCGAGGCTGATTATACCCGCCGCTGCCTTGCGAAGTGCGGACTGGCGCAAGGTTCTGAATCCTTCCTCTTTGGCCTTTTCGGCAATCTGCAGTGAGTTTCCACCCTCCATAATGAGTCGAGCAATGGATGGTGATACCTTCAGTACCTCATATATCCCCGAGCGTCCTTTGTAGCCTTTGCTGCATTTGGAGCACCCGACTGGGTGGTACAAGGTGATTTCTTTGCGGGGAATACCAATATCATCAAATCCTTCTTCACTGAGTACCTTATCAGGAATGTCATCTGCCGGCTTGCGGCAATGGCTGCACAATCGCCGTGCCAGTCGTTGGGCAATAATCAGGTTAACTGATGTGGCTACGTTGAAAGAGGGAACGCCCATATTCAAAAGTCGGGTCAATGTCTCTGGTGCGCTATTTGTGTGCAAGGTTGATAGCACCATGTGGCCTGTCTGTGCGGCTTTGATGGCAATCTCTGCAGTTTCAAGGTCACGAATCTCACCCACCATGATTACATCGGGGTCCTGACGCAGGAAGGCCCGCAACGCATTGGCAAAGGTCAGGTTTACCTTGGTGTTGATCTGGACCTGGTTAATCCCATCCATATTGATCTCGATGGGATCTTCCGCTGTGGAGATGTTTCGCTCCGGAGTATTGAGTATCCCCAGGCCGGTATACAGCGATACCGTTTTACCGCTACCGGTAGGTCCTGTTACCAGAATCATGCCCTGGTGTTTTTCCAGTGTCTCCAAATAGGCTTCTTTCTGGTCCACTTCATAGCCCAGTGCATCAATACCCATCTTGGCGCTGTTGGAGTCCAGGATCCGCAGTACA